>NZ_CP080492.1:2400000-2736291 GCF_019464495.1 Leucobacter luti | reverse complement strand
AACGCATTCGCGCGCGTGGCACGGCCGTTCTGCTCGTGGAACAGCGTGCACAGCAGACCGTCGCCGCGGCGGATCGCACGCACGTGCTCAGCGAGGGTCGCATCACGATGACCCTCGGCCCGGACGACGCACAGGACTCCACCCTCCTCATGAAAGCGTATCTCGGCTCGTGAATATCCTTCAGGCACTCATCGACGCGACCTCTACCGGCGCCGTCTACGCCCTCGCTGCGCTCGGCATCGGCCTCGTCTTCGGCGTCATGCGTCTCGCCAACTTCGCAAATGGCGAGCTCATCACGGCCGCGGGCTACGCCCTCATCATCCTCTGGCCGATCTCGTGGCCGCTCGCGATCATCGCGGCGATCGGAGTCGCAGTTGCGCTCGCGCTCTTCATGGACGCGGCGGTGTTCCGCTGGATCCGGTCGCAGCCACCGGCAACGCTGCTCATCGCGAGCTTCGGTGTCAGCATCCTGCTGCAGCGAGTGTACGACGGGATCTTCGGGACCAACGTCCTCTCGGCCGCGGTCGCCCCGGGTCTCACCGCGTCGATCCGGATCGGAGAACTCCGCGTCAACCTGATCTCGGTGGTCTCCATTGCGCTCGGCCTGATCTTGCTCCTCGCGGTGCGACTCTTCCTGACCCGCACCAGCATGGGACTCCAGGTGCAGGCAGCCTCAGAAGACTTCCGGGCCGCGCGCGTGCTCGGCATCCGGGCAGGCAGCGTCATCGCCCTTACCTTCGCGATCAGCGGGGTACTCGCCGCAGCGATCGCGTTCGTACTCACAGCTCAGAGCGGTTCAGTGGGGCCAACGTTTGGCGTGCAGGTCACACTGTTCGCACTGATCGGCTCGACGATCGGCGGCCTCGGCAGGCTCGGCGGCAGCGTTGCCGGCGGCTTCCTCGTGGGGTTCGCACTCTCCTTGTTCACCACGTTCTTGCCCGACTGGATCAACGACTTCCGCATCGCGTTCGTCTACCTCCTTGTCGCGGTCGTCCTCGTAATCGCCCCCAATGGCATCTTCGCCTCACGGCTCTCGAAGGAGCGCACATGACCTCGCCGAACTCCGTGCCACGGCGCTTCCCGGGGATCGCGATCCCGGAACCACTCGCGAAGCTCTGGACTCTCGTGGTACCGCTCGTGGTGGTCTGGCTGTTCTCATTCCTTGCGAGCTCGATCTCGCAAACCGCGGCCATCGACCTCGGGTACGCGCTCGCAAACCTCATCATCGTGGTCGCCATGTGGACCTTCATCGGGAACAGCGGGGTCCTCTCGTTCGGACACATCGCGTTCGTCGCGGTGGGAGCGTGGACGCTGTCGCTCCTCACGATCCCGGCCACCATTAAGAGCTCGATCATGCCCGATCTGTTCCCGTTCCTCAGCGACGCACAGGCGACTCCGCTCGTGGCTCTCGCTATCGCCGCAGTGGCTGGCGGCCTCGTAGCGCTCCTCAGCGGCCTTGCGTTGATGCGGCTGAACGGTTTGGAGGCCGGGATCGCGACGTTCGCCCTCCTGATGCTCGTGGTGCAAATTCTCACGTACTGGAAACAGGTGGGCCCCAAGGCAGGCCAGTCTATGACCGGTCTGCCGCGGAGCTTCGATCTGCAGACCGTGCTCCTCATCGCGCTCCTGGTGATCGCACTCGCCTGGCTCTATGGCCAGAGCCGCAGCGCGCGAATGCTGCGGGCCTCGCGCGACAATATCCAGGCTGCACCGGCCTCAGGTGTCCGCGTCACGCTGCATCGCGTGATCGCGTTCACCGTATCCGGGGCACTCGCAGCGATCGGCGGCGCCGTCTGGGTGCAGCTCAACGGGGTCGCACAGGCATCGCAGTTTTCGCTCGATTTCACCTTCACGACGATCGCAATGCTCGTCGTGGGCGGCATGCGCTCACTGTGGGGTGCCGTGGTGGGCACGCTCGCGATTTCAGCGCTCAGCCACGCACTCAGCCTGCTCGAAAAAGGCGTGCAACTCGGTGACTTCATGATCTCGCTCCCCTCTGGCAGCAGACTCATTACTTTGGGTGCGATCATGGTCATCATCTTGATCTTCCGTCCCGCGGGACTCACGGGGGGACGCGAGGCAATGTGGCCGTTCCGCCCGAAGATCACTCGTCCCGGGGCCCAGGCGGCAGAGTAAGCACTGACCCGGGCACATGAATCGTCCGGAACACGAATATTTCATCGCATTTACGTGACGATCGCATTTTCTTTGATATGTTTAGAGTGCGATCCTCGGGGGAGTCGCGCGTCAATGATGACACGAAAGGGCAGATACCATGGCTGAACGGTCGTTCGTCAACGAGGTCAAACTCCTACGATCTGGAGCAGGAACTCCGCTGCACGTTGAGGGCATCCTCGCAGTCACGAAAGCCCTCCTCGAATCGGGAGTCGCCTACGTTGGCGGCTATCAAGGCGCCCCGATCTCTCACCTGATGGACGTGCTCGGTGACGCGCACGACATCCTGGAAGAGCTCGACGTCTATTTTGAGAACTCCGCATCCGAGGCAACGGCGGCAGCAATGCTCGCCGCCTCAGTGCACTACCCGCTCAGAGGGGCGGTCACCTTCAAATCCACGGTGGGGTTGAACGTCGCGTCTGACGCGCTCGCAAATCTCTCCAGCGGCGGGGTGCAGGGCGGCGCCCTCGTGATTCTCGGCGAAGACTACGGTGAGGGATCCAGCATCATGCAGGAGCGCTCACACGCCTTCGCCATGAAATCGCAAATGTGGTTGCTCGATCCACGCCCCAATATTGCCGCAATTGTGAACACCGTAAAGCACGGATTCGCGCTCTCTGAGGCGAGTAACACTCCGGTGATGCTCGACCTCCGGCTGCGCTCGTGCCATCTCCAAGGCTCCTTCGTCGCGGAGGACAACGTTCGACCACCGATGACAATCACGGACGCGGTCGAAAACCCACAACGGGACCTCAGCCGCATCGTGCTGCCGCCCGCGAGCTTCCTGCACGAGCACGAGAAGATCCATGCGCGCTGGCCGGCGGCCGTCGAATACATCCGGGAGCACAAGCTCAACGAGTTCTTCGAGGGCGACGTCGATGACATCGGCATCATCGTGCAGGGCGGACTCTACAACACCCTCAACCGTGCACTCGAACTGCTGGGTTGCTCCGACGCGTTCGGCAACACTCGTGTGCCGATGTACGTGATGAACGTCACCTACCCCGTCATCGACGAAGAGGTGCTCGAATTCTGCGCAGACAAGAAAGCAGTGTTGCTCCTCGAAGAAGGCCAGCCTGACTACATCGAGCAGAACCTGCACTCAATCCTGCGCAAGGCCGGTGTTCCGACGGCGCTGCATGGGAAGGACCTCTTGCCGATGGGCGGCGAGTACACCACCCAGGTCGTCACAAAAGGCCTCACCGCATTCCTTGAGCAGTACTCCGCGCAGCTCATGGAGACACAGCCCTCGCTCCTACTCCCCGCTGAAAATCCAGCGAGCCCATTCGCGGCCCGTGTCGATGCGCAGCAGGTGCAGGCGCGTCCACCTGGGCTCTGCACCGGGTGTCCGGAGCGCCCCATCTTCTCCGCGATGAAACTCGCAGAGAAAGAGGTGGGACAGGAGCACCACGTCAGCATGGACATCGGCTGCCACCTCTTCGGCATCAATGAACCGTTCAACCTGGGCGGCACCACGATGGGGTATGGACTCGGCTCTGCGGGCGCCGCAGCACTCAACCCAAAGGATGCCGATCGCTCCACCATTGGCGTGATGGGCGACGGCGGCTTCTGGCATAACGGGCTCACCAGCGGGATCGGCAACGCTGTGTTCAACAAGAACGACCAGGTCGTCGTGGTCGTCGACAATTCGTACGCCGCAGCAACGGGCGGGCAGGACGTGCTGTCCTCCTATGGCCAGGCCGAGACGCCGAATCGCCGATCCGGGAACCCGATCGAGCGCGCCGTGCGCGGCATCGGAGTGAAATGGGCCAAAACGATGACCCACACCTATGACGTCGCGAAACTCAAGAAGATCTTCGTTGAAGCGTTCACCACGGAGACCGAAGGTCCGAAGGTGATTGTGGCGCAGAGCGAGTGTCAGCTCAATCTCCAACGCCGCGAGAAGCCGAAACGCGCCAAAGATATTGCGGCGGGAAAACGGGTGGTGCGCCAGCGCTTCGGTGTTGATGCCGACACGTGCACAGGCGATCATGCCTGTATCCGGATCTCGGGCTGTCCGTCGCTCACACTGAAAGAGAATCCAGACCCGATGCGCACCGACCCGGTGGCGACCGTGATCGACAGCTGCGTGGGGTGCGGCGTGTGCGGCGCAAACGCCCACGCGGCATCGCTTTGCCCCTCGTTCTATCGCACCGACGTCGTCATCAACCCGAGCTGGGGCGACCGCACCCTCGGCAAGATCCGATCCGCATGGATCTCCATGCTGTCCTCTCCCGTCGAGCGACGCGCGAGCCAGTACGAGGTGGCTGCATGAGCACCTGGGAAACCGGCCGCCGTCCCATCACCATCGCCGTTCTCGCCATGGGCGGCGAGGGCGGTGGTGTGCTGGCCGACTGGATCGTCTCACTCGGTGAGGACGCCGGGTTCGTGACGCAGAGCACCTCCGTCGCCGGCGTCGCACAGCGCACCGGCGCCACCGTGTACTACGTCGAGCTCTACCCGCGCAGCGACACAGCGAGCCTGGGCAGCGCACGCATGGAGCCGATTCTGAGCTTGTTCCCCACCCCGGGCCAGGTCGACGTCGTAATCGCCTCAGAACTGATGGAGGCGGGACGCGCACTGCAGCGCGGATTCTGCACCCCAGACCGCACCACGCTTATCGCATCAACGAACCGGGTGTACTCGATCGCGGAGAAGATCGCGATGGATGATGGTCGCGTTGACGAGGAGAGCCTGATGCGCTCGGCGCGCGCCGGGTCCAAGCAACTCATCGCGACCGACTTCAATGCGCTCGCAGCGCAGGCGGGGAGTGTGATCTCATCCTCACTGTTTGGGGCGCTCGCCGGGTCCGGTGTGCTGCCGATCCCGCGTGAGGCATTTGAAGCGTCGCTGAGGCGATCGGGGAAAGCCGTAGAACGCTCACTCAAGGCGTTTGGGCTCGGCTACACTGCAGCGCAGGAGGCAGCGGCCGAGGCAGCTGCGCTCGCTGCCGCTCCCCGGCCCCGCCATCTGGCCTCGGCCCCGTGCGCGTCACGATCGGGCGCAGACGCCCCCGCGATCCCGAGGAGGAGGCCGCAGAGGCAGCCGAGAAGCGCCACACGGAGCTCGCGATCTCCGATCCGCGCGCACTCGTGGGGCCCAAGATCGCCGATCGCATGGACCGGGTGCCCGCGTTCGCTGAAACTGCGCGGTCGATGGTGGTACACGGTTGCGTGCGCACCGCGATGTATCAGGGGCCGGCGTACACGGATCTGTTCCTCGACCGGATTTCACGGGTGATTCCGTTCGATACCGGGCGCAGTGGCAGTGCTGAACTCTCGATTGAAGTCGCTCGGCACACGGCGCTCTGGATGTCGTACCAAGACACCATTCACGTGGCACTCCAGAAGTTACGCAAGAGCCGCATCGAAGGCGTGCGCGTTGAGGCAAAAGCGGAGACGGGTCAGCTCACTCAAGTGCGCGAGTTCCTCCACCCGCAGGTCGACGAGATCACTGACACGCTGCCGACCGCGCTGGGCAGAGCGCTGTCTCGCTCACGGGTGTTCGCGAAGGTCGTCGGTGCGATCACCCGAGATGGCATGATCGTGAACACCACCTCAGTATTCGGCTCGAGCATGCTGTGGCTGATGGCATCGATGCGCCCAATACGACCGCGCTCGCTCCGCTATGGGCGAGAGCAGCTCGCGATTGAGGCGTGGCTCGACCTCACTGTCACCGCGGCTGAAGTGGACTACGAACTCGCGTGCGAGGTCGCCAAGTGTGCCCGTGTCCTCAAGGGCTACGGCCAAACACACGCGCACGGTTCGGAGAGCTTCGCAGCGCTCATGGCCACTGTTCCGCAGCTCATCGGGGCGCCGGAGGCCGCGAAGACGCTCGCTCGCTTGAGCAAGGCAGCACTCGCCGATGAAGATGGAACGGCGCTCGCGAAAGCACTCAGCGCACTCCCCGTCTCAGCGTAGCGATCGAGGGCTCGGAAGTAGGCACAGCCGTGCTCGCTTCCGGGTCCTCGGTGACGTCTTCGAGCACAGAGGTCGATCCTGGCCGCGGTCAGCTGTGGTGACCAGAATTCTGCGCGGTGTTGGAACAGGGAGCCGATCCTCCCCGCACCCCTCACCGTTCCCCGCTATTACCCGAGCACGCCCGGCGATTTCCACGCTCCCCGAGCTCGCCCAAGCCTCCGCCACAACCTCCCCCGCAGAGATATCTCGTGCTGGCATGGGCAGAGAATCCGTGGAAGACACTGGCTTCAGGGCCACGCACGCCGCTGATCGCGGCACGTTCCGATCACGCCCCTCGCACAGCGGAAGGCAGCACACCAAAGCGTTCAAAAAAGTACTGTGAAAACCGTCCACTGTGCGGGATCCCCACTTCGGCTGCAACGGCCGCGACGTTTCGCTCACCGCTGGCTCCCGACCCTGGCGCGCGCTCGCGCAGCACACTCCAGGCCTGATCGAGCCGGGCACTGCGCAAATACTCCTGCGCGGTGCACCCGAGGTGGGCCTGGAACGCAAGCTGCAGCTGCCGGCTTCCGATCCCCACGATGGTCCCGAGCTCTGTGAGTGAGATCGGATCAGCGAGGTGACGACGCAGATAGCGCGCGGCGTGTGTGAGATACGGCGGCGGCGAGTTGCGCGACACCAGTGGGTGCGCTGACGCGGCACCGACGCCGACCGGGTCGGGGCGCAGGGCTGAGCCATAGCTCACGTAGGGCGCGAGCCCGATGACAAGACGGTCAAACAACGGAGTCGGATCCAGCGTCGGGCGCCCGGCAAACTCTGACCAGACGCGGTGCAGGGCAGGGGCCGCGTTCAGCGGAATCGGTCGCGGCTGAGCCAGATCCACAGCGAACTCGCGCTCCGCACCGAAACTCTCGCACAACTGCGCGGTCAGCTCAGCAACGGGCACCGCGCCAACAAGCGCGCCCGCGCTCGGGTCGGGGTGCATCGTCGTTTCCATCGAACTCGAGAGCGCAAACGGCGTCGTCAGCTGCGCGCCGTGACCGCCCACCTCCACCCGCATCGGCCCGAGGGGGACAACGAGCACCACCTGTTCTCGCGTCGGAGGCGCCACCACCTGGACGCGCGTCCCGTAGGCGACGAAGACCAGTGAGAGGCTCTCGAACCGGAGTCCGTTGACCCTCCCTGGCTGCAGCTCGCGCAACGGCGCCGCACGCTGCCGCGCCCCACAGTCCGGCGCGGCTGCCCGCCGCTGCGTCATCGCAGGCCCCAGCACCGCGTGGTCATATCCAGTCAGTCCATCCACCGCATCACGAAGTCGCCCGGGGCTCGACGTGCAAGCCACGGGGTAGTCCGTGAGCAGATTCCCAGGCATGCTATTTGCGCGGGAGCCGCACACCCATTCGCTCCAGGATCGGCATCACTTCGCGGCCAAACCGCGCAACTTCGGACGTGTAGTCGACAAACGCGAGGGTCATGCCGTCGAAGCCAGCGTCACTCACCGCACGGATCTGCTCAGCAACGTCTTCAGGTGTTCCCACAATCGGAAGCGAACCGTGTCCTGACGCGAACCGAGAACGCATCGTCTGAAGCATCTCAGGCGTGAACGACTGCGCGTGCAACCCCTGCAGCCCCATCAGATAATCCACCGCGCCCCAATCCGCATTCTCCTCGGCATAGTAGGCAAGATAGTCATCCGCCTCCGATCGGCTTTCCCGACACACCACGTGGCTCAGAGTGAGCACCCCGACCTCGCGCTGGTACGTTGCGCGCGCCTCTTCTTTCATGCGCCGTGCGATGCCCGCGCCCGTCTCAGCATCGGGAATGATCGTAAACGCAAAGTCGGAGAAATGGGCGGCAAAGTCACGCCCCTGTGCTGAAGAACCGGCGTTCAGGATCGGCACTCGACCGCCGTGCGGTTTCGGCTCCGATTCACTGTCTTTCAACTGGTAGAACGTTCCGTCGTACTGAAACTTCCCCTCGGCAGACCACGCACGCTCAATGATGTCGAGCCACTCAGCGGCGAAGCCGTAGCGGTCATCGTGTGCCTCCGGCATGGGGGTGCCGAGAGCCTCATACTCGGGAAGATTCCACCCTGCCACCACATTCAACCCGGCGCGGCCTCCGCCACCGAGTTGGTCAAGTGTCGCCAGCTGCTTCGCCACCACCATCGGGTTGTTGAACGCCGTATGCACGGTGGAAAAAACGTTGATCCGTTTCGTGCTCGCGAGAAGCCCTGCTGCCCATACGATCGGATCCAGCACCGCGCCATGAAAGTTCGTGTCGCCCTGGTACCCAATGAATCGCGCGATGGGCAGGAGGAAGTCGATCCCCGCCGCCTCAGCGGCGTGAGCAAGAGCCAGGTTGTCCTCCCAGCTCGCACTCCATCGCTCCGGGATCTGAGTGACCGCGAGGCCGCCAGAGCAGTTGGGAGAAAAGAGGCCAAGCTTGAAATCTTCGCCGTTGAGAATATCGCGGATCATGATGCTCGATTCTGTGGAGGGTGAGTGATGGCAGTCGGTCGACCAATCATGAGGTCGTGATCCCCAACGGTGATGCGCTCGTGAAGCACGCAGTCAAAGCGCGTGGCGAGGCCGGGGAACACGGGATCACCATGGTGATTGAGCGCAAAGTCCAGACCGCGAAACTTGTCCCCGCCACGCTGCGCGAACGCGGCAACGAGGGGATGGTCAAGCGGGCGCTCACTCGGCGGCAACACGTGCAGTGCGTAGGATCCCGCCGCACGCCACGCATCGATCGACGAGGACGCATGATCAACTGCCCAACTCACCAACACCGGATCGAGTGAGAGCGAGGTGAACGAGGTGCACACGAGCCCGATGGGGCGTTCACCATTGCCGGCGGAGGTCACCAGGCAGATCCCCGTGTGCCACTGGCGCATGGCCGCCTTGAATTGTTCTCGCACGTGATGTCTCCTTCTCGCGACGCTGGTTGAAGGTATGAGACAAGCCTGCCGCGGCTGCGAGCTCAGCGCTATCCACAATGCGAAGTTCTCTGGCGGCCCACTGGCACCCTGCCGCTCACTCCTCCGACCTCAGAGCTCCCCCGGGGACGTCACGTCACGTCACGGCACGTCACGTCACGCCACGCCACGCCACGCCACGCCACGCCACGCCACGGGGAAGATCGCATCGCTCACCGCCCCAGCAGGCGTCAGCGCAGGGACGCGAGAGGCGAGAAGGCCAGAAGCAGGGGCCAGAAGCCTCGCCCGATACCGACCGTGAGCGTTGCGGAAAGCGGCTATGCCCCGGCGAAGAATGCGCCAGTGGCGCGAGCGAGACCGTGAAGATCAGCGACGTGAGCGAGTTCGCGTGCCGAGTGCATCGACAGCAGGGGAACTCCGACATCGACGGTGCGGATTCCCAGACGAGTCGCGGTAATCGGGCCGATCGTTGACCCGCAGGGCACGGTGTTGTTCGACACGAATTCCTGTGTCGGCACCTCTGCCGCAGCGCAGGCCCTCCCCCAGAGTGCTGCGCCGTGGGCATCGCTCGCGTAGCGCTGGTTCGCGTTGATCTTGAGCATTGGCCCGCGGCCTGCCAGCGGGCGCACGTTGGGGTCGTGCTTCTCCGGATAGTTTGGGTGCACTGAGTGCCCGGCATCCGCCGAGATGCACCACGACGCGGCACTGGCCTGTGCCTCTTCATCGCGGGTCGCTCCGAGACTGGCGCGCAGCCGCCCCAGCACGTCGGCCAGGAACGGGCCAGCCGCACCGGATCGGGTCTCCGAACCGAGCTCTTCGTGGTCGAACGCCGCGAGCACGGAGATCGTGCCGGGAGCCGGATCCGTTTCGAGCAGGGCAACCAGCCCCGCATAGGTCGAGCTCAGGTTGTCGAGGCGTGGCGACGCGAAGAACTCGCCGCTCGCCCCAATCCGCTGCGGCGGCTGCGTATCGAACAGCCGCACGTCGGCACCAGCGATTTCGTCCGGTGCGAAGCCGAGGCTGCAGCCGTCTAAGACGGTCTCCGAGGCTCCATCTGCGGTCGCGAAACTCGCCGCACGCGAGGCCTCACTCAGGAGGCCCGCGACAGACACGCCCTCGGCGCTGTCGCCAACAGCGAGGACCGGTTGCACGTGGCGCTGCTTGTTCAGGGCGAGTCCCGTGTTTGCTTCGCGGTCCAGGTGAATGGCGAGCTGCGGGATCCGCGCGACCGCGCCCGTCTGCACGAGGCACTCGATGCCGTTGCGAGTCACGATTCGGCCGGCGATCCCGAGGTCGCGATCCAGCCACGAGTTCAACAGCGGCCCACCGTAGACTTCGACACCGGCCTGCGCCCAGCCATCAGCACGGAAGTCCGGGTGCGGCTTCAACACGAAGCCGGGAGAGTCCGTGTGCACGCCGAGCACGCGCACCGGGCTCGTCGCGGAGAGGCCCGACCCGGCCCGCCACGCAATCACGGCGCCATCGCGCACCACGAAACCACTGCTGCCGGCGCTCAGCGCATCCCAAGCCGCGTCTTCGGCGTGCGGGGTAAATCCGGCCGTAGCGAGCTGAGCCGCGACCGCGTTGGCGGCATGGTACGACGTGGGGCTCGCGGTGACGAAGTCCGCGAAACCGCGGATGTACGCGTCGAGATCGCGCAGCAGAGCGGTCACGATTACTCCCCGGTTGGTGCGACGAAGTCGTCGGCGAACTGTGCAAGCAAGCGTGCTCCAAACCCGGTGGAACCCACCGAGCGCCACAGATCATCGCTTTCTGCCTGCATCGTCCCAGCGATGTCGAGGTGACCCCACGGGGTGCCGTCGACGAACTCGTCCAAGAACAGCGCTGCGAGAATCACCCCGGCGTACTGGCCACCGATGTTTGACAGGTCAGCCACATTCGACTTCAGCTGGTCCCGGTAGCGGCGATCCAGAGGGAAACGCCAAATGTTCTCATCAGTCGCGTCGGCGGCAGCCTGCAACTGGGTAGCGATTCGGTCGTCATTCGCGAGCATGCCGGCGGTGCGCGTACCGAGTGCCCCCATGACAGCGCCGGTGAGCGTCGCGATGTCAACGATCGCGTCCGGTCGGCGCTCATCGACGCTGCGATCCTCAGTGGCGAGCACGAGGCCGTCGGCCATGACCAACCGCCCCTCGGCATCGGTGTTCTTTACCTCGACGGTGGTTCCACCGCGCATCGTGAGCACGTCACCCAGCTTCGTAGCGCTGCCGGAGGGCATATTGTCCGTGCACATGAGCCAGCTCGTCACGGCCGTGGTCACGCCGAGCTCGCGCAGCGCTGTCATCGATGCGAACGCAGACCCGGCGCCCATCATGTCGAACTTCATTGCAGCGTGCATCGCGTTCGACGGCTTCAGGCTGATCCCGCCCGAGTCATACATGATGCCCTTTCCAATGAGGGCCAGGTGGCCATCAGCATCGGCCGGGCGGTAGCTGACCTTGATCATGCGGGGTTCTTCAACGCTTCCGGCATTCACGCCAAGCAGACCACCCGTACCGAGTTCCATGAGGGCGGCACGATCGAAAACCTCAACGGCCAGGCCAAATTCAGGCGCCAAACGCTCGATGACCTCGGCAAACTTCACCGCGCTCAGGTGGCGCGGCGGCGTGTTTGCGAGGTCGCGGGCGAGCGCAGCGGTGCGGGCGAGGACCAGGCCGCGTGCAACGCCGGCCTGGGCAGTCTTGACCTCATCGGTGTCCGCTGCGACACCGAGCACGAGGTCTGTGAGCTCCACCGTCTTCGGGTCGCTCTTCAGCGCGTCGAAGCGGTAGCGCGCAAGAAGGGCACCCTCCGTTGCGGCGAGCGCAGCTTCGTCTGCAGGGATCCCCGCTGCGATCACACCGGTGAGATCAACCGCAAGCGTGGCCGACTCGCGGGCAGCGCGGGTGAATGCGGCAACGGCATCGCGGAGCACGGCGCTCGTCTCGATCCCGGATCCCGTGCCGACCAGCACACACAGCTGCGCGCCAGGGAGCACCAGGGTGTGGTTCTTTGCGCCGGTGAAGCCCGCTGCGGCGAGCGCATCACGCGTCACCCCAGCGAGGCAATCGCACTCGGGAAGGTCGCCCTCTGCCGGCACGAAGCACGCCCGTGCAGGGGCCGCTGCGACCGCTGCCGCATCGGCGACGCGGACGTCGACCGTGCGGGTCAGAGAAGGGACGGGATCGAAACTGGGATCAATCACAACGCTCATGCGTCCAGCCTATCCCTGCACGCTGCCACCCCGCTGGGCTGGGCCCCTGGACAGTGCTGGGGGCCTGTGGCTGGGGTCACGCGAGCTCATGCAGGAAATCCGAGCTCGCACAGGAAGAAATCAGCTGTTTCGTCCTGGCTGGGCTCGGATTTCCTGCATGAGCTCGGATTCCCTCCGCGTGCGCGACCCCGAGGCGGCAGCACTCGCCGGAGACGACACCACTCGCGAGCGGCGCTCCCCTTTTCTAGTCCACCGCGAGCGGCGCTCCCCCTTTCTAATCCACCGCGAGCGCCGCGACCGGGGAGACGCGGATCGCGCGCCGTGCGGGTGCCACCGCAGCACTCACCGCGAGAACGAACCCGAACACGACGATGCCGGACACCACGAGCCACGGGATCGTGGGTGGCGCGAACCCAGCTTGCGATCCGAGCAAAGATTGTGCGGCCACCCAGCCGTAGAACACACCGAGCAGGAGGCCGAAGCCCAGCGCGGCGAGCGTCATCTGACAGCTCTCAGCGATCACCATGCGCCGCACCTGGCCGCCGGTGAACCCGAGCGCACGCAACAGTCCGAGCTCTCGCGTGCGCTGCAGCACGCTGAGCGAGAGCGTGTTCACCATGCCGACGGCTGCGATGATCGCGGAGAACCCCACGAGCCCGGTGAAGACGGCGGTGGTGATCGCGAGCGTCTCAGCGAGTGCGGCAGCGAGGGCGGGGTCGCTCTCAAACGCAATCTGGGTCATACTGCCGTAGGTCTCGAGCGCCACAGCGAACATGGTGACGAGGGTGACGCCGATGACGAGTCCAATTGTGGAGCGTGCGCTGCGCTCGGGGAACCGCACGGCGTTCGCCGCGGCAAGACGCCCCGTTGGCCCTTGCCCCAGCAGTGTTCCGGTGAGCCGCAGGATCGGAGGCATGATGATGTGCGCGCCGAGCGCGATTCCCGTGAATGACAGCAGCCCGCCAAAGAATGCGACGAGCAGCGCCAGCGGAGTGAGCATCCCGAGCAGCAGGCCGAGTGTCAGGAAGACTGCGCCGAGGATGATCAGAATGATCGACCACACGGTGCGAGCCGTGCGTCCGCGTGCGGCGTCGGGCCGGAGCTCCACCGCGGCACCGGTCGCGGCAATCGGCGAGACGGATCCCACACGGCGCGATCCAGCCCACGCCGCAGCCCACGTGGTCAGCGCGACCACTCCAACGGCGCCCACCGTCAGCGGATCAAACCGAGGGTACTCACGTCCGGCGGGAAGCCACCCGAGCCCTGGCCCCCAGCTCACTGCCGCGAGGATCAGCAATTCGGCAAGCACCCACCCAATACCTGCGCCAAGAGCTCCCATCAGGAGCCCCTCTCCTGCGACCCGTGAGCGCACCTTTCGCGAACTCGCGCCAACGAGACGCAGGAGAGCGATCGTACGGGTGCGCCCCGCGATAATCGTCGCGAAGGTGTTCGCGGTGACAATTGCGCCGACGTAGAGTGCGATGACGATGAAGACAGCCGACACCATGAGCAGCACCATGCGGAAGGTGCCGGAGCTTTCAATCAGGTCAGGATCAAGCGCCGCGGTCATGACCCCGGTGCCCAGGATCAGTGTCGATGCGAAAAGCGTGCTGAGCGCGGCGACGATGACAGTAGCCCCGTGCTCACGAATGCCTGCCCCGGTCTTCATGCCGCTACCGATTCGAGGCTGAGCATGGCCGTGGAGATTTGCTCGGGCGTCATTGCGCCTCGGTCAGCGACAATCCGTCCGTCCGCGAGGAAGAGAATCCGGTCGGCGTGGCTCGCAGCGATCGGATCGTGCGTGACCATCGCGATGCTCTGCCCCTGCTGCACGACGGCAGCGCGGAGCAACCCGAGCACCTCGCGCCCCGTACGAGAATCGAGCGCACCGGTGGGTTCGTCGGCGAAGATGACATCGGGCTGCGTCGCAAGCGCGCGAGCGATCGCCACGCGTTGCTGCTGCCCCCAGAGAGTTCGTGCGGGCGATGGCTCGTGCGACCGGTTAGGCCGAGCGCGTTCACCAGCGTGTCGATGCGCTCCCGGTCCGCTGCGGGCACGCCCCGGCCGTCAAGCTCGAACGGGAGCCGGAGGTTCCCCATCACGTCGAGTGTGGGGACGAGGTTGAATGCCTGGAATACGAACCCGATCCTGCGCCGCCGGAGCCGTGTCAGGTCTGCATCGCCGAGGTTCGTGATCTCGTCGTCGCCGAGCCAGACACGGCCCTCCGTGGCGGTGTCAAGACCAGCCATCACGTGCATGAGGGTCGACTTGCCCGATCCGGATGGCCCCATGATGGCGGTGAACTGGCCGCGTCGAATCCCAATGGAGACATCGTTCAAGGCGGTGACGCGGTGGTCTCCACCGCCGTAGTGCTTGCTGAGGTTCGCGACGCGCGCGACCAGACCCATATCGCTCGGTTGAATATCCATACTTCGAAGTTACGAGCGGGCTCACGCGACCGGATCGGCCCTGGGTATGAAGCGCGTCATCCCAGAGTGCCGTCCGCACCGGGTACCGCGGTCTCGCGGTCTCGCGGTCTCGCGGTCTCGCGGTCTCGCGGTCTCGCGGTCTCGCGGTCTCGCGGAGACGCAGCGGAGGATCAAGCGGTGTTTCCGCTCGGGGCCGCGCAAGGAACCGGCGGCAACAAACTACATGCGCGGGAATATAGTTGCGCACACGCTGTTCCACTGAGCATGAGAGCTTTTGGATTCCTGTCTTTCGGCCACTACGGCCCGGTGCCCGGATCGCGGGTGCGCACCGCAGGCGACATGCTGCGCCAGACCATCGAGTTGGCGGAGGGAGCCGACGAAATTGGAGTGAACGGCGCGTACGTGCGTGTACATCACTTTGCGCGTCAGGCGGCCTCGCCGATCCCGCTGCTGACTGCGATGGCCGCGCGCACGAAGCGCATTGAGGTCGGCACCGGAGTCATCGATATGCGCTACGAAAACCCCCTCTACCTCGCAGAGGAAGCGGCGGCGCTGGATCTCATTTCTGACGGGCGACTCGCGCTCGGCGTGAGCCGGGGATCACCCGAAACTGCGCTGCGTGGCTACGAGGCGTTTGGCTACACCGGGTCAGCTGACCCGCGCGGAGCGGATATTGCCCGCGACAAGTTTGAGCTGTTCCTGCAGGCAATTGACGGAGACACACTCGTCGAAAGTGATCCGCAGATGGCCCCGCCAGGTCGCCTCGCAATAGAGCCGCAGTCTCCCACCCTGCGTGATCACGTGTGGTGGGGTGCAGGCTCACGTGACTCCGCAGAGCAGGTGGGGCGGCAGGGCCTCAATCTGATGAGCTCGACGCTATTGACCGAGGCCACCGGCGAGCCGCTCCACGTGCTGCAGAGGGATCAGATTGACCGGTTCAGGGCAGCGTACAAAGCGGCCGGGCACACCGGTGCGCCGCGCGTCTCAGTGAGCCGCAGCGTGTTCCCGATCGTGAGCGAACAGGACGAACTCTACTTTGGGCTGCGCGGCCGCGATGGGCAGGATCAGGTGGGCGTGATCGACGGCATGCGATCGACGTTTGGGAAGACCTACGCGGATACGCCAGACAAGCTCATCGATCAGTTGCTGGCCGATGAGGCCGTCATGGCCGCGGACACACTCATGTTGACGATCCCAAACCAGCTCGGCCCCGAGTACAACCTGCACGTGATGCAGGCGTTTGCGGAGCATGTCGCCCCTGCGCTGGGCTGGAAGCCGAATACCGAAGGCCCGGTTGAGGGATACGCGATCCAGCAATGAGGGTAGGTTCGGACCGTGGACAAAGATGATGAGCCCACGGATGACTCAGACTCCTCGATGTTGCGGCAGGATGATGAGTCTTATACCGAGCTGGGGCGCTTCACCGTGGACGAAGAGACCTTTCTTGTGCGCAGACGCGCCGAGGACGGCTCTCATCACTACGACTGGGTATCGGGACCCAACGACGGCTACGGGTTCAGTGTTTCCGGTGGATCCGAACCAATCAGTCGCGAACAGCACGAGACCACTATCCGTGGCTTTCTCACATCAATCGACCCCACGACGGGCTTTTTGTAGCACGAGGGTGCGTGCGGACTGTCAACGGATTCCGAACCAGCTCGGCCCAGAATACGATCTGCACGTGATGTAGGCGTTCGCGGAGCACGTGGCCCCTGCGCTGGGGTGGAAGGAAGCCGAACTCCGAAGGTCCGGTCGAAGCAGACATCGCAGAGGCGGTGATTCCGAGGGGCGCGGCGAGCATTCGTCGCGCCCCGTTTCGAGTTCAGCTCCGAACTGCGGGCCGGATACGTCGGCCTGTTCAACGCGGCACACCTCCACTGTCACCCCGCGCCTCAGGCGTTCGAGCATAGTTCTCAGCACTACGGCTCGGGATCGGCGTTGCACCCACCGGCATACTGAGCGGGTCCGGCGCTACTTTTCAGCTCCGCCCGGTGCAAGAACGCCGCTATCGCTTCGCAAGTGATCGTGGGTTTGGGATCGAACTTCCGTTTCCCGTTGCCGACCGCGATCAACGTGGTGACCTTCTTTGATCTCGGTGGCATCATCATCGGCGACCGCGTCATGATCGGTCCTGGAGTCACACTGCTGACTCAGGGCATCCGCTCTCTCCCGAAGAGCGCACTGACGGGATCACGGTCGCGCCAATCGTGATCCAGGATGACGTGTGGATCGGCGCGAATGTGACGGTGACGCCGGGCGTGACAATCGGGTGCGGCGCGGTGATCGGTGCTAGCACCGTTGTTGCGAAGGACGTCGTGCCCCGCACGGTCGTTACCGGACCTGGTCAGACGGTACGGCAGACATTTCCGCCACGATAGCCCCACACGGGCGCGCGTCCACCTCGGTGCGCGTCCAAGACTCCCGCACAACGAAGCCGGCGCGTTCGAGGAGCTCAGCCCAGGCGTCGGGTGTCCAGTAGTACGCCGTGGTGATGGCGTGGTCGAAGACGCTGCCTGATGGCCCCGCAAAGAACCCGATCAGCACGGTTCCGCCCGGCTGCAATGCACGGGCGAACTCAGCGACGATGCCCGCAATGTCGTCCGGATCCGTGTGGATCAGCGAGAACCAGGCGAGGATTCCGCCCAGTGCGTTGTCTGGGACTGCAAGGTCTTCTGCGCAACCTTGACGGTAGCGTGCCGCGGGGTAGTCCGCCTCTGCCCGCTCGATAAAAGCGGCGACCGGATCGATTCCTTGCACTTCGGCACCTTGGGCACTGAGATACGCCGTCCACTGACCGGGACCACAGCCCACATCGAGTATCTGGCCCTGGATCTGTCGGGCCCAGGCACGTACAAACTCTCGATCGCGCTCATCGACATGCTCAATCTTGCCGACAGCTGCAACGTAGTGCTGAGCCCGCGCGCTGTACGCAGCGCTGACGTGATCGATCGACATGCAGCGAGCCTAGCTGCTGCCGCTGCTGCCGCTGCCGCTGCTGCCGCTGCTGCCGCCGCTGCTGCTGCCGCTGCTGCTGCCGCCGCCGCTGCTGCTGCTGCTGCTGCTGCAGACACTGCGACTGCGCGCGAACAACTCTCCGCGACGAAGCCACCCGGCAGCGTGACTCGGCGGGCACTGGACTCGAGGCGAACTGGCCTGGGGCCGGAGAACCGCGAGACGCCACGGCCGCACGGCCGCCGCGCAGAAGCTACTGCGGGCGAAGTGCCACGTACGCTTCCCGCATCGACGGGTAGTACTGGTCGAATCCTGGGCGCTCAGTACCTTCGGTGGCTGCGACCAGCAGATCGAGGTAGAACTCCCACCCAGGGCCGATGTCTCCCACTTCGGAGTCAGCATCGAGGTGGTGCACGAAGCGCAGCAGCGTGTCCTCGTCACCGTCCTCCTCGAGGAACAGGTCGAGCTCCCAACTGCCGTACTCGTCCACGGTGTGCAGTGCAAGACGATTCGGGGCTTCGCACGCGAGCACTCGTGCCCGGATCGCGGGCATGCTCTCTTCAAAACGCATCCGGATCCGCACGCTCCCGCCCGCACGACCGTCGCCCTCCCATGGGCCAAACCACTGTTCTGTGAGTTCCGGTGCAGTGAGGAATCCCCATGCTTCAGCGATCGGAAGCGCCAGTGAGCGCGCCAGCACCAGATCAACTCCGCGGTTGGTTTTCACCAGTCGTCCGCTTGCCTCCATAGTCATGGCGGTCCCCCTCTGTCGTCTTCTGTAGCGTACTCCGACCAGCACTCAGGGCCGACGCCGACGCACTCGGGCGGGCACACTCCCAGGGAGCTGAACCCATTTGGGGGTTGCGCGCCCCCGGCCAGGATGGCGTACACTCTTCGACGTGAAGAACTAACGCTGTTGACGTTCCGCGCCAGAGGCGCAGGAGTGCCGCCATCCCGAAGCTGGAGATCACTATCTCCTCCGGTTGAGAATTCGGTCTCCTGACAATGCCCCGCGGAGCCCTACCGTTCGTTCCGAAAGGCGGCCAACATGCCCGCACCATATTCACACCCGACCCCGGCAGTCCCGCAGGCGAGCACCGCCCGGGCTGCAGCTCGCGGCTCCGCTACGTCTGTGGCCCCTGCGCTGAACGGCGCTACTCGCGCCGCGTCACGCGCTGAGTCGGCATCGGGGAGATCACATGCCGACCATCTCGCGGTCTCCGGGATCGCGCTCTCCTACGCGGATCGACGCGTCCTCAACGACATCACCTTCACCGCACGCGCTGGAGACCGTATCGGGTTGATCGGTGAGAACGGCACTGGAAAATCGACGCTACTCGGGGTCATTGCCGGCACGATCGAACCGAGCAGCGGCACGGTGATGCATCCCGGCAGCGTGGGGCTTCTCGCCCAAGAACTGCCCTACCCCGACGGTACGCCGATGTCCGAGGTGCTTGATGACGCGCAGACGGCGGCGCTTCAGACGCTGAGTGCCCTCGAACGCCTCGGGGCCGAATTCGCAGATCGTCCTGATGACCCAAGCGTCGCCGAAGAGTATTCAGCAGCGCTCGAAGAGGCTGAGCGTTCGGGCGCGTGGTCGGCGGAGGCACACCGCGGCGACGTGGTATCTGGGCTCGGCCTGGGTGGCTTCTCTGCAGCGCACCCGATCGGCGAGCTCTCTGGCGGGCAGCGGCTCCGACTCGCCCTCGCCGCAATACTTCTTACCGCACCGCACACGCTGCTCCTCGACGAACCGTCCAACCACCTCGACGACGCGTCTGCGGCATACCTCGAGCGCGTGCTCCGCGACTGGCCCGGCATCGTGATCGTAGCGAGCCACGATCGGGCGCTCCTTGACTCCATCACCACACGAATTCTCGATCTTGATCCGCTCCCGCTTCCAGCCAGAGAACTCGCAGACGCAGCGCCCCCCGCGCCTGCACAGTCGGAAGGAAACGGCGCCGCTGCCGCAGCTCACACCAGTCCAAGCGCGTGGACGGACGCCGACACGAGCACCCGCGCAGCCGCCACTCCCGAAACCGACGATCCGGGCTCGGGCTTCGGGGTACGTCTCTGGGGTGTCGGCTACTCCGCCGCACGCTCGGAACGCCGCGCTGAACTCGCGCGCTGGCGCAGCAGGTACGTGGCAGAGAGTACCGAAGTCGCTGCCCTGGTCCACGAAATCGAAGTCGGGTCCCGCGAGGTCAATAAGAAACACGAGTCGAAATCCGAAAGCCGGATTACCAAAAAGTTCTACGCAGACAAAGACGCTCGAGTGACCTCCCGGCGCGCGCGGAACGCTCGTATGCGCCTCGAAGTGCTTGAGCGGGACCGCGTACGTCGCCCGCCCGAACCGCTTCGGTTTACGGGCTTTGCGTCAGCAGAACTCGATCCGAGCCCCGTCCCCCCGGCCGACGTTCCTCAGCTCAGCGTGGACCGGGTTGCCCAAGCGAACCGTCTGGCGCCGACGTCATTTAAGCTCTATTCCGGTGATCGGCTCCTGCTCGCAGGCCCCAATGGGTCTGGAAAATCCACCCTGCTTGCGATCCTGGCGGGTGAGCTCACACCGGACACCGGTATCGTCTCGCGCATGACACGCGTGGGGTACCTGCCGCAGGAAGTAACCTTCGCCCGGCCGGATCGCAGCGCAGCAGACCACTACCGCGCCACGGTCGGAGCTGAGATCGCCGAGATCGCCCCACTTGCGGCCACTGGACTCCTCGCCACGCGGGATCTCGGTCGCAGAGTCGGCGAACTCAGTGTTGGACAACGCAGGCGGCTCGCCCTGGCCACGCTCGTCGCCGATCCGCCCCCTGTCCTCCTGCTGGATGAGCCGACCAACCATCTCTCACTCACCCTCGTCGAAGAACTCGAAGAGGCGCTACACGACTACCGCGGGGCGCTCATCATTGCCACCCATGACCGTTGGTTCCGGGCCCGCTGGACAGATCCCGTACTCACACTTGGCGGAGGTTCGCACGTCACCCCGCTGAGCAACTGAGCGTAGACAGCTCGGCGGCAAGTCCACTGCTCCGGCGCGCACACGACCAGGCGACACCGTAGTTCTTCTAGAGTTCGACGCAGGGGGCCGAGGGGTTCGTGGTGCCGCCGCAGTATCGAACCAGGTGGCGCGCCGAGTGTGGGGCCGAGGCGGCTGCGATCACTTACCTCGCTTGGCGTGGCATCGGCGCAGGAAGATCACGCCGCCAGCCAACACATAGGTGGATCCGACTGCGATGAGTATCCCAGCACCTACGACCCGGCCGAGGCGTGGGCGCTCAGCCGCAGCGGGTGCCGCGGATGCACGTGATGCACTTGAGGGAGCATTTGCTCCTCCTCGGTGAGTGGCGGCCGGCGTAGCCGCTCCAGATCTGATGGTCGCGATAGGGGCTGGGGCGTTCTCGTTCACGCCGAAAGGTAAGGGAGTGGCCTCCGCCGCATGCGCACCGCCGAGCGTGAGTCCGACCAGCGCAAGTGCCCCGACCGCCCCGCGGAGGAGCGCGTGGACGGCTCCCGGTGAGTGCTGAGACCGGTGCATAGGAGCCCTTCGGATGACTGAGTGGGACGACCAGCGTGCCGTGTGCACGTGGTCTCGCTTCTGTTCTACGCCGATGCCCTTGCCATGTGGGGTACGGCTCGGACTCTTGCGTGGTATCGCCGCTGAATTGCAGTGCTCGGGCAACCACACTCCGTGGAGTGAGAGTTCGCCATAGCGAACTCGTGATCGACAACAATTCGAACCCTCTGACCACGTGTTTTCGAAGCCGAGAGCGAGGTTCTCCCTCTCGTGCAGAGCTTGTTAGGTTTGATGCTTATGCGCGGGAGCGCACGGAAACCGGGGGAAAGCCATGAGCGAGATCAACATCGCGCACCCACATGAATACGATCACAATCACGCGGACATCTCGTCCGGGTGGCTGCGCGCGACCGTCTTTGGTGCGATGGACGGACTCGTCTCAAACATCGGTCTCATCACCGGCATCGCTGCGGCTGGTGCGGCGCCCGGCATTGTCGCGATCACCGGCGTCTCCGGGCTCATCGCCGGCGCGATCTCCATGGCACTCGGTGAGTTCACCTCGGTGCGTACGGCGAACGAGCAACTGGATGCAGAGGTGCTCACCGAGCAGGACGCGCACCGTCGAAATCCCGCGGGAGAAGAAGCAGAATTGGCGCTCATGTTTGAGCGGCTCGGCATGGAGAACGAGGTCGCCCTCACCGCGGCAAGCCAGGTGCACCTCAACGGAGAACACGCTGTGCGGGTGCATCTCTCACACGAACTCGGCATGAGCCCAGAAGACAAACCCTCCCCCTGGGTCGCCGCGATTTCCTCGCTGCTCTCATTTGGAGCTGGAGCGCTGCTCCCGATTCTGCCGTTCCTGTTCGGCTTCGGCACGCTGGGTTGGGGCCTCGCGTTCGGCGGCGTAGGACTCCTCATTGCGGGTGCCCTCGCCGCGCGCACCACGCGGCGCAGCTGGGTGCGCGGCGCGATCCGGCAGCTGATCTTTGGCGGCATAGCCGTCGCCGTCACCTACACGATCGGCACACTTCTCGGGGTGTCCGGGATCTAACGGCGCAGCGCGCTGCACCCCGATCCGAGCGTCGGCCGCAAATCGCAGGCTGCCACGCCGTAGGCTGTTCCCATGCCCAGCCCGGAATTCGTCGATGCAACGCTCGCGATCGTCGCCCGAATTCCTGCCGGACGCGTGATGACCTACGGCGATGTTGCGCTCGCGATCGGCTCCAACGCGCCACGCGCCGTGGGCAGAGTTCTGGCGCTCTACGGCCACGGCACTCACTGGTGGCGCGTTGTCCCGGCGAGCGGACAGCCGCCGCAGGGACACGCTTCGCTCGCGCTCCCCGATACCGCGAGGAGGGCACTCCGCTGCGACACGCGGAGACCGCCGACTATCGGATCGCCCTCTCGGCGGCCCGGCTGCCCTACACGCACGAAATCTACTCGGAGGTAGCGCTATGAGCGACAACCCGACGGCCGCTGTCGATCCCATGGATCCAGTCGACCCTGTGCCTCAGACTGAGCCAACGCGCGCGCCCGCTGCTGCGGTGGGAGCGGCGGGTCCGGCTCCGCTGCGACTGGGGTTCGCGCGCGGGATCGCTCCCAGCACTTGGGCACAGCGCTGGGAAGTCGTCTCTGGCAACGCGCTCGAGCTGGCTCCGGTCAACGTGGCGTACGGACGCTCCGACACGATCGAGTGCGACGTCATGCTCGAGCGCACGCTGCCTGGACTCCGACCAGCCGGATCCGAAACACCCAACCCGACGCGACACGCGCTGCGACTGTACTTGGAATCTGTGACGCTCGTCGTTCCCGCTGAACACGATCTCGCGAAGCTCGACGCGATCGCTCTCACCGAGCTCGACTCGGTGCCGCTCATCGCGCACCCATTCCACCCGGCTGAGTGGCCCGCGCCCGTCCCGTGGAATGATCCGACTTGGACGCCGCAGAGCGTTCCAGCAGCGTTGGAACTCGTGGCGACGGGAGCTGGCGCGATCATGCTGCCGACGTTGCTGGCACGGCACCTCACGGACAAGCGCAAGCACTCGTTGGTGCCCGTCACCGGAGTCGACGATTTACCGCTGACCTCGGTGTGGGCCACCTGGGATATCGATCGGGACGCCGCTGATGTGCAACAGCTCGTGGGAGTGCTCCGCGGGCGCACCGCACGCAGTTCCCGCACTCCCGACGAGGCTGCAGCAGAAGCGGCACGGCGCGCTGCTGAGACGAAGGCGCAACGAGCCGCCCGCAAGAAGGCGGCACAGGCTGCGCAGCAGCCCCAGAGCAAGAAAGCCGGTCCAAAACCTGGATCACGCGGCGCTCAACTCGCTGCGACTCGCAAGAAGCCCCCGCACCGCGGACGACGCTAGCCCTCGCGTGACCTGCTCAGACTGATCGTTCGGGTGAAACACCCCCGAATCAGGGTTCGGCAATGCCGATGTTCCGCTGTGCCTCGTTTCGACGGAAGTCAGTGTGCCCTCGCGCGCGTCTGGGCGAGGAGTAGCATGAGCCCATGCCAACCCCAGAGAGTCTCTTCGCGTTCTCGCTGGCCGCGCTGCTCCTGATCATCGTGCCGGGGCCGAGCGTGCTCTTCGTGATCGGACGATCGCTCTCCTACGGGCGCCGAGGCGGCCTCATGAGTGTGCTCGGCAACAGCTTGGGCGTACTCCCGCTCGTGGCAGCCGTCGCGTTCGGCGTCGGCACAATGGTCGCGCAGTCCATCGTCGTCTTCACCGTGATCAAGTTGCTCGGTGCTGGCTATCTGATCTACCTCGGGGTGCAAGCGATTCGGCACCGCACGTTCACTGAAGCCGAAGTTCAGGATCCCGCAGTGCGCGCCCGCACGCTGAACCCGACAGTGCTGTTGCGGCAGGGTTTCGTCGTCGGAGTGACAAACCCGAAGGCGATCGTCTTCCTCGTCGCTGTGCTCCCACAGTTCGTGGTCGTCTCGAGCGGCTCGGTGCAGCTCCAGATGCTCATACTGGGCGTCATATTTGTGGCTATCGGACTGGCCTCCGACGCAGCTTGGGCTGTGCTCGCTGGATCTGCGCAGCAGTGGTTCGCACGGTCCCCACGCCGACTTTCCGCAGCGCGCGGTGCAGGAGGCGCGCTCATGATCGGCCTCGGCAGCGGACTCGCCCTTACCGGGAACAAAGGGGAGTTCGGCGCTGAGGCTGAACCCGTGACGTTACAGCTGTGACGCGGGAACGTCGAAGGTGCCGCAGGCGGTGGGACCCTGCGTAAACCCAGTCTGGAACCAGCGCTGACGCTGCTCCGAGGTGCCGTGGGTAAACCGTTCAGGATTCACCCCAACACCGGCGGACTCCATGATGTGATCGTCACCGACAGCAGCTGCGGCGCTCATCGCATCGGCGATCTCTTGCTGCGTGACCGGCTTGAGGAACGGCACTCCCTGGTCATCAGTCACCGTCGAGGCACTCTGCACCCACGCGCCTGCAAAGCAATCGGCCTGGAGCTCAAGACGAACGGAACCGGACGCCGGGCCAGACTCGCGTCCGACGCTCTGCAGCGAGCCGATCAAGTTTGAGATGTGGTGACCCCACTCGTGCGCGAGCACGTACATCTGGGAGAGCGAACCGTTCGAGGCGCCGTAGTCCTGAGTGAGCGTGTCGAAGAAGGCGACGTCGATGTAGATCGCTTCATCGGCCGGGCAGTAGAACGGGCCGGTCGCCGCCGAAGCGGCTCCGCACGCGGACTGGGTCTGGCCGCTGAACAAGACGACCGGGGCCGGGGCCCGATAGTTCCCAACCTGAGACTGCCAGTAGCGGTCAAGGGAGTCGCTCGCGGCAGCCATCCGGCATTCAACGTCGGTGTTCGCATCGGCCCCTGAGGCGCAGCCTTCGAGTTCACCGGAGGCTGGCTCAGAGAGTGCGCTGCCCGCGCCGAGGGCCTGATTCACTGCGGGAGCAAAACCATTCAGGTTGACGCCGAGCACCTGGGATCCGATGGCCAGCAGAATGGCGACGATGCCGATCCCCCCGCCGGCAATGATGCCGCCGCGCTTTGCGCCGCCACGCTTCGACACCTTGCTGGTGTCGATGCGCACGTTGTCATTGAAGGTCATGGCGTCTCACTCTCAGTTGCCGTTCGGTGCCGCAGCGACACCGGTGCTGGCGAAACGGTCAGTCGCGCGAATCAGGGCATCGACAATGCCCGGCTCACTCGCAGCATGCCCCGCGTCCTGGACCAACTCGAACTCGGCCTCGGGCCACGCCCGGTGCAGGTCCCAGGCAGTCCTGGCCGGGGTGCACACGTCGTATCGCCCCTGGACGATCGTACCGGGAATCCCCACCAGCGTTGCCGCAGCATCGCGAATGAGCTGCCCCTCTTCCAGCCATCCGGCATGTGAGAAGAAGTGATTCTCGATACGTGCGAACGCAACGGCAGCTGCAGTGTTTTCGCGCGCCGCTTCGATACTCACGGGGTCAGGGATCAGCCGAATCGTCGAGTTTTCCCACACGGTCCAGGCCACCCCTGCCGGGGTGTGCACCGCAGGGTCCGGATCCGTCAGCTTGCGGTGGTAGGCGGCGAGGCAGTCACCCCGCTCATTCTCGGGGATCACCGCGAGGTACTCGTCCCAGGCGTCCGGAAACAGGTGCGAGGCACCGTCTTGATAGAACCAATCGATCTCGCTTCGGCGCAGCGTAAATATTCCGCGCAGCACCAGCTCAGTCACGCGCTCGGCATGAGTCTGCGCGTACGCGAGGGCGAGAGTAGAGCCCCAGGACCCGCCGAACACTTGCCAGCGATCGATGCCAAGGTGCTCGCGGAGCCGCTCGATATCCGCGACCAGGTGCCAGGTGGTGTTCGTGGAGAGATCGGCGTCCGCCTCGCTTGCGTGCGGGGTGCTCCGCCCGCAGCCGCGCTGATCGAAGAGCACGATGCGATAGCGCTCGGGATCGAAGAATCGCCGGTGATCAGGACTGCAGCCGCCGCCAGGCCCGCCATGCAAAAACACGACCGGCTTCCCTTCGGGATTCCCGCAGGTCTCCCAATAGATTTCGTGGCCATCTCCTACGGCGAGCAGACCGTGGGCCAGGGGTGCTATCGGAGGGTACAGCGTGCGCAGTGCCATACCGCTCACTCTAATACCTCGCAGGGCTCTCCGAGGTGCTGGATTGAGCCCGCTCATAGGCGAGTTCGTGGGTCCGAGCGAGGCGGGCTCGTGCGCGCACGCGTTTCCCACGCTGGTGTGAGCGCGAGTGGCTGAATAGACGTGTCATTCCAGCCACGCGCGCTCACACGAGGGGTTCGCGTGCGCGCGTGGCAGCTCCTCGAAGTGCAGGGCGCTGCACACGCGAGGATGCCCTGGTGCAGCGAACAGCCCCGACACACGGGCAGGCCCGGGCCCTGAGACCCGGGCCTGCCCGCGTGCTTCCGCCTGCGCGCAGGTGCAGGCACGAGACACGAGGCACCAGGCACCAGGCACCAGGCACGAGGCACGAGACACGAGGAATCAGGAATCAGGCACGAGGCACGAACCCCACCAGGCGCAAGGCACTACGCCCCCACGAGCTCAACACGCACGCTCCCGGGTCCACCACCGTGCCCCCAGCGACCCTCGCGCTACACCGTAGCGCTGGCGCGCTGACGTGCGCGCTCCTCCTGCTGGGCCCGCTTGCGCAGTTCTTTCTCGTGCACGGGCCAGGTGCCAGCTGCCTGTGCAGCTTCCACATAGGCGTGAGCTTCGTCCTGGCGCTCGGCCTCGATGCCGGTCGCGATCTCGGCGCGGAGCGTTTCGGGCGTCAATCCGAACGCGTCAACGAGGTCGAGCGCGTGGCCTCGGAGGCGGCCGATCAGCCGGTCGATATAGGCCGTAACGGCCTCGGCGCGCTGACCTGAGATCCGGCCCTGCAGGAGGTACCAGGCAGCGTTCCGCTCAATCAAGCCGAGGCCGAACAGGTCTCGCAGCCAAGTCAGCACTTGCTTCGAACCGGGATCCGAAATCTGTGCAATCCCGTCGGTAAAGGCTTCCCACTGCAGCAACTCGGCATGCGCGCGCGCAGCCTCGATCAGCTTGTGCTGTTGGGCGTTAAACGCGTCCTCGTTCGCGGCGGCCCGGCCCCGCGCATCGCTCTTGGGGACGTTCTTCGTCGCGTCACGCAGCGCGACGGCGATCTCCGAGACCATAGTCTCAACGCGGTCCGTGAGGAGCTCACGCTGCGACTCGGGTGACCGCATGCTCTCCACTGAGCGCGACACGCGGCCGAGATCAGCGATGCTCTGTCCGAGCTGGCGCAGCCCAAAGCGGCTCACGCGGTCGCCGAGCTGACTTGCCGCAGCCTTCGCGAGCGCAGCCTTGTCTCCGCCCGCAAACTGCTTCGCGTAATCGGTGAGGAGCCGCTTGCCCACCAGTTGCAAGAGCACATTGTTGTCGCCTTCGAAGGTGACATAGATGTCGAGATCTGCGCGAAGCCCCACGAGTCGATTCTTCGCAATGAATCCAGCCCCGCCACAGGCCTCGCGAGCCTCTTGCAGGGTGTCGAGTGCGGCCCAGGTCGACAGCGGCTTGAATGCCGCGGCGAGCGTTTCCAGGTCTTCGCGGTTCTCATCAGTGTCTCCCACACCGGAGAACACTTCGTCAAAGACGGTGAGCAGTCGCTCATCCGCGAACGCCATCGCATAGGTCTGCGCGAGACGTGGAATGAGACGCCGCTGGTGCTGGCCATAGTCGAGCAGCACGGTCTCGCGGCCGGATGCCCCGGGGAACTGCCGGCGCTCAGAGCCGTACCGGATCGCGATGGCAAGGGCAGCCTGCATCGCGCGCACCGCCGAACCGTCCAGCGAGACGCGCCCCTGCACCAGCGTGCCGATCATCGTGAAGAAGCGGCGGCCCGGGCTCTCGATTGACGAGGAGTACGTGCCATCGGCCGCGACATCGCCGTAGCGGTTCAGGAGATTCGTGCGCGGGATGCGCACGTGCGAAAAGTGCAGCCGGCCGTTATCAATACCGTTCAGCCCGCCCTTGACGCCGTCATCCTCAGCCCCCACTCCTGGCAGCAGGTCTCCCTGCGGAGTGCGGATCGGCACGAAGAAGGCGTGTACGCCATGGTTGACACCGCGTGTGATGAGCTGCGCGAACACCACAGCAGCCTGGCCGTGGAGCGCCGCGTTCCCCAGGAACTCCTTCCACGCCCCAGTAAAGGGGGTGTGAATCTCAAACTCTTCGGTCTCCGGATCGTAGGTGGCCGTGGTGCCGACGGAGGCAACGTCTGAACCGTGCCCGATCTCGGTCATCGCGAACGCGCCCGGCAGTTTCAGGCTCATGACGTCCGGGAGCCATTGCTCATGGTGGGGGCGGGTACCGAGATGCAAGATCGCTGCACCAAACAGCCCCCACTGCACTCCGCTTTTGATCTGCAGTGAAGGATCCGCGAGCACCAGTTCCTGGAACGCAGCGATATTACCACCGTGGTTGTCGCTGCCGCCAAGGTCGCCGGGATACGCGCGCTGAATCGCACCGTGTTCCACGAGAATCCCGAGCTGCTCCATCACGCGGGCCCGATGCTCGTCCATGGATTGGCCGTTGATCGTGTGGAGCCGCGGGTCAGCAGCAAGTGCACGCGATTCGAGCCGTTCCTTCTTCCATTTCCCGAGCAGCGCATCGCTGACGGCATCGACCTTGATACGGGGTTCCGGCTGTGAGGTGGTGTCGCTCATCGAGGCTCCTTCGGCGTGACACGCAGGATCACGACGGCGATCCTGCAAGCGTGATGCCAGATTAGGCCGGACTACTGGCGCTCACAACTGAGCCGATCCCTGTCCACAATGAGGGCCGAGCCCACCCCGAACTCGCTGTAGGAACCCTCTAAGTTTGACCTACATGCACTAGAGGGTTCCGGCACTGACGAGACCGGGTGAGCTACCGTCCGCGCGGCTTCTTGTTCGGGGCAGCACCCTTCGGGATCCACTCAGCAAAGGTCTCGGGTGTCACAGCCGCGTGTTCCAGCATCTCGCGCGTGCGCTCCTGCCGCGCATGCGGAATCACGGTGACGACGAGCCCGTCGCGACCAGCGCGACCGGTGCGCCCCGCGCGGTGCAGGTAGGTTTTGAAGTCGTTCGGTGGATCGGCCTGAAGCACGAGGTCGACATCATCAACGTGGATGCCGCGCGCAGCGACGTCCGTGGCGACCAGCACTGGCTTCTTCCCCGAGGCAAACTGCGCGAGATTGCGCTCGCGGCGCGTCTGGCTGAGATCGCCGTGCAGTGCAGCGACGTTCAGCCCAGCATCTGCCAACATGTCGGCCACCTGCTCGGCATACGCGCGAGTGCGGCAGAAGATCAACACGCGCCCCGGAGTCTTGGCGAGCCGGATCAATGCCTGATCTTTGTGATCGCGCTGCACCACATGGACGCGGTGACGGATCTTTCCGTCAGCCTCAGCCTCGGCCTCGTGCACTGCGGGATCGTTCAGGAACTCACGCACGAGCTCTGAGACACCGCTGTCGAGCGTCGCGGAGAACAACAGCCGCTGCCCACCCCGCTCGGTCTCGCGAAGCACTTGCTGCACGGGTTCCAGGAAGCCGAGATCACACATGTGATCAGCCTCGTCGAGCACGGTGACAAGCACCTCACGGAGATCTAGTTTGCGTCGGTTCACCAGGTCCTGCACGCGGCCGGGGGTCCCAATCACGATGTCAACGCCGCGCTCCAGCGCGTGAATCTGCGGATCGATCGGGATCCCACCCACCATCTGCGCCGTATAGAACCCCACTGAGCGGGCGATCGGCTGGATCGTGCGGTCGATCTGGAGCGCCAGCTCACGAGTGGGGGCGAGGATCAATGCGCGTGGGTTTCGCGTTGGCCGGTGCTGCACGCGGACGCCGCGAGGCGTCTTCGCTGCTTTGCCACCAGGCTTCGCTCCGAACGCACCCTCTGCTTTGAGCTTCAGCATGCGTTCAACGAGCGCCGCACCGAACGCGATCGTCTTCCCCGATCCCGTGCGAGCTCGGCCCAGGATATCGCGGCCGGCGATCGTGTCAGGGATCGTCGCGACCTGAATCGGGAACGGCTGCTCGGCTCCCAGCTCCCCCAGGACACGAACAATGTTGCCGCCAAGACCGAGGTCGCCGAATGTCTTGCCTGCAGCGTCCGCGGCCGTGGTGATGGTGGCTTCGAGCCGGGCGAGCGGGGTGTCGGGGCCCAGCTTCTCGCGGTGCGCAGTCCGTGCGCCGCGAGGCGCATTCGCATCGCGAGTCGAGCCGTCCACCCGGGAGTCGCGGCCTGCCCGATCATGGCGCTCCGGACGCCCCGCTCGCTCGGTGCGCTGATCGCGGCCCTGGCGTTCGCCACGTGTGGACCGTTGTTCGCGGTTCTGGTCGCGCCGATCCCCGGTGCTGACCGCTGGGTCTCTTCCCGGTCACGCTTCGTACCGCCTGCATCAGCCCGACCGCCGCGTCCAGGCTCAGCTGCGCCGGGCCGTGCACCGCCGTGGAACTTCCGCCCGGAGGGCTTCCGCCCCGGTTCGTAGTTCGCCGGTGCCTTGAAGCCCCGCCGTCCTTTCTGCGCCATGATTACCGTTCGTCAGTGTGCGGGTCGACATCGTGCGTGTCGTCCCCCGTGTGGGTGTGGTCCGCGTCGGCCTCGCCTGCCGCGTCCGAGGGGGCGTCCGAGTCTTCCTCGTCGACCTCCTGCGTCGCTTGCCAGAGTAGCTGCTCCCAGTTGAGTTCTCCCGTGATCGGCGGTGCGGGAGCAACGGGCTCTGCGTCAGCGTCCTGCTGGCTGCCAACCGTTGATTCGGTTTCGAGCGCTGCGTCGCGGGATTTCGTTGATTCAGGCTCGAGCGCAGAATCGGGCCCCGTTGCGTGCGCTGCGCCCTGTTCGGCACCGTGCTCGGATCGCAGTGCGGCGTCCTCCGTATGAGGGGGAAGGAATAGCGGGATCGTTGCTGAGGCGGGACCCTGCGCTGCTTCGGGGGCCGACTCTGCGGTGAAGTCAGGAGCTGGCTCTGCGGGTGATTCCGGCGCTGGCTCCAACTCTGAAGCTGGTGCCTGAGACTGCTCCGTGGGAATCGCATCCGCTGCGGGGGCACGTCCGTGGGACGGCGCAGCCCCGAGGGCCGCATCGTCGTCCTGTGCGGAGTCGTCCGCATGAGCCGCGACGTCGACCTCGCTGTGCGGGGTCGCGCTCGGGTCGAGGGGATTATCGTCTCCGGTGAATCCCAGTTCGGAGAGACTGATCGACATCTGCCGAGTGTCCGGACCCATTTCTCGGGTCACGGGCCGCTCAGGCTCCGCCAATTCAGCCGCAGCCGCGCCGGACGTTTCCGGTGCTGCGAGGCCCGCGCGCATGAGCGCTTCACGAATCGACTGGTGCCGGGCGGCCTCGGCTTCCGCCGCAGCCTGCGCCGCAGCCGCATCCGCCGCGACCGCACTGGCCTCGGCTTCCGCCGCAGCCGTATCAGCCGCAGCCGCATCAGCCGCATCAGCCGCAGCCTCAGCAGCCGCGGTCGCAGCGAGAATCTCAGCCTCTGCAGCAGCTGCAGCGCGCGCCACCTCGGCGCGTTCAGCCTCGGCACGTTCACCCTCCGCGGCTTCGCCCTGCGCCGTTGCAGGAACCTCGGGTGCAGCGGCGGCTGGCGGCTCCGGCAATACGAGAGCGGCGGGTTCGGCTGCGCCCTCGGTGCCGTCATCCGGCTCCGACCCGCGCTCGTGCGCGCTCAACGCCTCCGACTCAGACGCGGCGTCCGGCTCACCAAAGAGTTTTGCCGCGAGTTCAGGGGCGAGCACTGGTTCCTGCGCCGTTCCGACGCCGTGCTCTGGGTCGAGGGCGGCACTGATCTCACGATCAAACTCGGAGCTGAATTCCTGACCCGGACCAGGCTCCTGAGCATCGCCTGCATCGCCTGCATCCTGATCCTGATCCTGCCCCGAACTCACCCCGGCGTACGAATCCTGTGCCGCGTACGGATCCTGATCGGCGTACGAAACCTGATCGGCGTAGGGATCCTGATCCGTGTTCGGTGTCTGATCACGGTCGAACTCCCACTCAGGCTCAGCTCCAAGACTGTGATCGAGCGCAGGCTCATGCGCCAAATTCTGGCCGTGCGCAGCGTGCGCCTCAGCACCAGCGGCAGAGACCGGAGTGGGAAGCTCGAATGTGTCACGGGGGTCGGACTGCGCTGGCAGCGCTGGAACAGAAGAGTCGGTGCGCAGCGGGCCACCCGTCTCCCACGGTGCCACCCCCACGGCACCGCCAGCTGTGGCGCCCGCTCCGACGAGACCCGAGCCAGCGAGCACGAGCCCGGCATCGTCGCCGCCGCGCTTCGGCTTGCGTGTCGCACGTCGGTCCGCTCGTCCCTCGCGGCGCCGCTCGACCGCGTAGTACAGCGTCGGCAGCACGACCAGCGTCATGATCGTCGAGGTCAGCAGCCCCCCGATGACGACCACCGCGAGCGGTTGCGAGATGAAGCCGCCCTTCCCGGTGATCCCAAGCGCCATCGGAGTGAGCGCGAGAATCGTTGCGAGTGCGGTCATCACGATCGGCCGCAGTCGCTGAAGCGCGCCGTGGGTCACCGCATGTTTGAGCGACTCCCCCTTCTCACGATATTGATTCACGAGATCGATCAACACGATGGCGTTCGTCACCACGATGCCGATCAGCATGAGCACCCCGATCAAGGAGGCGACACCGAGCGGGATCCCCGTCAGCACCAAGAGCACGATTGCACCGGTTGCTGCGAACGGGACCGAGATCAGCAGCAACAATGGCTGCAGCAGGCTCCGGAACGTCGCCACCATCACCACGTACACGATGAGGATCGCGGCAAGCAGAGCGATCCCGAGCTGCTCGAACGCTTCAGACTGCTGCGTCATCACACCGCCAATGCTGGCGCTTGCGCCAGCCGGCAGCTCGACAGTGTCCAGCGCGGCCGTCACCGCAGCGCTTGCGGCGCTGAGGTCGTCTCCCAGGGATAGCGCGGATACAGTCACCATGCGCGCATTGTCCTGCGTGCGGATCGTCACGGGGCCATCGGCTACCGCGATCGTTGCGAGCGTGTCCAGTGTCTGCGGGCCGACTGCGGTCTGGATCGGAAGCGCGGCAACACTGGCCTGATCCGTCGGCTCCACCCCGTCTGAGAGATACACCGAGGTGGTATCTGCATCGAGCGTGATCTGCCCGATCTCACGCGGCTGCATCTGTTGCGCCACCTGGCCTGCAACACCTGCCTCAGTGAGCCCCGCCGCCGCCGCCGCGGCCCGATCCACGGTAATGCTCAGATACGGACGCGACAGCCCGAGGTCACTCTCGACCTGCTTCAATTCTTTCTGCTCGGAGAGGGCGTCAAGCACCGCGGTGCTCGCCGTCTCGAGGGTCGCCTGATCCGGCGCGGTCACGTTGACCTCAATCGCGCTCGACGTCGTCACGCCCCCGCCCGACTGGCCGAGCGAGAACTCTCCGGCATCTTCCAGTGAGTCGACAGCCGCTCGGATCGCGTCCTGCGCCTGCTCCTGGTTGGCATCAGGGTCGGTGGTGAGCGAGTAGTTCACAGCGCCATCGCCGCCTCCACCGAAGATCGCGGCCATACCGCCGCCTCCGTTGCCGACAGTCACTTGGACAGTCTCGACAGCTGGCACCTCGGCGAGGGCTCCCTCAACCCGCTCGACCTGAGCCAATTGCGCGTCCAGGCTGGTGCCGGGCGCGAGCGTCTGCACGAGTCCAACCGAGTTCTGCTCGTCCGCACCCATGAAGTTGGTCTTCAGCAGCGGGCTCATACCGAGGGCGACCGTTCCTCCGAACACGAGCGCAGAGACAAGCAGCGTGACCGCGGGACGACGCAGCGTCCAATCAATCACCGGACGGTACCAGCGCTGCAGCCTGGTCGGCTGATCCGGCTTCTGGGAAACTGTGGTCGCACGGCGGCCTGAACGCTCCGGCTTCAAGAACCAGTAGGCGAGCACCGGCACGATCGTCAGAGACACGAGCAGCGAGGCTGCAAGCGCGATGGTGACCGTGAACGCGAACGGCCGGAACAGCTCACCGACCATACCCGCAACAAATGCCATGGGGAGGAACACCGCGACCGTCGTGATGGTCGACGCTGTAATGGCACCCGCCACCTCGCGCACCGCCCGAACGATCGTGGCGCTCCGATCCGTGTCGGAGACAAGATGTCGCTTGATGTTCTCGATGACGACGATGGAGTCGTCGACCACGCGCCCGATCGAGATCGTGAGCGCGCCCAGCGTGAGCATGTTCAGGGTGTAGTCGGCGAAATTCAGCCCGATAAACGTGAGCAGCACCGAAGTGGGGATCGAGATCGCGGTCACCAGCGTGGCGCGCACAGACATCAGGAACACGAGGATCACGAGCACCGCGAAGAGGAGACCGAGGAGACCCTCCGTGGTCAGCGTCTCGATGGACTGCTCGACGTAGGGTGCCTGGTCAAAGATGATGCTGAGTTTTGCGCCGGAAAGCTGATCTTGCAGCTTCGTGAGTTTCTCCTGCACCGCGTGCGAGACATCAACGGTGTTCGCTGCCGACATCTTGGTAACGCCGATGGTGAGCGCCGGGGCACCGTCAACGCGGGAGATGCTCTGCACCGGGCCCGGTTCGAGTTGCACCGTTGCAAGCTCACCGATCGTGAGGGGTGTGAGCGCGACTGGCTCCTCGACGTCGGGGGTGACACCGGGGCGGGCTGGAACCTGCTGCTCAGCGGCCGCCTGCTGCTGCGCCGCCAACTGGGCCGCGCTGATTGCGACCGGGAGCGCGGCGATGTCCTCGGCGGAGGTCACGGAGCTTCCCGCCTGCACGGAGAGCGTCTGATCCCCTTCAGTGATGGATCCGGCAGCAACCAGCACGCCGCTCTGCTGCAGCGTATCCGCGATCACCTGTGGGGTCAGACCCTGCGCCGCGAGTGCCTCAGCGTTCGGGACGATCGTGATCCGGTCGGGGCGAGCACCGGACAACTGCGCATCACGCACCCCATCGATGTCCGCGAGTTCTGGGAGTGCGATCCGCTCGACCAGCTTCGCGGTCGCCTCAGGAGTATCTCCCTCAGCTGGAGTGACAGCGATCTGGATCACCGGGAAATCGTCGATGCTGCCCGACATCACTTGTGTGTCCGCAGCCTCTGGGAGCATCTGGTTGATCCGGCTGACCGCGCGCTCCACCTTCTGCTCGGTGGCCGCGATATCGACGCCGTAAGTGAACTGGGCCAGCACCATCGAAGCGCCGGTGCTCGACGTCGCCGTCGAGGATTCCAACTGCGGGACGCCGCGCAGTGCCGTCTCGATCGGCCCGGAGACCTCCTTGTTGACGACCTCTGGCGATGCGCCCGGGTAGGTGGTGACGACCGCGATCGCGGGGAACTGAACCGAGGGCATCAGCTCCTGCTTGAGCGAGCCGACTCCCAACAGCCCGAACACCGCCGCAACAATCGTTACGAGTGCAATCAGGGCACGATTTTTCAGGCTGAGCGCCGTGAGCAGGTGCATGAGCTTGATTATCCCACGCGAAGTCCTGATCAGCGCATTCGAATATGTCGATCTGCACCACACAGCTCGCGCAACCCGCGATAATGGCGTCATGCCGAAGTCTCGAACTCGACGCACACTCGGTGCGGTCTCACCAGCGGATTTCCAGCGCTTGGGTGACCTCAGACGAATGCAGGCCATCGCGGTGGGGCTCCTCATCGGGATGGCCGTCGTGTTCGTGGTGTCGTTCGTGCTGCAGGAGCGCTATCCGTGGCTCGGCTACGTGCGTGCCGCAAGCGAGGGTGGCATGGTGGGTGCGCTCGCCGACTGGTTTGCTGTCACCGCGCTATTTCGTCACCCGCTCGGGATCAAAATCCCACACACAAATCTGATCTCGAACAAGAAAGATGAGATCGGAGAGGGACTCGGCTCGTTCGTCGAGGAGAACTTCCTTGCCGACGAGGTGGTGCACGAGAAGCTGTCACAGGTGAGTGGCGCGCGCATGGCGGGGACCTGGCTCTTGGAACGCCCGAACGCTGAACGCGTGGGGGAAATGATCTCAAGCGCCGGGCTTGGTGCGATCACCGTGCTCGATGACGGCGACGTGCGGGAGCTTATTGAAGTGCTTGTGCGGCGGCACATGATAGAGCCAGAGTGGGGGCCACTGCTCGGCCGGGCAGCGGAGTCGTTCGTTGACGGTGGTCATCACGAGGCCCTGCTCGATATCGCTGCGGGGCGGCTCGAGGAGTGGCTGGTGACACACCCCGAGGCGTTCGACCGCGTGGTCTCCTCACGCCTCCCATCTTGGGTGCCCAGCGTGGTAGATAAGTTTGTCGACACTCGCCTCCATGCTGAGGCGGTGAAGTTCGCGCAAAGCGTTGCTGCGGATCCGGAGCACCCGTTCCGGATCGCCGTCGGTAAGTTCCTCGGAGATCTCGCTCGGGATCTCCAAGAACAAGAGCGGTTGCAAGACCAACTCGAACATTTCAAACACGAGGTCTTCGACAGCCCGCGAATCAGGGCCTTGGCTGCGAGCACCTGGGAAACGGCGCGAGCCGCGCTCGTCGCGATGCTCGAGGATCCCGCGAGCGATCTGCGGGTGCGCCTAGTGAACGCGCTCCAGGATTTCGGGCACAAACTGGTCGATGATTCTACGTTGCAATACAAGATCGACGTGTGGGTGATGGGGGTCGTCGAGCATCTGGTGAGCCGTTACCGACACGATCTCGCCGGAGTTATCTCCGAGACGGTGCAGCGGTGGGACGCACGTGAGGCTGCGGAGAAGATCGAATTGCAAGTCGGCAAAGACCTGCAATTCATCCGCATCAACGGCACCGTGGTTGGCTCGCTCGCCGGACTCACCATCTACACCATCGCGACCCTCGTCATCACACCACTCATCGGGTAGCAGCGTCAGGTTACTCCGCGAATGCGACCGGGAGCAGAATGTCTTGCACGCGGTCGGAGCCCGCGGTGTGGTCGGCCCGGGTCGCAATCGCGCAGCGACTCACACGACAGTCCAAGCCATCGGTCGTGGGTTCTGGCACGGTGAGGGTGGCCGTAAACGACCCTCTCTCGGCGTCGTCGTAGGTCTGAGTCGCGAATGCCCGCCAGGCCCAGTCGTTCGTGATCCAGGCGCTCGCGAGACCGGCCTGGGCTTCCGCGTCTCCGGATTCCGCGCCCTCGGGGATGCCGCCGAGGCAGGGGCCGGGCTTCTCGTCCGCAGAAGCCGGAATCGCGCACACCGCAAGGTATATGCCGATACCGGAATCAAAGCCGGAGCCTGAAATGACGAGCGACTCGCCCGGGACGATCGCGTCGAGCTCAGCCAATTTCCCCGTTGAATCTTCGACACGGAGTTCGCGGGTGCGACCATCCGCACCGGTCGCCCGAGTCTCGGATACGTATTCCGCGGGAATGTCTTGCCCCGATCCCCCAGCGCTCTGGTGGGTCAGGATCGGAATCAGAACCACGAGGACGGCCCCGAGCACCAGCACTGCGACCGCGAGTAGCGAGAAGAGCACGATCCGAAGGGAGCGGGAGCGACGAGGAGTCATATGGACATCGTAACCGTCAGCCGAATCGGCATCCCGGTCATGCTAGAATCTGCTCCATACGTCTATTTGAATTGGTACCTGCCCCGCGGCGTATATTCCGCGAGGCCCGAATGTGTAAGGGGGTCACGCATGGGGCGCGGCCGTCAGAAGGCAAAGCACACCAAGGTCGCCAGGGAGCTGAAGTATTTCAGCCCTGACACGAACTACTCGGCGCTTGAGCGAGAGCTCGCATCAGAATCCGAGAAGCATTCGGGCGAGGAATCCTGGGCGGAGTACGCAGATAAGTACAACACCGAAGACGAGGATGACGACTAGCTCGTTTCCCCGCTGACCGGGTCCGTTCCGCTGCGCGGAACCCCGATCATTCGATCAGCTGAGGCCGATCCTGCGACGTGACGTTCGTCTCGGGATCGGCCTCGACTGTTTCGCACTGCGCTGGCGTAGCCCGCGGGTAGCTGGCGTAGCCCGCGGGTAGCTGGCGTAGCCCGCGCGTACCTCGCGCGCCCGTGGGTAGCTGGCGTAGCTCGCTGTGTAGCTCGCGTGCCCCGCGAGTAGCTGGCGCGCCTTGCACACGCCTCCCGCAGGTGGGCATCTTTGGCGTACTCGCCGCACTCACACTCATGGGTCCCACGTGGGTGCTTCCAGCGCGTGGAAGCACCCACCTGAGACCCATGGTCGTGTTCCCGGTGCAGGCAGAAAGTATTAGTGCTTGCCCTGCGCTGCGACAGCTGCGGCGCCGGCTGCCGCGGCTTCGGGATCGAGGTAGCGCGCGGGACCAGCCGGTGTGCCATCAGCGTTGATCTCGTACACGAGCGGCAGGCCTGTCGGAATGTTCACCCCAGCGATATCCGCATCTGAAATGCCGTCGAGGTGCTTCACGAGCGCACGCAGTGAGTTGCCATGCGCCGTCACCAGCACGGTCTGGCCCGCGTTCAGATCGGTCAGAATCTCTTGCTCCCAGTAGGGAAGCATACGCTCGATGACGTCTTTGAGGCACTCAGTCTGCGGCCGTGTGCCGTCGATCCCTGCGTAGCGGGGATCCCTGGCCTGCGACCACTCACTCGAGTCGTCGAGCACGGGTGGCGGCGTATCAAATGAGCGACGCCACTCCATAAACTGCTCCTCGCCATACTTTGCGAGAGTTTCCGCCTTGTCGAGCCCCTGCAGCGCGCCGTAGTGGCGCTCGTTCAGGCGCCACGAGCGCTTCACCGGGATCCACAGCCGATCCGCTGTGTCGAGTGCGATGTTCGAAGTCTGGATCGCGCGGCTCAGCACCGAGGTGTGGAGCACGTCGGGCAGGAGTCCCGCCGCTGCCAGCTGCTCACCGGCGCGAGCGGCCTCTCCCCGACCCTGCTCAGTGAGCCGCACATCGACCCAGCCGGTGAAGAGGTTCTTCTGGTTCCATTCGCTCTGTCCGTGGCGAAGCAAGATCAGCGTGTTCGTCATGTTCCCAAGCCTATCGCGCCTTGCCTGGCCACCGGGTGGCGTCCGAGCGCACGCTCCCCGCTCCGCGACCGGCTCCGAGCACGCCGCCGGACGCCGACCCCGCTTTGCGCCCTGCCGCCTGCCGCCCGCTGCCTGCTGCCTGCTGCCTGCTGCCTGCCCCAGCAGTGCACACCAAACTCATCGTGAACACCGCCCACCTCGAAGTGGGCAACTCCTTGCTTCGCCGCGGAGAGGCGCAGCGAGGAGCACACGGAACGTGTGGCTGAGATCGCCGGGCACGCCGTGCGTGGCACTGAGTCACTGAGTCACTGAGTCACTGAGTCACTGAGTCACTGAGTCACTGAGTCACTGAGTCACTGAGTCACTGAGTCACTGAGTCATTGAATCACTGAGCCGCTGAGGCTCGAGCCCAACGCAGGCATACAGCCCAGCGCCCAGACGCACTGCGGGCCGCCACGGGCTCCCGCTACAGGCGCTTCAGCCGGGGATCTCGCGCGCTGCGCCGGCGTCAGCCGGCACAATCACCTCTTGGGCCGCCGCAAAAACCTCAGTGACGGGAGCCTGTGGATCGTTGCCAGCCTCGCCGCCGCGCACCTCGAGTGCGGCGTCCTCCGGCACCGAGCGCTTCAGCAGCGCGAGCGCAATGCCGCCCCACTCATGATGCAGGGCTGCACGTGTCACGCGGCCGACCGGACGCGCATCAGCATCGCCCGATTTGCCTGCCAGGTGCACGAGTGCGCCGGGCACCGGCAGGCCACCGCTTGAGCCATCGAGGTGCAACAGCACCATTCGTCGTGGCGGGTGGCCAAGATTGTGGACCTTCGCGATGGTCTCCTGCCCCCGGTAGCATCCCTTGGTCAGGTGCACAGCAGTGCGGAGCCAATCGAACTCGTGCGGGATCGAACGCTCATCAACGTCTGCGTGTTGCGCGGGTCGCCACGCGCGCACCTCAAGCGCGTCAAGTGCGAGCAGCCCCGCGGCGCGCACATCCCCTCCGCGCACACGTGCGGCAATCGCGTCGAGCGCCGAGCGCGGGAAGACGAACTGCTCTGCGGACCATGTGGCTCCGGCGTGCGACTCGCTGCGCGAATACTGCACTCCGCCGGGCAACACACCGGCCCACGGATCCTGCCAGGCCACCGCGGGATCAGACTCACGCAGCAGCTCAGCTGCGGGACCTGCGAAGGCGAGCAGCGCGGCGAACTCGTCAGATGCGTCACGCACCGAGACACGCAGCGCAAAACGCATTCGCGTCAAGAATTCTGCGAGCGGCGCAGCCGATCCTTCATCAACCAGGAGCCACGTGCGCTCGCCATCGTCGACCACACGCATCGCGCGTTCGATCCGCCCGTTCGGATCGAGCAACATGGTCTCAGTGCTCTGGCCCGGTCGCAGGCCGGTCAGCTGCTGGCTCGTCATCGAGTGCAACCAGCTCAGTCGGTCAGGGCCGTCGACGATCACGATTCCGCGATGCGACAGATCAACGATGGCGTCACCTGTATCAAGCGCACGCTGTTCCGAGAGCGGCTCGCCAAAGTGCGACGCAACTCCCAGTTCGGGGTCGACGACAGCCCCTGGCAGGGCACTGAAAGCAGTCACGGGTTCACCGGGTTCCGGAGAACATTGGGCGCGTGATTAGCGCTGCCCCTTGAAGAGCTTGTAAATGACGGTGCCGGAGATCCAGGCGATCGCCAGGGACGCAAGTCCGAGGAGGCCGATGAAGAAGAGTTCCAGAGCAAGCAGCATGCGGCCAGTCTACCCGACTCCCGCGGTGCCGCGCATCGATGACTGCGCACAGCCACAGCCCGCGCGTCGCCGCCCTTAGCCAAAGAGCATGATCGCCACGTCAATGACCGCGATCACGAGCACGGAACCGGCAACGCTGAACGCCACGCGTGTAATAAAGCCGACGCGCTGTGCGGTGCCAAGCTGCAGCCCGAACGTGACGAGAGTGCTCGCGCCGACTGCAAATGCTAGCCAGGCAAAGCGATCCTCGTGCGGCACCAGGATTGAGACCAGCGTGCCAATAATGGCTGCCACTGCCCACGCAATAAGCAGGCGCGGAATGTGCCAGGAGTGCGCGTCTGGCATCTCCGGGGCATCGGCTGGGGTGGGCTCGGTCACGGCCCCATCTTGCCACACTCGTGTTTGGGGGACCGATTCTCACCGCCTCAGCCCCAGTGGGGGTCCGCGGTCAGTCGCCGACGCCCACTGACGGCACTGAACGCCCTCGGGTCTTCGCAGGGTGCACACGTTACGCCCCGTCACAGACCGGAAACGGATGTGAAACAGAAGCCAAAGTACACTGGGACACGGCTCGAGGAACGAGGAAGGGAGCGACGCCCATGCAGCTGCTCTGTCTGACTGATCGCGATCCTGCCGAGTCATTGCCCGGCCTGGACTTGCTCCCACACGATGTGCGCACCTCCCCGCTCTCGCTCCGAGTGCCCGAGACGCTGGCGGCTCGCTACGACGCGTTGCTGATCGATGGCACGCTTGACGCGCGTCGCGCTCGCGCAGCCTGCATGGGGCTTAAAACGGGGATCGACACCCCGCGCATCGTGATCCTGCCCGAAGTGGCGCTGACCGCGCTCACGGTCGAGTGGGGAGTGAGCGAACTCTTGTTGCCCACCGCAAGTCCGGCGGAGATTGAGCTCCGTCTCCGCCTGCTCGAACAGCCAGCTACGCACACCCCTCCGCCCGCGGTCCAGTCCGCGGGCGTTGTCATTGATGAATCGAATTTCACGGCCAGATTGTTCGGTCGCCCACTCGACCTCACGTATAAGGAGTTCGAGCTGTTGCACTTTCTCGCGGCGAACCCCGGCCGTGTATTCACCCGCGATCAACTTCTCAGCGAGGTCTGGGGTACCGATTATTTCGGCGGAACGCGTACGGTGGACGTACACGTGCGTCGACTGCGAGCCAAGCTCGGCGACCACGAGGGGCTCATTAGCACTGTGCGCGGGGTCGGCTACGGCTTCGCGCGAGCTCGCTTGGACGACGATGAGGAGACGTTTACGTGATCGCACTGCACCGGCTCGACGCACCTTCTGAGACCGCGATCGCGGCCGCACGCACCGTCATCACCGAGGCAGAAGTGAACGATGGAACCGCTCCGGTGTCAGATCAGGCGCTGCTCTCCGCCGCTCAGGGCAAACGAGAGCTCGTGCTGTTTGCAGATTCTCCGGTCTCAGAGCGGATCCTCGCGGCCGGCATCGTCGGTGAGGGCGAGCTGGATCTGGTGGTGCGGCCGTCCGAACGCGGCCGCGGAGTCGGCACCGCCGCGCTCACTGCACTGCTGGACGTTGCGGACGCAGCCGCTGGGGAAGGATCAGGCGCCGGATCCGGATCTGACACTGCGACGCTGCTCGCCTGGGCACATGGCGAGAACCCCGCAGCCGAAGCGCTGCTCAGCCGCTCGGGCTTCACACCGGTGCGCTCGCTCTATCGGATGACGCTGGATCCTGGGTTGCTGCCGAGTGACGGGCGCGATCCGCTCGCAATCCCGCACGCACCAGAATTTGCCTTGCACACCTTTGATGCCGAGCGTGACTCGGCAGAGTGGGTACGCGTGAACGCCGCGGCGTTCGCTACGCACCCCGAGCAAGGACGCATTACCCAGGACGACTTCGCACTGATGCGCGCAGCGGACTGGTTCGACCCCGATGACCTCATTCTGCTCACTGGCGCGCGGAACGAGGTCATCGGTTCTACGTGGATCAAAACCGTACGAGACCAGTCTGCCGGCACGGTGGAGACTGAGCTGTATGCCGTCGGCGTGGATCCAGCGCACGCCGGACAGGGCCTCGGAAGGCTCCTGCTCGATGTCACTCTGGCGCGCATGGCACAGCACCAGCCAGAGAGTGTCTCGCTCTATGTTGACGGTGAAAATGAGCGCGCCGTGCGGATGTATGAGGCCGCGGGGTTCACCATTGATTCACGCAGTCGCCAGTGGTCGAGAACTCAGGTGTCTGACGTAGGTGCCAGAATAGGCTCATGAGCGAAGAGACGCCAGTACTCGCAACCGATCTCGCACCACTCCCAGCAGATCGGTACATCGATCGTGAACTGAGCTGGCTTGCGTTCAACCAGCGCGTGCTCGAACTGGCGGAAGACCCCACGATCCCGCTCCTCGAACGCGCCAACTTTCTCGCGATCTTCGCGTCGAATCTCGACGAGTTCTTCATGGTGCGCGTTGCGGGCCTGAAACGTCGTATCGTCACGGGTCTCGCAGTGCCAACGAACGTCGGCCGTGCGCCGACCGACGTGCTTGCGGACATCAATCGCACCGCCTACGAGCTCCAACTGCGACACGCAAACTGCTTCAAGGATCAGATCAAGCCAGCGCTCGCGGAGGCTGGGATCCGGATCGTCGACTGGGAACAGCTGGACACCGCAGATCGCGAAATCCTGACTGAGTACTACGAACAGCGGATCTACCCTGTCCTGATGCCGCTCGCGGTCGATCCTGCCCATCCCTTCCCCTACATCTCCGGGCGTGCACTGAACCTGTCGATTCGGGTGCGCAACCCGCGCACGGACAAGGTCGAATTCGCCCGTCTCAAAGTGCCGCAAATGATCCCACGCTATGTGCGTGTCGACCGCCGCGAGAACGAAGAGGACATCCGCTTCATCCCGCTCGAAGAACTCATTGCAAACCAGCTCGAGGATCTTTTCCCCGGCATGGAAGTGCTCGATCACCACGTGTTCCGCGTCACACGCAACGAGGACATGGAGATCGAAGAGGACGAGACTGAAAACCTGATTCAGGCGCTCGAAAAAGAACTGCTGCGGCGGCGCTTTGGTCCCCCGATCCGGCTCGAGATCTCTGACGATATGGATGCGGCAACACTTGAGCTCCTCGTGCGCGAGTTCGATATCGATGAGGAGCAGGTCTACACCCTGCCAGCTCCGCTCGACTTGAGCGGCCTGTTTGCGTTCTCCCGGCTGCCTCGCCCTGAGCTCAAGTACAAGCCCCATATCCCGGTGACGCACCCCCAGTTCCGCACGAACAGCCCGAGCGACAAGCCCGACACGTTCGCTGCGATCGCCAGGCGCGAAGTGCTGGTGCACCACCCGTACGAGTCCTTCTCCACGAGCGTGCAGGCATTTCTTGAGCAAGCGGCGACAGATCCCGACGTGCTCGCCATTAAGCAGACGCTGTATCGCACCTCGGGCGACAGCCCGATCGTCGCTGCCCTGATCAAGGCAGCGGAGGCTGGCAAGCAGGTACTCGCCCTCGTCGAGGTCAAAGCGCGATTCGATGAGGAAGCCAACATCACGTGGGCACGCAAGCTTGAAAAGGCTGGCGTGCACGTCGTCTACGGCCTCGTCGGGCTGAAGACCCACTGCAAGCTCGTTCAGGTGATCCGTGAAGAGGGCGGCCGGCTCGCCCACTATTGCCATATCGGCACCGGCAATTACAATCCAAAGACGAGCCGCATCTACGAGGACTTCGGCTTGTTCACCTCCTCGCATGAGGTCAGCCGCGACGTCACGAAATTGTTTAACGTGCTCTCGGGCTACGCCATCGAGACTGACTACGATCGGCTCCTGGTGGCCCCGCTCCAGTTGCGCAGCGGGCTGCTCGAGCGCATCGAACGTGAAGCCGAGCACGCCCGGGCGGGTCGCACCAGCGGGATCAAGCTCAAGGCGAATTCAATGGTCGATGAGGTCATCATTGACGCGCTGTACCGTGCGAGTCAGGCCGGCGTGCCCGTCGAGGTGTGGGTGCGCGGCATCTGCGCGATCCGTGCAGGTGTCCCCGGCCTGTCCGAGAATATCCAGGTGCGCTCCGTACTCGGCCGCTACCTCGAGCACTCCCGCATCTACGCGTTCGAAAACGATGGCAACCGGGACGTATTCATCGGCAGCGCCGACCTCATGCACCGCAACCTCGATCGCCGCATCGAGGTGCTCGTCCGCCTCTCGGATCGCGAGCACCTTGCCCGCGTCGATCGCTTCTTCGAATTCGCGTTCAGCGACGATGTCTCCTCCTGGCGGATGCTGCCAGACGGCACGTGGCAGCGACGCGTGATTAGCGAAGAGGGCGAGCTGCTCCCCGATCTGCAGGATCTCGTCATGGTCGACCGCACCGAGGCGAGGGCTCGGAGAGCGCGTTGAGCGAAGATCTCCTCGCCGCTGGCACTGTGTGCTGGCGGCGAGTTCCCACCCCCGCAGGCGAACAGCTGCTGGTGCTCCTGATCCACCGCACAAAGCAGCGGGATGTCTCATTCCCCAAAGGCAAACTCGATCCTGGTGAGAGCATGCCGCAGGCAGCGGTGCGCGAAACTCTCGAGGAAACCGGGCTCCGTGTTTCCCTGGGGGTGATGCTCGGCACGATCCACTATGACCTCAACGGCGGCAGCCGGCGCAAGACGGTGCAGTACTGGGCAGCCGAGGTCACCGGTGCTGCGGCGCTCGCTTCGACGTTCACGCCAAATGGCGAAGTGCAGGCACTTGAGTGGGTGCCAGCCGCTGAGGCACGGGCCCGGTTGAGCTATCGCGCCGACCGAGAGCTCTACGACGTATTTCTCCGTCTCGCAGAGCATGACCTCCTCGATACCTGCACGGTCACACTGCTGCGGCACGCCAAAGCTGAGCCCCGAGGTGCGGATACCCCCGAAGACCATCTGCGGGCGCTCACCGTGGCAGGTCAGCAGCAGGCGCAGATCCTCGTACCGATTCTCGAGGCATTCGGCCCCAAACGGATCCGCTCCTCCACGGCACGCCGCTGCCTGGAGACCGTAGCACCGCTCGCCACGCACCTCGGCTCACGGGTGCGCGCAACGAAGGCCCTGAGCCAGGATTTCTGGGACGCAGGCGATCTTGCAGACACGCGGCGCCTCATGGGCAAGATCGTGAAACAGGGCAAGAACACTGTGATCTGCAGCCACCGCCCGGTCCTGCCCGATCTCGCCCGCGAACTCGTACTCGCCACCGGCAGTGTGCCAGGTGACTATCTGGCGGCAGCTGCCGCGCTTCCGCCAGCCGGGTTCTCCGTGTTCCACATTTCGCGCACGCGCCCCGGGGCCGGAATTCTCGCCGTCGAAACGTATCCGCTCAAACACTGAGGCGAGCATGCAACTCGTGCAGCGGATCGGCCGTCTCCTGAACTCCAGGTAACGATTCGGACACGGCTGGCATGAGGACGCTGCTGAGTCGCTGCCTCTCGTTCACCCGTTGTTCACCCGCTGGCAGACCGCGCTTCACGCAGGCCACCTAGCGTGGGGGATGTGGCCAATTGCGGTCACCATCACATCCGTTCTCAGATTGGATCACCCCCAGTGAAGCTCTCAGCACTGACCAAGGTCGCGGCTATCGGCGGACTCGCCGCACTTACGCTGACCTCCTGCGCCGCAAACGAGTCGGGCACCGGCAACACGGCAGACAGCGGTTCCACCAATTCTTCGCTCTCCGGCGAGCTCGTCGGTGCAGGCGCCTCGTCACAGGGATCGGCTCAGGAAGCATGGGTCGCCGGGTTCCAGACCACCCACGCCGACGTCACGGTGAACTACGACCCGACCGGCTCCGGCGCTGGCCGCGAGACCTTCCAGCAGGGCGCAAGCGCCTTCGCTGGCTCGGACCGCGCGTTCAAGGCCGAAGAGGTCTCAGCCGGCCCGTTCGAAGCGTGCGCCCCAGACACCGGGATCGTTGAATTCCCCGCATACATCTCCCCGATCGCGCTCATCTTCAACGTTGAGGGCGTCGATTCGCTGAAGCTGGACGCACCTGTCGTCGCACAGATCTTCGCCGGCAAGATCACCAAGTGGAACGATCCCGCAATCGCGGCTCAGAACGAGGGGGTCACGCTTCCCGATCTGAACATCACGGCCGTGCACCGCTCCGATGAGTCGGGCACCACGGGCAACTTCACCGACTACCTCTCCGCAGCTGCTCCGAGCGACTGGACCGTCGGCTCGATCGAATCCTGGCCGACTGAATTCGGCGGCGAGGGTGCACAGGGCACCTCCGGCGTCGTTGAGGCAGTGAGCAACGGCGTTGGCACCATCGGCTACGCTGACGCCTCACGCGCGGGCGATCTCGGCACCGTCGAGATCAAGGTCGGCGACGCCTACGTCGCGTACTCCCCCGAGGCTGCAGCAGCCATCGTCGACGAGTCGCCGCTCGAAGAGGGCCGCACAGATCACGATCTCGCGATCAAGCTGGACCGCACCTCCTCAGAGGCGGGTGTCTACCCGATCGTGCTCGTGAGCTACCTCGTGGGCTGCGAGCAGTACGCCGACGCCGCGAACGCTGAGCTCGTCAAGGAGTACTTCAGCTACATCGTGAGCGAAGAAGGCCAGAAGATCGCAGCTGATGCTGCAGGCTCCGCTCCGATCTCCGCCGATCTGCGCGCGAAGATCGAACCGGCAATCGCTGCCATCAGCTAACCCACTGGGTGGGGGCGCGGGACACCGCGCCCCCACCTCGGGTAGCCTCGACACACCCACCCGCAACGATCCAGGAGCCTGAGTGAGCGTCGCCTCCGCCCCATCCAAGCCGGTACTGAGCATCGGCGACCGCGTGTTCTCGCGGTCCGCGCTCTTCGCGGGCAGCATGATCCTCGTCACCCTCGCTGCCGTCGCGGTCTTCCTGATCGCGCGCAGCCTCCCCGCCTTCGTGGCAACTGACGAAAGCGCCTCGCTGCTCAGCAGCAACTTCTGGGCGTATGTCGGCCCGCTGGTCTTCGGCACCGTCTGGGCCGCTGCCCTCGCCCTCGCGATTGCCCTCCCGCTCGCGATCGGTATTGCGTTGTTCATCTCGCACTACGCGCCGCGTCAGCTCGCACAGCTCCTCGGCTACATCGTCGATCTTCTCGCCGCGGTGCCAAGCGTCGTGTTCGGTCTGTGGGGTATCGGCGTCCTCGCACCTGCAGCGCAACCGATCTACGCCTGGCTCAACGACAATCTCGGCTGGATCCCACTGTTCGGCGGCGTCGTCACCGGCACCGGTCGCACCATTCTCACCGCCGCGCTCGTGTTGGCCGTAATGATCCTCCCGATCATGACGGCCATTTGCCGTGAGATCTTTTTGCAGGCCCCCATGCTCCATAAGGAAGCTGCGCTCGCGCTCGGCGCCACCCGCTGGGAAATGATCAAACTCGCGGTGCTGCCATTCGGCCGCCCCGGCATCATCTCCGCGGCGATGCTCGGCCTCGGCCGCGCGCTGGGAGAGACCATGGCCGTCGCTATGGTGCTTTCGGCGACAGGAATTGTGAGTTTCCGTCTCCTCACCTCGGAGAACCCGTCCACGATCGCCGCGAACATTGCGCTCGCCTTCCCCGAAGCCTACGGCGAGAACATCAACGTGCTCATCGCCACAGGCCTGATCCTGTTCGTTGTGACGTTCCTGGTGAACGCACTTGCCCGGTGGATTATTAGCCGCCGCGCCGAGTTCTCGGCCGCGAACTGATGCTGCAGCAGTCAGAACGGAAAGAAAAGATGAGCACACCAGTGGCACTCACCGTCCGTCCCGTCCACGCAGGCTCAGCGCTGGCTGGCAACCGCCTCGCACGGAGCACGCCATGGATCACGCTCGGAGCAAGTCTGGCTGGGGGCCTCGCCCTCTTCGGGCTGCTCGCCGCTGCAACCGGCTCAGACTTCTCGCTCGTCGGTGCAATCCTCGTCGGTGCCCTCGCCTACGTGCTGGTCATCTCATTGCTCTCCGGATTTGTTGAGGGGCGCCGCCAGGCAGTTGATCGCGCGGTCACCGCGTTCGTCACCGGAGCGTTCCTGCTCGCCATGGTCCCGCTGATCTCAGTTGCGATCACCGTCGTCAACAACGGCATGGCGCGCCTCGACTCCGAGTTCTTCAACTCCTCGATGCGCAACGTGACCGGCGAGGGCGGTGGGGCACTGCACGCCATGATCGGCACGCTTCTCATCACCCTCGCGGCAACGATCATCTCGGTGCCGCTCGGGCTGATGACCTCGATCTACCTCGTCGAGTACGGCCGGGGTCGGCTTGCCAAGATCATCACCTTCCTGGTGGACGTCATGACAGGAATCCCCTCCATTGTGGCTGGCCTGTTCGCGTTCGCGCTGTTCGCGGTGTTCCTCGGCCCGGGCGTGCGTATGGGCATCGTCGGCGCCGTCGCGCTGTCAGTGCTGATGATCCCGGTCGTCGTCCGTTCCAGTGAGGAAATGCTGCGCCTCGTGCCGAATGAACTCCGGGAGGCCTCGTATGCGCTCGGTGTTCCGAAGTGGCGCACGATCCTGAAGATCGTGCTCCCCACGTCGATCGCAGGGATCACGACGGGCATCATGCTCTCCATCGCCCGGGTTATCGGAGAGACCGCTCCACTGCTGATCACCGCCGGCTTCACCGCGTCGATGAACTACAACCTGTTCTCCGATCGCATGCAGTCGCTGCCCGTGTACGTGTACACGCAGTTCGCCAACCAGGGCAACCCGGCCTTCGCGTTCCTCGAGCGCGCATGGGCGGCCGCCCTGCTCCTGATCCTCATCGTGATGGCCCTCAACCTCCTCGCGCGACTCATCGCGAAGTGGTTCTCCCCCAAGTTCGGGCGCTAACGCGCACTCACGATCCGCATTTCAAAGGAAAGTACACCGCATGTCGAAGCGCATCGAGGTTTCAGACCTCAACGTCTACTACTCGAAGTTCTTGGCCGTCGAGGGGGTCACGATGAATATCGAGCCCCGCAGCGTCACCGCGTTCATTGGGCCATCCGGTTGCGGCAAGTCAACGTTCCTGCGCACGCTGAACCGGATGCACGAGGCCATCCCCGGCGCACGCGTCGAGGGCGAAGTGCTGCTTGACGGTGAAGATCTCTACGGAGCCGGCGTCGATCCTGTGCTCGTGCGCCGCCAGGTCGGCATGGTGTTCCAGCGCCCCAACCCGTTCCCCACGATGTCGATCCGTGAAAACGTGCTCGCCGGTGTGCGGTTGAACAACCGCAAGATGTCGAAGAGCGATGCCGACGATCTCGTCGAGAAGTCGCTCTCGGGCGCGAACCTCTGGAACGAGGTCAAGGACCGCCTCGACAAGCCGGGATCGGGGCTCTCCGGCGGGCAGCAACAGCGTCTCTGCATTGCTCGCGCAATCGCGGTATCCCCAGAGGTGCTCCTCATGGATGAGCCGTGCTCTGCGCTCGACCCGATCTCGACGCTCGCGATCGAGGATCTCATCGACCAGCTCAAGCGCGAATACACGATCGTCATCGTGACCCACAACATGCAGCAGGCCTCGCGGGTCTCAGATCGCACCGCGTTCTTCAACATCGCGGGCACCGGTAAGCCCGGCAAGCTGATCGAGTACGACGACACGTCGACCATGTTCTCTACGCCGTCGGTGCAGGCAACGGAAGACTACGTCTCGGGCCGCTTCGGGTAGACCCGGCTGAGTTTGGCCCGCGCCGGCCGTCGAGCTCACGCAGGAAATTCTCGCTTGTGCAGGAAGTATTCCCCGGAATCACCCTGCACGACCTCGAATTTCCTGCGTGAGCTCGACTCGTTTCTGCCTCGGCTCGCCGGGTCCCGGCTCGCGATGCTCCTCGTGCGGGAGACGCTGCGTGGGAGACGCTGAGTTGGGCACGGCCCGGTCCGGAGCCGCCCGGTCTGGGCCTGCCTGAACTGGGCCCGCCTGAACTGGGCATGCACGATCCGCCGTCGAGCTCACGCAGGAAATCCTCGCTCAATCGGACCAGAGCCTGGAATCCTTCCTGCATGAGTTCGAATTTGCTGCGTGAAATCGAATGCTCAGGGCTGGGACCCCCTCATCCGGGCTTGCCCTCCCGCTCAGGAGAAGACACCACCGCCAAAGCGCTACACCGGCGTCGACTGAGTTGTACAGCACGCCCCACGAGTGGAGGGAAACCCACGAGCGGAGGGAAACCGACGAGCGGAGGGCTCAATAGCGGGCACGCACCCCCTCCACTCGTCGCGGAGCGCACAGGCGAACGAGCACACGAGCACACGAGCACACGGGTACAGGGCACAGGGCACAGGGCACAGGGCGACACGAGCACGTAGGCACACGAGCGCACAGGCCCACAGGCGAACAGGCACACGAGCGCACCGGCGCCCAGGCGAACAGGCGCACCGGCGCACCGGCGCACTGGCGAGCACCACTCGGACCAGATCCCCGCAATGGTTCAGGCGCGAGCTCGACAGCTGAACCATACATCGGCGTGCGGCTTGATCTGCACCCTGCGCAGGCGTACTGTTACGCCGTGAACAACAGTGCTGGGGCGGCGTCCTCACTCGAAACCGCTCCGGAAGAACCCGAGCAACGCAGCGCGAAGGCCGCGCTCGGCGCCTGGCTCCTCACCGAAACCGCGGAAGCTCCTGGTGAGCACACCGGTCCACACGGCAGGGCCGGCGCGGATCGCCGCACGCACTGGTTCCGTGTCATGTGCCTCACCGGCGTTGATTACTTCTCCACGCTCGGCTACCAGCCGGCAATCGCGGCGCTTGCTGCGGGCGCGGTCGCGCCGATCGCCACCATTGTGCTCGTACTCGTGACGCTCGCTGGCGCCCTTCCCGTGTACCGCCGTGTCGCGCAGGAGAGCCCGAACGGCACCGGCTCGATCGCCATGCTGGCCAAGCTCCTTCCTCGGTGGGGTGGCAAGCTGACCATTCTCGCGCTCCTCGGCTTTGCGGCGACCGACTTCATGATCACGATGACGCTCTCCGCTGCAGACGCGACTGCGCACTTGGTCGAGAACCCGTTCGCCCCTGAGGTGCTGCACGGCCAGGAGGTCGTCATCACCCTCGCACTCCTCGCCGGGCTCGGCGTCGTGTTCCTGCGCGGCTTCCGCGAAGCGATCCGCGTCGCGACCGTGCTGGTCGGCCTCTTCCTGCTCGCCAACCTCGTGGTGATCGCCGTCGCAATCGCGCATCTCATCGGCAATCCGATCGTGCTCGGCGATTGGTGGACCGTGCTCACCACGCAGCACGGTAACCCGCTGTTCGTGATCGCGATCGCCCTCGTGGTGTTTCCCAAGCTGGCGCTGGGGCTCTCGGGCTTCGAGACCGGAGTCGCCGTCATGCCGCAGATCCGTGGCGACGACAGCGACACTGAGGCGAACCCGGCGGGGCGGATCCGGGGCGCGAAGCGTCTCCTCACCACTTCAGCGCTCATCATGAGCGGATTCCTGATCGCTTCGTCGATCACCACGGTCGCGCTCATCCCCGCCGCGGAATTCCAGGAGGGCGGAAAAGCCAATGAGCGCGCCCTCGCCTACCTCGCACACGAGTTCCTCGGGGAGGGCTTCGGCACGGGCTACGACCTGGTCACGATCGCAATCCTGTGGTTTGCCGGCGCCTCCGCGATGGCAGGGCTTCTGAACCTCGTGCCGCGCTATCTCCCCCGCTTCGGAATGGCGCCTGCCTGGGCGCGCGCCACCCGGCCGCTCGTGCTCGTCTTCACAGCAGTTGCGTTCCTGATCACCGTGATCTTCCAAGCAAGCGTCGACGCGCAGGGCGGTGCCTATGCCACAGGGGTGCTCGTGCTCATCACCTCTGCAGCGATCGCTGTCGCACTTTCAGCCCGCGCGCGTGGCGAACGCCGCGCCGCGATCGGTTTCGGGATCGTGAGTGTGGTGTTCGTGTACACGACGATCGCGAACATCATCGAGCGTCCCGACGGCATCAAGATCGCCGCGTGTTTCATCGTGGGCATCCTCGTCGTGAGTTTCGTCTCTCGCGTTTCCCGAGCGACGGAACTGCGCGCTACCTCGGTGCGTCTCGATCCCATCGCTGAGAGCTTCATTCCTGAGGGGCCGACAGCGCTGCAACTTATCGCGCACGAGCCGACGGACCTCAGCCCTGAACGATATCGAGCGAAGCTCGAGCATGCCCGCGCGGCACACCATCTCCCGCCTGGCAAGCCACTGTTCATTGAGGTGACCGTGAAGGATAGCTCCGATTTCGAGGGTGAGCTGCTCGTGCGTGGTGTTGAACGATTCGACGCGCGCATTCTCACCGTCGAAAGCAGTTCGGTGCCCAACGCGATCGCAGCGGTCGCCCTTCACCTGCGCAACGAACTCGGCTGCACACCGCACATTTATTTCCGCTGGACCGAGGGGAATCCGATCACACAATTGCTGCGATTCCTGCTATTCGGAGACGGTGAAATCGCACCAATGACACGTGAGGTCTTGCGCGAGGCTGAACCTGATCCGCGCCGCCGGCCATGGGTGCACGTGGGCTGAGCGCCGAACTCCGCTTCGATTCCCGCGCCAGATCCGAGTCTGCACAGAAAAAATCCCCGGTCAGCCGTGAAACACGACTGACCGGGGAGTGTGCAGTAGGCCCCGCCGGGCTCGAACCGGCGACCCGCGGATTAAAAGTCCGATGCTCTACCAACTGAGCTAGAGGCCCCTACCTGTCTAATCTATCGTGTTTTTCCGGACGCTTGATGCACACGGCCGTGGCGAGCGCGGCGTAGACTCGCGGAGTCCGTCACGGGAGCCGCCACATCACGTGGTGCGCGCCCACACATCCATTGCTTTGAGGAGTCGCGTGACCCGAGAACATCTGCGTCCGGTGCTCCAGCCCAGCTATACCTTCGACTGGATCATCGGCTCAGACGAGGCCGGCGCGGCGCACCGGCTCGCGCAGGAAACGTCGTGGGCGCTGCTTGATCGGGTACGCGGGGGCGCCGATCCTGAGGTCGTCGAGCGTGTCGTTGGTCTCGCGTCCGGCGATGGACTGCATGACATTGCGGAACTGTGGGCCGGCCAGACCGCCCACTCTCTCGCCGGTGTGCTGTGGCGCCTCTACCTGCTTCGGCGTGTCGCCGACGCGGATCCGGATGGTGCCGCAGACCAGTTCCGCCGAGGCGTAAGTGCGGCTGCCACGATCGATCCGGTGGTGGCAGGCGCATCAGAGCCAGTGACGTCGCGCGCGATTATTGAACTCTGCGACACGATCCTGCGCGGGGTCTTCACCGGAGATCTGGGGGCCGCGCTGGAACGCGCAGCAAGCTACTGTCGCGTGATGGCGCTCGGGGCCGCTGATCTCGCGGACAACCGCGACGCACATGATGATGAGCTCGCAGCATCGCTCACCACCCGCGCGCTTCGGTACTCGACGCTCGGGCAGGAGATCCACGCTGGCGCTCGGCGCTGGCGCGACGGCACCCTCGCGTAGGTGGAGCGGCGTGTGAATCGCGCGAGCCACACCGCACTGGTCCCCAAATCAGGGGCTGAGGTACACTAATAACGCCGGGCCGCAGTAACCCCGGGCTCCAATTTTTGCCGCTTCGAGCGGCCTTCCGCCGAGAGGCGTTTCTGCGGCTCGGTACTTCACTTCCCGTGTGGCGCGTGAGCCTTCTGCCCCGGACCAGCCCGCAGTGCCACGCGATCAGCTGTGTCGGAGATCTTGAGCAAGCATCACCAGGATCCCACTCGGCCCGCGAAGATACGTGAGCTTGTACGCGTCTTCGTAGTTTGCCACGCCACGAAGCGGGAAGCGGCCGTGCGTCGCAGCGATCGCGAGCGCTGCATCGATGTCGTCGACGCTGAACGCCACCCGGTGCATCCCAATATCGTTGGGGAGTGTCGGCTCCGTTTCAATCGCGCTCGGGTGAATATATTCGAAGAGTTCAAGCTGCCCCTGGCCGTCTGGCGTCTGCAGCACGGCGATCTTGGCGTGGTTCCCGTCAAGCCCGACTGCGGTGTCTGCCCACTCTCCGCGAATGGTGTCGCGCCCCGCAACCGTCAGTCCAAGATCGGTGAAGAACGCGATCGCTTCCTCGAGATCCCGCACCGCGATACCGACATTCTCCAGTTTGATGCCCATGCGTCACATGCTACGCCTGTGCTGCGGCAGCAGGTGGGGCCTTCTGAGTCGAAGCCGGCTGTGCGGCTTCGCCCGCCGGTGCACCCAGCACTGCAAGGATTTCGGCGATCCCCGCGCGGAGCCTCGTTGCTGGCTCGGCGCCGTACCCGACGATGAGTGCGTCCGGCGGCTCCGAGGCCGAGTCGTCCAGCCGCCCAGATCGGTAGTGCTGCACGCAATCCACGAGCACCCCGCGCCGCTCAAGTTCAGCGACCGCGGCGGTCGCGTCGTGGTCGCCAACGGGGATCACGACGTGGAGCCCTCCGTCTGCACCTTGCACGGGGATACCGGCCTCCGCCAGCTGCTCAAGCAACTGCTCACGGCGGTGACGGTACTCCCGGCGTGTGCGCGCAATCTCCCGCCGAAATCCACCGCTCTCGAGGAACTCTGCAAGCGCAAGCTGCATCACCAGCGGATGGGCCGGCCCGAGGTCCGCTCGGACCGCGTGCAGCGCGGCGCGGAGGTGCGTGTGGAGCTCCGTTGACGCTCGGGGCGCAGCAGGCACCGCAGGCACCGCAGGATCCGGATCCAGATCGGGAGTCAGGACACCCGGGTGTCCATTCTCGTTGCCGTTCCTGCGCTCAGCGCTGTCCCCGTTTCCGAGCACGATCGCGCCGCAGCGAATGGAGGGCGACAGCACCTTGTTCAGCGTCGTGATCGTCGCGACGCCTCGGTCGAGTGACCCCATCGCCGGCAGGAGCGCTCCGGCGTGCCGGAACTCGCTGTCATAGTCGTCTTCGATCACCAGCGCGCCGGTCTCTCGCGCCCAGGCCAGAATTGCCAAGCGCTCTGCGGCAGAGATCCGCCCGCCGAGCGGGAATTGATGGCTGGGCGTGAGCAGCACCGCGTCGAGCGCGCCTTGCGCGCTCAGCATACGCAGTCCCGCTCCGGTTGCCCCGTTGACTCCCACTGCGAGCGGTACGATTTCCGCGCCTACTCGCTCAAACACGCGAATGCCCTCGCGGTATCCAGGATCCTCAACCGCGATCCGTGGTGGACGCCCGTGCACTTCGCACAGTGCGAGTGCCAAGAGCAGGAGCGCCTCGGAAGTGCCCGTCGTGACCACGACGTCGTCGGCCGCGCAGTCGATCCCCCGGGCGCGACGGGCGTGATCTGCGAGGGCCTTGCGGAGACTCACCTCTCCGCTGGAGTCCGAGGCATCCGGCAGCCAGGGGTGCTTCGCTGCCGCCGAGAGTGCACGCGTCCACGAACGGGGCGGTACTGTTGCCGCGTGCGGTCGGCCAGGACGCAAGTCGATCGTGCGGGCGGAACCCACCGGAAGCTCGGTCTCCGCTGCGGCGCGCTCGTCCGCGGCTGCGCCACAGTGCGCACGTGCAGGGTCGTTTGTGCGCCACAGCGGCAGCTCGGGCGTGACCCGCGTGTCAGCGCCCTGACGACTCTCGAGATAGCCCTCTCCGGTCAAGCGCTCATATGCCGCCACCACGACTGAGCGGGAGACCCCGATCGCGGCCGCGAGCCGACGCGTTGGCGGGAGCGCTTCGCCAGGCGCGATCCACCCAGCAAGTACTGCGGAGCGGATCCGCTCGGTGAGCTGGTCGGAGAGCGGCGCCGGAAGTGCACGATTAACACCGAGTTGTGGGAATAGATCCATGCCTTACCTCGGGGAGATTGGTCTCCCCGAATCGGGCAGAACTGGCGAACAGCACGATCCTATCCGAGGGACGACACCTCACCGTTCACGCGCGCAGCGGCACGCGACGCTCCAGCCTCTGCACAGATCCGCAAACGCGCACCGCCCGTTTCAGGAGGCAGAACGCTCGGGCCGTCAGTGTACAAGCAGCAATACCCCTGCCACCACGATGAAGAGCACCCCAAACACGGTGTTGAGGGTGCGCTGGCCGCGAACGGTCCCGGCGAAACGCTGGAACGGCTTCGCCGCGGAGGCAAAGAACCCCCACATCACCACCATGTCGATCCCGACAACAGTGGCTGTCAGCACGAGGTACTGCGGCCAGAGTGGCTGATCCGGGCGGATGAACTGAGGCAGAAATGCCAAGAAGAATACTACGGCCTTGGGGTTCAGCAGATTCACCCAGAACCCGCGCCTGAGCAGTTCCCACGCGCTCGTTCCCGAGGTGTCGGCCATCGCCGCTTCCGGCTCCGGCCGGCTCACGATGAGACGCACGCCGAGATAGACCAGATATGCCGCTCCCAGCCAGCGGATCGCGTTGAAGAGCACAGGAGAATTCGCCACAAGCACGCCGACACCGGCGGCGACGATCAGGATGTGCAGCAGGAGCGCGATTTGTTGGCCGACCACACCCCAGAATGAGCGCCGCCATCCCACGGTGAGCGAGTTTGACATCGTGTTGATCGCGCCGGCCCCCGGGGTCAGACTGATGATCACCGTGGCGGTGAGCAGGGAGAACCAAAGCGCGAGTGTCACCAGCACAGTGTAGTGTGCTCTGCCACCTCGCCTCAGCGGTGAAGGACACGGCCGAACTGCGCAACGGTGTCAGTCTGCGGTCGCGACGACCCCGGTGCCATGCACGGGGCACAGTGTCACAATGTCCCCGGTGAGCGCGAGCAGGCGCTCAGCGGCCGCAAAAAGTTCCAGCAGTTCCTGCGAGTGGCGCAGCGAGTAGACGGAGGCGCGGCCTTCCGGCCGTGATGTCACGAGGCCCGCATCTTTGAGCGAAGCCAAGTGTTTTGAGACGGTGCTCTGGGAGAGTCCCAGGTGCTGGGTCAAGTCGACGACACGGTGCTCACCCAACTGCAAGTGCTGCAGGATCACGAGCCGCGATGGATCGCTGAAGCTCTGGAAGAGATGCGCCGCTGGGGTGAGCGCGACAACCTCGCCCACACGCTCACGGTCCGGCCGCACATCGGCCTCAGAATTCATCGCCATGTCTCGATGATACGCCGGGTCCCTGCTGGTCTCCGATTCTCCAGCTGAGACCAGCAGGGCTGGCCCAGCCGAATCAGTGGCTATGGCCCACCTGCTGACCTCCGCTCACCGCTGGCGTGCTCGTGAGTCCAGCGAGATCGCGGTGCATCGCTCCCTCGTGGAGCAGGTGAGCGGGCTCTTCAAACTGGAACGTGCAGTGTTCAATCCCGAAGTTCTCCCGCATACTCTCCGTGAGCCGGTCAAGCAGGCGCGCACTCCCGCCTTCCGCTACCGCTGCGGGGTCCGGTACGACGTGGGCGGACATCACCGAAACTCCGCTCGTGAGGCCCCAGACATGGAGACTGTGGAGGCCGTGCACTCCGGGAGTCTGCTCGATCTCGGCCCGCACGTCATCGAGATCGATGCCCTTGGGCACGCCCTGCATAATGAGGTTGATCGCCTGCTTGAGCAGCATGAATGCGCGCGGCAAGATGATCACACCGATGGCTGCCGCGGCGATTGCGTCGCCCTGATTCCAGCCGAGCGTGAGGTTCAAAATGCCTGAGATAATGATCGCCGCAGCCCCAATTCCATCGCTCATCACTTCGAGGAATGCGGCCTTGACATTGAGGCTCTCCTTTGCCCCGCGGCTCAGCAGGGTCAGCGAGATTGCTGCGCCGATGAGGCCAATCACTGCAAAGAGGATGACACCGCCCCCTGCGACCTCAGACGGGTTGAACCAGCGCTCGACTGCTTCAAAGAGAATGAAGCCTCCCAATCCGAACAACAGCAGACAGTTGATCAGCACCGCCACAATCTCGGCGCGCATCATTCCGAAGCTCCGCTGTGCATTCGCGGGACGAGTGGCAAAGTAGGTGGCGATGAGTGCGATGAGAATCCCACTGCCATCGACCGCCATATGGAGCGCTTCTGCGAGCAGGGCCAGGCTGTTGGTCAGCCAGGCCCCGATCGCCTCGGCCACGATAATCGCGAGGTAGATCGCGAGTACGATCTTGAGCCGTTTCCGGTGAGCGGTAGCCGCAGTTTGTGTGCTGCCCGGCGCCGCCGCCACGTCGTGGTCGTGTCCCAGTCCCATTCGATTTCCCTTTCACCATGCATCGCCACAGAACGTTAGTATCGCTCATTAGCGATGATAGTCACAGAATGCGCTGAAAGGCAATTGCGTTGCCAACCGTTCGCCTCCTGTCACGATTTCTCCCTGACACGGCGAGTGCTTTTCCGCAGACCACCGGGCCCGGCCCATATTCTTGATGCAGCTGGCACACTGCAAGCGCGCGACATCGCACCACCACGACCCGGGGAGTCCTGATGACGTCACAGAACCAAGCCCACGGCACCCAGCGCTTCGGGCGGCTGATCGAACGAGCGGACGGCAGAGACTTCCCCTACTACAACGACTCACCCGTCCAGGTGGCTGCGTGGAAGTGGGGCCTCATCGTGCTCGCGTGCGCGGCGGGATTCTTCACGCTGATGTTCTACCCCGCCACCAACGACTTTGAGTCACTCGTCCCGCGCATCCTTTTCCCCGCGATTCCGTTGGCGCTGTTCATTCTCTTCACCGGCGAATACTGGAAGTCGCTCTTCCACAAGCTCAGCGGCATGGACTATGTGGACATGGTCTTGTTCTGGTTACTCAACCTCGTGGTGTCACTTGGGATCGGGACGATCGTGGCGGCAACAGCCGGCGCGACCCCGAACGCTGTCGCAGATGGGGTGCTCGACGGCGGGCCAGCCCAGGTCGTCGCCTTCTACGTGGGCACCGGAGTCCAGTTGTTCGGCGAGGAAATCTTCACGATTCTGCCGTTCCTCGCGGTGATGTACCTGTGCCATACCAAGCTGGGGATGTCACGCAATGCGGCTGTCATCGCAGCTTGGCTCATCACCGCAGTATGGTTCGGTGCCGCACACCTGCCGACCTACGACTGGAACGTCTTGCAGGCCATCCTGGTGATTGGCGCAGCACGGCTCGTGCTCACCCTGGCGTACATTCGCACCAAGAACATTCTGGTCTCTACTGGCGCGCACATCCTCAACGACTGGGTGACGTTTACGTTCATGCTGGTCGCCGCCAGCGCCGCCGGGGGCGCAAGCTAACGGCCCCCGCGAGCGCTCAAGGATCCATCGCCAGCTGGCTCGGTTCCGGCGCGCTCGCCGCTCATCCTGCGAGTGATCACCCTCGTGCGACGCGCTGGTGACGCACAGATCTGGCTGCCCCAACTCTGGGAGGAACGGGCACCCGCCGAGATCACTCGAGCCGGTGAATGCACTCGCGGACGTGGTCGTGCTTCGTGGCTCGGGCGGGCACGGATACCCCACGTCCCCCTGCCAGCAGCTGCGCCTCCAGCACGTCTCCACACACCAAAAAAGCCCCGCGGAGCGGGGCTTTTCAGGTGGTGGATCTGAGGGGAATCGAACCCCTGACCTCCTCGATGCGAACGAGGCGCGCTACCAACTGCGCTACAGACCCTTACCGCGAATAATCGTAGCAGCGGGGCAGGGCCTGCGCGAAATCCGCGCTATCCGGCGTTGCGGCGGCGCCGCAACACGGCGTCGAGATCCGGCATGCCCTCACTGGTGTCACCGATCACGCCCATCCCGCGGAGGCGATGCTGCGCTGCGCGCTGCTGCGCTGCTGCGGGTGACATCGGTGCCCTGCGCGGTGCTGCAGTGGGCGCTTCCTGGGCGGCAGAGGCGGCAGAAGCAACAGCATCGGACGCAGGCAGGGCCGCCGAAGCTGTCTCAGCGGCGGGCGCAGCCTGGGCAGGCTGGGCAGCCCCAGCCCGCTCACGCGCGACCTGCGCGCGCACTTCACGCAGCAGGATCGAGTCTGTCTGATTCTCGTGCGAGTTCGGCCGTTCAGCGCGCACGTGCCATGCTGCGAGCGCGAGCGATGCGATCAGCAGCGGCGCGCTGGGCCGCAGCGTGAGCCGCAGCGGCATCTTCCGTCGTGCCGGTCGCGACAGGCTCCGCCTCAGGCAGCGCGATCGGCCTGTCCTCGGCGAGCACCTGCTCAGCGGGAATCGTCGGAACGTGCACGCGACCGGGAGCGAGCAGCACGAGCCCGCCCACCGAGGCGACGGCGAGCAGCGCGGAGCACACCAGTAGCGCAGCCCCGCTCCCCGCAACAGCAAGCCCGATCCCGACGAGCGTTCCCAGCACACCGACCAGCGCGGCCAGCGCCGCAAAGGCCCGGGTGCGGCGCGCAGTCGGACGCCGCAATCGCGCCGAACGCTGAGCCGCGGCCTGGCGTCGCCGCATCTCCTGCGCCCGAATCTCGGCGCGGACGGACGCGGCACGCGCCTCGGCGAGGTCGGCAGCGCGCTCAGCTTCCTGCTGCCGCTGCGCGGTGCGCAGCAGCTTCTCGTGTGCGAGCGCCTCACGTGCCGTCGCTTCGAGACGAACTTCCTGCGGCACCTCAGCAGTCTCGGCGAGGATCCGTAGCGTGCGCTGCAACCGCAGCGCGTTCTTCTCAGCCGCGCGGAATTCGCGCCTGCGTGTCCAGGCCGGCACCAGCACGGCGGCCCAAAGCAGCGCCGCAACCACAAAGATCACACCGCCACCGAGTACACCGCCAGTCATGGCTTTCACTGTACGGTGTTGTCGCGCAGCCGGCCGCCCGGCGCGCCGCTGGCGGGCAGAGCCCGACAGCCACGCTGATGCTGGCGCTCGCTGGCGTCTTAGACGCGACTTCCGCCCCCACGCTCCAGACGCGCGAGCATGGGCCCCTCTTCGCGCAACGCAACGAAGCACTCGTGATCGCGCCAGTCCCCGTCAATGTGGATGTAGGCGTTTCGCCGCCCTTCCGAGCGCATGCCGAGCTTTTCCACCACTCGCAGCGACGCAGTGTTTTCCGGGCGAATACAGATCTCCACCCGGTGGAGGCCAAGTACGGTGAACACGTAGTCCATCGCAAGCGCAACCGCTGTGGGCGCGATCCCCCGCCCGGCCACGTGCTCCGAGATCCAATACCCGATCTGCGACGACTGCAGCGCTCCGCCAGACAGCTCCGAAATACTGAGCTGTCCGACCACCGTATTGTCGAAGAGCACGACGAACGGGACGCCGCTCCCGGCTTTCAGCTGTTTCCGGTAGAGCCGGATCGTGGGCCGCATCGACGTGGATCCGGGCACCACACTCCGCCCAGAGGGGTGCGTCGCTTCCCAGCGTTGCAACCAGCCACGATTGTTCACAAGCAGCTGCCGCAACGGTTCTGCGTCACGCGGTCGCACCACGCGAAGCGAGACCCGTCCCGCGGCGAGCGGGACGGGCTCCTCAATCACGCGGCCGAGAGGCACTGCCTGCTAGCCCTCGCGTCGCGCGCGCAGCTGCTCGGCGAAGTCGATGACCCAATCCGAGATCTCCGCGCCCAGCTCGTCATGGTCGACGCCGAGCAGGACGTTTGCTTTGATCCAGTCCGCACGATCGCCGGTGTCATAACGACGCCCGCGGAAGATCACGCCGTACACGGGAGCCTCACCCTTGCCCTCGGCGAGGTGATGCAACGCATCGGTGAGCTGGATCTCGCCCCCGCGTCCCGGCTGAAGCTCATCGATAATGTCGAAGATTTCAGGGCGGAGCACATAGCGGCCGATCACTGCGAGGTTCGACGGCGCCTCTCCCGCGGCAGGCTTCTCAACAAGACCGGTAATACGCACTACGTCCGGATCGTCGGTGGCTTCGACGGCAGCGCAACCGTAGAGGTGGATCGACTCCTCCGGCACCTCCATGAGGGCGATCACAGTGGCACCGCGCGCATCGTGTTCGGCGATCATGCGATCGAGCAGCGGATCACGAGCGTCGATCAGGTCATCCCCGAGCAGCACGGCGAAAGACTCGTTCCCCACATGGCCGCGTGCGCGACCGACCGCGTGGCCCAGTCCGAGCGGCTGGCCCTGGCGCAAGAAGTACACCTCTGCGAGCTCGCTAGACTCGTGCACCTTGCCGAGTTTGCCCTCATCGCCCTTGCGCTCCAGTGAGTGTTCCAGCTCGGGCACGCTATCGAAGTGGTTGACGAGATTGTCCTTGTTTCGCCCCGTGATGATGAGGACGTCACCCAGACCAGCCGAGGCAGCCTCTTCAACGACGTACTGAATCGCAGGCTTGTCGACGATGGGGAGCATCTCTTTCGGCATTGCCTTCGTCGCCGGGAGGAAGCGAGTGCCGAGGCCTGCCGCTGGGATTACTGCTTTGGTAACGGCCGGCTTCTGGGCGCGCTGAACTTCAGTCATGCACGCCAGCCTAATGTGGGGTGCACCGCGCGCAAAGTTGCACCACCGCATTCAGCACAGCTGGAGCTAGGCTGATGCCATGGTGACGGCGGCCTCGGAGCGCAAACGCAGCGTGCGCAACGCGGTGCGAGAGCGCCGGGCCGCCAGCTCCGCCGCCCAGCGCGCAAGCGACGCAGCAGCGCTCGGAGCACGTCTCATCGAGCTCGTCGAGCGCACCGGCGCCACCCGCGTGAGCTGCTATCTCCCCACCGCGACCGAGCCGGATCCGCGCGCCTTCCTTTCGTGGGCGCTCGCCCACGGCGTCGAGGTACTCCTCCCCGTTTCGCTGCCGGATCAAGCGCTCGCGTGGGCACTGCACAGCGCAGTCCCGCCGATCCCAGGCAGACACGGCATCCTGGAACCAGCTGGCGAGCGCCTGCCGGTCACCGCGGCAAGCACCGCTGATCTGCTCTTGATCCCCGCCTGCGCGGTGGATGAGACGGGCACCAGGCTCGGCTGGGGGCTTGGCTACTTTGATCGCGCGCTCGCGGCGCTTGATCCGCTCCCCCCGGTGTACGCCGTGGTGTTCGAGGCCGACGTCTTCGCAGAGCTCCCCCGCGATCCCCACGACGTTCCCGTCACGGGCACTGTGACTCCTGCGAGCATCAGGCGTTTCTCCGCCTGACCGGCTAAGGTGGGTCATTGTGCCTACCTACGCTTACCGGTGCGCCGATTGCGGCCACGCGTTCGACATCTATCAGTCGTTCTCAGATGACGCGCTGACCGTCTGCCCCGAGTGCGAGGGCAAGCTGCGGAAGGTCTTCGGATCCCTCGGGGTCTCGTTCAACGGGTCGGGCTTCTACAGCACCGATTCGCGCGCCGGCGGATCAGGATCAGGATCAGGATCCAGCTCTTCGAGCTCCTCCAGTTCAGGATCGTCGAGTTCCAGCTCATCGAGTTCCAGCTCATCGAGCTCGGGATCATCCAGCTCGTCCGGATCCTCCAGCAGCTCCTAAGCGTTCCTGCTCGCATCGGGCAGACTCGCACTCGTTCCGACTAGCCCCAGTGCGGCGGTTTGTCGCGGCGCAGCCGCTCCTCGTTCGCGCGCTCCGCCGATCCGGCAGCCGCAGCCCCTTCGCCGCCCCACCCCTCGGTGCGGTCCTCAGCGGCCTGCTCGTCGAGCGGGTGTTCAGAGGGCCGCGGATCAACGCCCGCGGGAGCCGGCCGCTGCGCGCGCCGAGACTGGCGCGGCCGCTTGATGCTAGATCGGTCACGCGCGGCCAGCCGCCGCAGCGTGCTCCTCAGCCTCGTGGCCCAGGATCCGCGCGATGCGACGCGCGGCCTCATCCGGGTCAGCGAAGAGGTCGAAGCTCTGCACGCGGTGGTAGTGCCAGCCGAGCCGGCGCAGCACTGCGGGGCGCAGCCTGAGCGTGTCACGCAGGCTGTCGGATCCATCACCGAGGTCGATGTCGATCGCGATAGCGCGGCCATCAAAGGAAGCCGCGAGCGGGATTGCACCCCGGTAGTCCAGCGCCACGGTGAGCCCGAGTGCTTCGAGGCGGTCTGCGAGTTCACCCACCATCGGGTCGCGCTCAGCGGGCAGCGCCGACGGTTCAGGGGCCGGGTGCTCCAGGGCGAGCAGCTCCGCGAGCTCAACCACGCCGTGCTTGATGCGGGCTGAGTCGAGATCGGCCGGCTTGAAGCAGCTGACGATCGTCATGGCGCGGCGTGCGCGGGTCATCGCGACCGCGAGCAGTCGCTCGCCACCCGGTCGGCCCAGGCCGCCGAAGTTCGAGAGCACGCGACCGTGCGGCGTGCGGCCGTAGCCGATCGAGAAAATCACGCGATCGCGGCTCTGCGCCGTCGCCTGCTCGAGGGTCAGCACGGCGAACGGCTCAGCTCGCTCGCCGAGCAGGAAGTCGCGGTACTGCGGGAACTTCGAGAACGCCTGCAGCACGGCCTGGTAGACACGCACTGCGTGCCGTTCGCTTGCCGTAATCACCATGAGAGATTCGCTTGCGCGCTCGCTCGCGTGCTCCAGGACGAGCTGCACGACACGATCCACTTCAGCATCGGTGCTCTCCACCGCACCGGTCTGCTGATCAGGGAGGCCCTGCCCGCCCGGCACAAACTCATAGGTGAGGCTCGAGTGTCCAAGGAAACTGCCGGCCCACGGCAGCGACTGGATCGCGCCGTCGTAGAACCGCGTGTTGACCAGGTGCGTGAGATCCTCGCCGCCCGCGCGGTAGCTGCGAGTCAGGGTGAGCGTCGGCAGCACTTCGCCGAGCTCGGCGAACGCCGAACGGCGGTGGAGTGCTTCAGCGTCGCTCGCATCGTCAACGGGAGCGCCAACGGAGATCTCGAAGTGCGACGGCGTCTGCGTCATTGTGTCGCCAAACGCGACCACCTGCGTCGCGCGGCGGATCGCGCCGAGGTTCTCGACCAGCGTCGTCGCGCCAGCGTCAACGAGCAGGACAGTGTCGAACCGCATGCTGTCGGGGAGCTGCGCGACCTCGTATGGCGACATGGTCCAGACCGGGGCAAGCACACCGAGCAGGTGCGGGGCACCCTGCGCGAGCGCGGCAACTGAGGCATCGGGTCGGCGCAGCGTCTCGCGCATCGCGAGCGCCTCCTGCTTGTGATCCAGCACCGCGACGCGCCAGGCGTCGGCGAGCGTTGCCGCGAGCAGTGCGCCGTTCGCCCCAGCGTGCGCATCGTCAACGAGTCGGAAGTCAGCCTCAAGGCGCTCCAGCACTCCGGTGTTTGCGCTCAGCAGGGCGGGGTTCGTCTGCAACATGCGCTCGAGCGCCGACTGCCACCAGGCGAGCTCAAGCTCACTCGCAACATCCTCCGCAGGGACATGTCGGGCGGAGAGGTCGTCGAGCAACGGCTCCAGGTGCGCGGCGCGCATCCGCTCCACGATCATCGTGCGCTCCTGGATGTTCTGGAGCACCTCCGATTCGCGGGCCAGATCCGAGATCTGCGTGGCGAGCGCGCCGAGCGAGCGGTTCTTCAGCCGATCCGGGTCAGCGGCGACGCCGAGCACCCGATCCAGCTCGTCAAGATCCTGGTACGCCGACTGGTACGCCACCACAACATCGGCGATCCCGAGCGGCACCTCAGGACGGGCGCCAACGACGGTTGTGTAGCGCTGCCACAGCACGCGCTGCTGTTGGATTTGCACGAGGCGGGAGTACATGTCGGTGATGTGCACTCCCGGGCGCACGTACTCGCGCGCGAGCTTCCGCAGGCGGCGCTTGTTTGCCGCCGACATCTCGTCGCCGCCGCGCGGGGCATGCGCAGCAATGACCTCGGTGAGCGAGCGGTCGTACACGGCCGGGGTGAAGCGATCGAGCGTGTCTCGGATCCCCATCAGCAAGCGGAGGTACACACCGAGCTCTGCGATCGTCTCGTACGGGCGCATCGAGGTCTGGCCGATGACCTCGTTCGCCATGGAAATCAACCGAGGCAACTGCGACTCTGCGAGATCTACGGCGAGGCCGTACGCGGTGCGTGCTTCTTCAGTGGTGCTGAAGTTGACGCCGTACCACGGTGAGTCTTCGGGACCGTACTGGAACTGCCCCAGGCGGGCAACTTCAGTCAGCGCTTCAGCCATCGAGCTACGATCCAGCGTGAGCTGACCCAGCGCCTGGTCGTCGAGACGGACCGTCGTGCTCGGCGGACGCTCGCTCAGCGCGAGCACGGTAAGCCGGCGCAGCGCGTCCAGCGGGGAGACGCCGTACCGCGTGTCAGCGCCCGACAGGGCACCGCGGTAGTCCCGCAGCACGCCGCGCAGACGGGTCAGGGCAGCATCGACCTCGCCGAGCTGCTCAGCGCGTGCGTTCTCATTGCGGCTGATCGACTCGACCAAGTTGCGACGCAGACGGCGCGGGCCGACTGACAGCCCCGCGAGCCCCGCACGAGTGAGGCGGTGCGTGATCCCGTCGAGCGTTGCCCTTCGGGGGGAGACCACGAGGACGCGTTTGCCGTCGCGGGCGAGGCTGCCAATGGCGTTCACCACGGTCTGTGTCCCACCTGTGCCGGGGAGCGTGTGAACAACAATGGAGTGCCCAGCATCGATCTGGGCGAGCACATCGTCCTGCTCGGCATCGGCGTCGTAGAGGTAGCGGTCAACATCAGGTGAGCGTTCGTCTGACGGTGTCGCGCTGACCGGACGGTAACTCGCGGCGAGCCGCTCTCGAGCCGGCTCGCTGCCGCACACCGCCGCGAGGATCGGGGAATCAAGATCTTTCACTGCGCCGGCCATACCCTGCGCCACGCTAAAGAACGACGAGACGACAAGTCGTGGCTGCACGACGAACCCCGAAACGCCGGCCACCATCTGGCGGACGCGGTCGATCACGGGTTGCGGTTTGAATACGCCCTCCGACTGAGAGAGCTCGACGAGGGAGCGCGCGTCGAGGACGATCCCGAACTGCGCGTGGAGGGCACGGATCAACTCAGGGTTGACGACAGGGAACTGCTTCAGCTTGAGCTCAAAGTCTCGCCCGTAGCGGCGAATCGCGAGCGGGCGCAGCAGCACAGGGGCGCAGAACTCTTCACCTTCGAATGTCCACTTCGCGATGCCGACGCCCAGATTCACGGTTTCGATCCCGCGTACCGTGCGCATCTCAATGGCCTTGTCGGTGACGCGGCCAGCGGCTGCGCGCGCGTGGCGCAGTGCCAGATCGTCGCGGATCAGGGCGGACAGCAGGATCTTGTTTCCCGTGATGAACTGTGGAAGTCCGCCGGGGTGAGTGGTCGACAGCTCGATGCGATTCGCCGGGCGGTCGTCGAAGTGAAGCAGAGGGTTGCGTCCACCGATTCCGGCAGCCTCGCGGCGCCAGTCCGCGTGTTCGTCGGCGTATGCGTCGACCAGCGACACCGGGCCGGTGAGCTGTGTGGTCAAGTCAGTCTCCTGTCGCGGGACCGGATCGGGGGATGGCGCGAGGGCACCCTCGTCTCGCGGCAGCACCGCCTCAGCGGTGACGCCCTGCGCCTCATTTTCGTCGCGCACCGTTTCCGGTCGTCGACGCCGATCTACACTCCACACACCGCCACCATACGGCGGAAGGCCGCGAAAACACCGCAACCGCGGCGGAGTTTCGTCCGTCGCGGTTGCGGTATTTCACAGGATTTACGGTGTGCGTTCCGGCTCGACTTCTGCCGCGGGTCCGGTGACGACCGGATCCGCCAGCTGCATCTCGCCACCGCGCGCCTTCGCGAGGATCCGCATGAGGTGGTAGACCCCGATCGCGGCGATGGTGCCGAGAGCGATGCCGTTGAAGACCACGGAACCGAAGTTGATCGTGAAATCGGCGATGCCGACGATCAGGGGAACCGCCGCGGAGAACTGGTTGATCGGCTTCGAGAAGTCGACCTTGTTGTCGATCCAGATCTTCACGCCGATCAGGCCAATGAGTCCGTAGAGCGCGACTGTGACTCCGCCGAGCACCGCCGGCGGAACCGAGAAGATCACGGCGCCAACCTTGGGCGAGAAACTCAGCAGCACAGCGATTCCGCCTGCAACCCAGTATGCCGCCGTTGAATACACGCGGGTCGCAGCCATAACGCCGATGTTTTCGCCATAGGTGGTGGTGCCAGATCCGCCGCCGAAGCCGGCGAGCATCGTCGAGATACCGTCAGCGAGGAGCGCACGGCCCGTCACACCATCGAGGTCGCGGTTCACCATGAGGCCGACGCTCTTCACGTGGCCGACGTTCTCGGCGATGAGCACAAGCACAACAGGCAGGAACGCGGGGAGCAGCCCCCACAGCGACGGATCCGTGAAGGGGTTCCCAACCGCATGGAATGCCGGGAGACCCACCCAGGCCGCATCGTCCACCGCTGAGAAGTCAACGAGGCCGGTCATCATTGCGATGACGTAGCCGACGGCCATGCCGAGCACGATTGAGAGGCGCCCGATGAGGCCTCGGAACAAGACCGTGATCAGCAGGATCGCGAGCAGCGTCGCCAGCGCTACCCAGGAGGAGAGCACCTGGTCCACGTCCGGATTCGCGCCCGGGTTGCCCGTCCAGTTGTTGCGCACGGCGGGTGCCAGGTTGAACCCAATGAGCGCGACGATTCCACCCATCACCACGGGAGGCATGAGCGCGTTGATCCACCCGGTGCCAAAACGGTGCACCACGAGGCCAACGATCGCCATGAGCACGCCGATCGCCAGGATGCCGAACGATGCGCGGCCCAGATCATTGCCGCCAGCCGTCGCCGCGAGGATCGGGGCAATGAATGCGAATGATGACCCCAGGTAACTCGGAAGGCGGTTCCCGGTGAGGACCAAGAAGAGCAGTGTGCCGAGACCGGAGAAGAACAGGGTCGCCGTGGGGCTGAAGCCCGTGATCAGGGGCACCAGGAACGTGGCGCCGAACATCGCGACGACGTGCTGTGCGCCGAAGCCGAACGTGCGACCCCAGCTCAGGCGCTCGTCGGGAAGCACAATCGCGTCGGGAGAAACGGTCTTGCCGTCGCCGTGCAGTTTCCAGGGCAGGGCCATGCTGGCTCCTTCGATGGGGCGGTCGACTCCGAGCGTGCTGCGCGTCCGCCCCGAGGCCGCGCGACCAAGCGTTTATCTTACAGCCAACACTCAGCCGCCCGCGCTCCCAGTTTTGATCTGCATGCACCGGCCCGGCGTGCGGTATCGCGTTCCATTGGTGTGTCCCACCGCCGCACGTGAATGCTCACGCTGCGGGTGGAGCGAAGTGCACCCGGCTGGCGCCGGTCGGGTGGCGCCGGGAGCGGCGTCTACTCCGCTGCGATGTAGATCTTCCGAATGTGGTCTGGAACAGTCCACTTCGTGCGCGTGCCGGCGACGAGGCGCATCACGTCGCCAGGGCCCACCTCGACAGTGCGCGGATCACCCGTGCGGTCGAGCGAGGGTGCCGTGTCTGGCTCGCTCAGCAGCTCGATCGTCGCCCAGCCTGAGAGCACCACGAAGAGTTCGTCGATTTCGGTGTCCGTCACCGTGCCGCCGCGCAGCTCCCAGATTCCGGCGCCAACGCCAGCGATGCTCCCCAGCTCCACGAACCCCTGCTCAGGGGACCCTGCGACCACATCGTCGGTCGCGACGGCGTCGAGCGCAACGGGCACGCTCGCCGCGCGTACCACAGCGTTCAAGCCCTCAGGCAGCTCAGTTTCTGCCGCGCGAGCACTCATGAGTCGAACCCCAGACCGAGCGCGTCGAGTGTTTTCAGGAGCACATTGCGCTTGCCCTCATTGTGGTCGGCCCGGTCGAGCGCCCAGCGCGTCAGGTTGATTCCGATCGATGCGGCTGGCTCTGGCGGGAATGGCAGCGGGACGTCCTGCACCATCTTGAGCTCGGTGCGCTCAGTGACACGACCCTCGAGCCGGTCCACGAGCACATCGGCGGCGAAGTGGGTCGCCCCGACTCCGAGCCCGGTGAAGCCAGCGACGTACTGCACTCGACCGCCGTGCGCCTGTCCGAAGAATGCGCAGAATCGCGTGCTCGTATCAATGACGCCGGCCCAGCGGTGGGTGAAGCGCACACCGGCGAGCTGCGGGAACGTGGTGAAGAAGTGGCTGGCGAGCTTGCGGTGGCTTTCCACCCGATCCTCGTGCTCCGGATTGATTCGACCGCCCGCAAAATACACTGCGTCGTACCCACCCCAGAGGATCCGGTTGTCTTTCGTGAGGCGCGAGTAGTGGAATTGGTTCGCCATATCAGCGAGGCCTTCGCGTCCCGTCCACCCAATCGATTCGAGCTGCTCGTCCGTCAGCGGCTCGGTCATCAACACATAGTCGTATACCGGGACCGTGTGGAAACGGTAGCGCTTGAGCAACGAAGGAAACACATTCGTACAGAGTGCGACGCGCTCAGCGGTGACGGTGCCGCGCTCAGTGGTGAGTTGGATCGGAGTGTCTGATCCACCTTCGAGGCGCTTCACCGGAGTCTGTTCATGGATCTCGACACCGAGGCTGGCCGCGTGGCGAGCCAGCTCTGCGGCAAGTTTGGCCGGGTGAAGGTTTGCGTTTTCGTGGGGCGAGAACTCGCCGCCGAGGAACGTGGGCGAGGCGATCCTCTGCTGCACCTCGGCAGCATCAAGCGTCACGACTGACGGGTCGTCACTCTCACCGAGCCAGTCAACCTGGTGCGGTGCGTTCGCGACGGACAGCTGGCCCGTGCGTTCAAAATCGACGTCGAGCTGATGCTCTGCGATGAACTGCTCGATCGCATCGAGGTTCTCAAAGCCGAGCCGGCGCAGCGTGCCGGTCTCCTCCGGCCAGCGCGCCTCAGCGTTGGGCTCACCGTGGGTGATACTCGCCTCGCAGAAACCGCCGTTGCGACCGGAAGCTGCCCAGCCAATGCGCACAGCTTCGAGCAGGATCACGCGCCGTTCGGGGTGTTCAGTCTTCAGCTTGATGGCGGTCCAGAGCCCGGCGTACCCGCCCCCGACGACGGCGTCGTCGACGCGGGTATCGCCAGGAAGCGCCGGATACTTCGCCGCGTGACCGGCGACATCGTCGGTCCAGAAGCAGCCGAGCTTGGTATCTGCGAGCGCGTCTTCGACGATCTTCGCGGCCGGTCGGTGTGTTTCAAAAATGGTGGAGTGCATGAGGTCCTCGTCTTCGATGTCCGCTTTGATCTTCGCACACCCACTCGAGTTTGTAAATGGCAATGTCAACGCCGTTTACATCGCTGTGAAACCGGTCGGCGCGCTCTCCGCTCTCCGCAGAACGCTACTCAGCTGGCGGCTTCATGATCGCGCCGGTCGCCAACCCGAGAGCGAGCCCCGCAGGAAGCCACAACCAGAACTGCGTAATCGCTCCGATGACGATCCCCATCACGGCGCCCATGATGATTCCGACGATGATCTGCTTGCGTCGTGCCTGCGGCGATGGCTGGGACGCGCCCCGCTCGCGGCTCTTCCGCGACATGCCAGCGCCGCCGGTCTTCCCGGACTGTGATCCCTTGCTCATGACCCCAGCCTACGCGCAGCAGCCTGATCGGCAGCGTCGAGTTCCGTGAGCGCCGCGAGCTGCTCTGGATCCGCGCCACGGGCCTGTGCCAACGCGATGAGCTTGCCCGTCGCTCGCGCGATCTTCGCGGGGCTTGCCGAGGGGTACGCGCCCGCCGCGCGCAAGAGTGGGTCCACCGCATCGAGCACAGTCTCCGCCGCCCCCGGAAGTAGTTCGGCCTCCCACTCACGCCAGGCACGGTGCACGCCGTCGCTGAGATCAGTCGCGTACACGCGATCATCCGCGAGCTCAACCAGACCAGCGCCCGCGGCATCACGTAGCACCACCACAGTGCGCTCAGTTTTCAGTGTTGCACGAGGCGCCACCTGTTCGGCGACCTCCCCGACCCGCGCACGCAGCTCGTCCAGCAGGCCTGCGGGCATCTGGGAGGCAACCGGCCAGTGCAGTTCCCGCACTCCCCTGGCTCGCGTCGCTTCACGTGCCACCCGGCATCAGACCCGCCCGTGCGCACCCGCACGGCAATGCCCGCACGCGCAAGCGCCTCATCTGGCGTATCGAAGTACTGTGCGGCCAGGTGAAAGATCACGGGCTCCGTGGCCGAAAAGCCTGCTCGTGCGAAGCGCTCCGCTGTGGGGAGGTGCGCGTCAACAGCAACCTCGTACTTCCGCTCGATCTCGAGCGCTTCGACCCCTGCTTCTGATGTCACGCGCCCAGTTTACGCCGGGTGCTCCGAATCAGTCAGCGGCGGATCGGCGGCAGGACCGTGTCCACCGGAGAACCATACAATCCCCGCGCCCGCCGCGACAATCAGCACCACACCGGTGAGCGCGAGCGGCGTCAAAAGTTGACCAAGGAAGACTGCACCAAGAATCGTGCCAACGACTGGGTCAAACGCGAAGAAGACGCCGAGCACGCGCGCAGAAGTGAGCCTCCCTGCGATCGTGTCCACGGTAAAAGCGAGCGCGGTGCCGAGGAGCGCAGACGCCACGAGCGGCACCAAGTGTTCAGCTCGGATCAGCGGCAGCGTTGGCACCGAAAACGGCAACGTCAAGACCGCCGCGATCGTCACCGAGAGCGCCACGCTCGGCAGCCCGCCCTCAGACTGCCCGACACTCGCGGCGAGCAGCGTGTACAGCCCGAACGCCGCACCAGCAAGGGCGGCAAACACCAGGCCAAGCGGATCCAGCGCACCCCCGAAGCCCGCGATCAACGCAACTCCCAGCAGCGCAACAAGCGCCAGCGCCCCCTCCCGAGCGCGGCGCGAAGCGAGCAAAGCAACCAGGCATGGGCCGAGGAAGTCGATCGTGGTCGCGACCCCGAGCGGAAGGCGATCAAACGCGAGGTACAGGAACGCATTCATGGCGGCCATCGCGACGCCGTAGAGCACGATCCCCGCCCACTCGCGACGTGAGCGCCCGCGCAGCCGTGGCCGAAAAATGAGGAGGAGGATCACGGCTGCGACCAGCATGCGAACTGAACTCGTGCCGAGCACTCCGAATGCCGGGAAGAGTCCCACGGCGATCACGGCGGAAAACTGCATTCCCAGTGAGCCGATCAGCACCAGCACCATTGCGCGAATCGTTGCGGCGCGGGTGAACCGGCGGGTATTCGACGATGAGCTCATCAGACCAACTCTAGTGCCGGATACACTGTGCTGATGGCCGCGGAACCCCAGCTTGCAGATGCACTCGAGCGCGCGGCCGCTGCGTGCAGAGACGCTGCAGCGACGCTCCAGGCATACGGGGTCGAACCCGAACACCTCGCCGCATTGATCCCCCCGAAACGCGTCCTGCTCTGGACGAGACCGGCTCGGATGGCGAAGCTCGGATCAGTGTGGCGGCTCGGCACACTGCTCCTCGGAACCGACGGGGCCCTCTACGCGGCCGGCCGCGCGACTAGGGCTGCGGAGCGCGGGCGTCCCGGCTATCAGTCCGTCTCGCGGGAGGAGCGCAAGGAAATTGCTGCGGCAGCCCTCCGTGGCGGATACGAACCTGGTTCGGCCGTGAACTTCGATGCGACACCGCTCGTGTTCAACGCCGACGCGCTGGCGGATCCCACGCTCCCCATCGGTATCGCCGACGACGAAGTCCGGGTGCGGTGGCGCGCAGGAGCATCACTCACCGGCGCGGCAACACTCGCCGCGTTCATGAGCGAACGAGCCGAATTGCTGCGCGCCCCAATTCAGGAGTGAGACTCAGAGTCAGCGACTCCAGCACACGAGCGGGAATCGTCACCGCCCAGACGCACCAAAAATGCCGCACCGGCCGCGCGACCCAATAGGGGGGGTGGCCGCGCGGCCGATACAGCGGAGGAGAAGTACTACGCCCTGGGGAGATCGGGGGGACAATCCCAGCAGGTATCTGCAGCAGTACTTCAGTGTTGTGTCTCACAACCCACCGCGGGGGTGGTGATTTCAACACTAGAGGCTGCCCGCTCCCCGCAGCCTCGTTCTGCGCAGGCTGACGTAGCTGCCGTTCCGAGTGCAGTGGTGTGTGTGGTCGCATCAGTAGACAGAACGTGCACATACGTGCCCACTCGGACCGTTCTCCGCCCAGCTACTCCCGTTCGCTGCCCAGCTGCTCCCGTTCTCCGCCCAGCTGCTCCCGTTCCGTGCCCAGCTATTTCCGCCTGTGCCCAGCTACTCCGCGTCAGGACGCTGGAATGCCGTGCGCATGTGGTCGCTCGTGAGGAAGTCAGCAATACCGATCATGACCAGGCTGAAGATGATCTGCTCAGTGATCATCCATGCAGGGTACAGGCCGGGGATTGCAGCCATCACGAGCGTGATGATCGGAAAGATCTGCGCAAACAGCCGCAGCCGCTGATACGCCCACCGCCAGCCCAGCATCGCACGCCAGGCAAAGTACCCGAGCGTCACCGTCATCCCCAGCACCACAATGGTGCGCATCCAGACCATTAACGGTACGGCTCCCCCGGAGCCAGCGATGGCTACGGCGATCACAACCGCGCTGACGCCGAGCAGCACTTCAGCCCCCAGTAGCCACCAGATCCACCTGAACGCCCGTCGCGTCTTCGGGTGAGTCCGCGCGGATTCTGGAATGCGGATCCCGGCCTGCCGTCCCCCTGCGATGCGGTCGATGCGCAGCAGCAGCGATTCCCATGTCATGACGCCAGCGTAGAGCAGCTGGCCGCAACACGGCACCGCCGGATCTGAGATGGCAATCAAGATCATTCGAATGGTGGAGACGGCTCCGCTGCCCGGTCGGATATGGTTGCCCCAGGATCCCCAATTCGGGGTGGAGGAGAGCGCAATGAGTATCGTGAACGCGCCGCTGCCGCACTCAGGCCAGGGCGCCACGAGGCCAGCCGTGCGGGCCATGCAGATCGGCCAGCACGTGATCGCGGCGGCCCTCACCACGATCGGAGTGGTGCGCGCGATCGGTGACGGTGTCGCGTTTCCTGTCGCGCTGATCTGTGGCCTCGCAATTCTGGGCTGGCACACCGCTGGCACGCTGTTGCCCACGCGAGCGCGGTCACACACTGTGACTGTGGCCTGGCTCGTGGGCCTCGCCGTACTGTGGGGCGCGGCCGTTGCGGTCTCAGCTGAGTTTGTGTGGCTCGCGTTCCTGCTCTGGCTCTTGGCCGGGCACCTGCTGCCCGGCTGGTGGGCACTCGTGTTCTCCGCTCTCGTGTTCGGCGTTGTCGCCATCGCGCCGCTGCTGCACGACGGGGTGACGAGCTATGCGAATGTGTTCGGCCCGCTGATCGGTGGGGTCTTCGCGCTCGGGATCTCCCGCGGCTACCTCGAACTACTGCGCGACGCTGACGAGCGCGAGCGGCTCGTGGCGTCGCTGACCCGCGCACAGACTGAGATGTCAGAGCTCCAGGATGAACTCGCCCGCGCGCAACGACACTCGGGCGCGGTTGCGGAGCGCACCCGCATTGCGCGCGACATCCACGACACCGTCGCACAGTCGCTCTCCTCGATCCGGCTCCTCGCACATGCCGAGCGCGAACAGCCGGAACTCAGCGGGGCCGTGCAGGCGCTCGTACAGGTCGAAACTCTCGCCAGTGACAGTCTCACGGATGTTCGCAGGATTATCGCAGCGCTGTCGCCCGCAGAGCTCGACGACGATGCGCTGGGCACCGCGCTCCGGCGCCTCCTTGTGTCATTCGGAGCCGAAACGGGGATACGGGCCGAGATTCATATTGATGAATCGTTGCCGCAGCTTCCCATGGCGGCCGAGGTGGCTCTGCTGCGCACGGCGCAGTCGGCGCTCGCCAACGTGCGGCTGCACTCCGGGGCCCAGCGCGTCGTGCTCAGCCTGATTGATGCTGGCGACGCCGTACGACTCGATCTCATTGATGACGGTCATGGCTTTGATGCTGCCACGTGGGAGCGCACAGATCCGGCCGCCTCCTCCAGCTATGGGCTGCGCTTCATGCGCGAGCGGTTGCGCGAGCTGGGCGGTGGACTCGACGTGGAAAGCACGCCGGGTGATGGCACCGCGCTCTCCGCGCATCTGCCACTGGCCCAGGGTGAAGATGCACCCCCGGCATCGTCTGCCACGCGCCAGTCCTTCGGCTTGGAGACCTCATGAGCGTGACCGTGCTGCTGATCGACGACCACCCCGTCGTGCGCACGGGGTTGCGCGCAGTGCTCGATGCCGACGAGCGCATCAACGTGGTCGGAGAGGCAGCCACAGGCGAAGAGGGCATCACACTCACGGAGCACTTGCGACCCGATGTGGTGCTATGCGACCTCCGGCTGGGCGACGGCATAGATGGGATTCAGGTGACCGCTCTGCTGCGCTCCCTCGATCCAGCACCCGCTGTTCTGATCCTGACCACCTTTGACCGCACCGCAGAGATTCTGGGCGCGATCGAGGCTGGAGCAGCCGGCTATCTCCTCAAAGATATGGCACCGGAGGCCATCATCGACGCCGTGCAGCGCACCGCACGCGGGGAGACTGTGCTCGCACCGGAGCTCGCAACGCGTGTGGTCCAAGGGATGCGAAACCCACTTCCCCGGCTCACCGCGCGTGAGCTTGAAGTGCTCCGGCTCCTCGCAACCGGAGCAACAAACCGTGAGATCTCACGAACCCTGTTCGTCACCGAAGCAACTGTGAAGAGTCACCTCGCGCACATTTTCACCAAGCTCGGCGTTGACACACGCGCCCGCGCGATTCACGTGGCCCAGGAGACCGGGGTGTTGTAGAGAGCTCACCGCATGGAGTTCGTCACTTCCCGCTGCTCCTGCGAGTGTTTACGAAGTGCAGAAAGCACGGCACCCCTGATGATCGCCCACAGAATCCAGAGCGAAATGATCGTTCCCAGCAGCCACACGACAATGTTGAACACAAGAAACAACTGGTCCTGATTCATGAGACTCAGCATAGGGGATCCTCGATTCAGGGCGGGGAAACACTTCACCCTCCGTGCGCCGTCGAACCCGAGCCTGCGCGTCGTCCGAGCAGGGAGGCCGCGCTTGTGCCCTGGAGAGGAATCGAACCTCCTCAGGCTCGCTCGGTGAGCATGGACCGCTGGAATATCGCATAGTCACGCACTACTCGGGTTGTGTGAGACACCAGTGATTCCTGAAACTCGGAAGCGTTGTTGCCGTTCGGTTGCCCCGGCAACACACTCAACGAACGTCTGGGGCGCTGTACCTCACTACACCGTCGATGTGTCGATACCCAATCGGGAAGCTGGTAAAGATCACCCCATTCTCGAAAAGGTGCTGCACCTCGCCCGCGTACGCCTCAGCTTCCGCGCCGGTCGCGAACACGCCAAGCACCGTGTTGTCCGGGCTCTCGTCATGACAAACAATCCACACAACAGCGGTGGCTTCGTGCTGTTTTCCCGTTCCCATAAGCTCAGGCTAGCTCAGGCCAGCTCAGGGCGAATCGGCCTGCACGGCCACAACGGCGGAAGGCTTTTCGCCAACAACGGCGTACAGGTGGGTGCCGAAACGTGGCCCCTGTTGCCATTCCTGTCGCCACGAACGATTCTGACAAAGAATACGGCCGATCCTGCCGCGTCATCATGCGGAAGTATCGACCCAATCGGTTGTGCCCTAGAGAGGAATCGAACCTCCGACACCTTCTTTAGGAGAGAAGTGCTCTATCCACTGAGCTACTAGGGCGGGAGTCGCACTCGCGTGCGACCTCTGGGAGTCTAGCGCACGGCGCGTGCCTCTGAGGCACCGGGCGGCAGAGTGCCGAGAAACACAAAACGGGCGGGGCCGAAGCCCCACCCGTTCTGTTTCACAGCTGTTTAGCCGAGGCGCACCACGTCAGGCGTTCCTGACGGGGACGCGTAGGTGTTGACAACGGTCTGGTTGCCGCCCCACCCACCGTGCACGGCCTGGCCGTTGCCGATGTAGATCGCAGTGTGGGGAGCACCCGGCCAGATGAGAATATCTCCCGGCGCGTAGTTGCCGTCCGTCACCGGGGTGCCGTACTTGTAGAAGTCTGAGACGCCGTGGTCGTAGCCGCCCTGATCCCGACGGGTGGTCAGGCCGATTGCCGCGAGCGAGTTCTGCACGAGGTCGGTGCAGTCCTGCGAAACGCCGACCTGGGCGAGCGCGGCGGCAACGAGGCCCTGTGCACCGACACCGGCGGGCACGTCAGCCCCACCCTTGGGCGCGATTGGCGCGGTGCCAGCAATGCCAGCGGCGGCCTGGAGCTCAGCGGCTTCTTTCGCGGCCTTAGCCGCAGCTGCTTCTTCTTTTTCCTTGCGCTCCGCTTCGAGAACGTCAGCAGCGACGGCCCCGTCAGGCGCGACCAGCGGAAGAACTGAAGCGTCGACCTCGACGGTCTCGAGCTTCTGAGCCGCAGCGATTGCGTCGGGCTCGCCTTCCACCGTGGGGGCCACAGCGTATGCGGGGAGACCAAACGTGCCGACCAGGCCGAGGCTGAGGGCCGCAGCGCCAACCATCTGGCCGATACGCTTCGCCGGCGACTTTCCGGGCTTCGCAGCGTGGTTCGAGACCGCGACCGCCGTACCGGGGTTCTGATTCACGAGAATAATCTGCCTCACCTTGATGGGGATGTACGTCTGGGGCGTCCCATACGGAACGCGACCGTTTAAGGGTAACTGAAGATCACGGGAATGTCACGCTCAGGTCACGAAACCCTCGACCTCCCTTGAAACTTAAGGGAACTCCGGGCACGGGGCTCACGGAAATTCGCTTCATATCGAGCGACTTTCTCCCGGCCACCGTCAGGAACAGACCGCTAGATCACACCCTGTGCGAGCATCGCCTGCGCCACCGTCACAAACGCTGCCGAGTTGGCCCCGAGCACATAGTCTCCTGGCTTGCCGTAGCGCTCGGATGCCGCAAATGTGGTCTCGTGCACATCTCGCATGATGCCGTGCAGCCGCGACTCGCTCTTGTCACGATCCCAGCGGGACCGCGCAGCATTCTGGCTCATCTCCAGCGCTGAGGTAGCCACACCGCCCGCGTTCGCCGCTTTACCCGGAGCAAACAGTACTCCGGCGTCTTGGAACAGCTCGACCGCGTCAGGCATCGTCGGCATATTTGCGCCCTCGGTCACGGCGCGGACACCGTTGGCGATCAGTGTGCGTGCGTTGGCGCCCGAGAGTTCGTTCTGCGTGGCACAGGGAAACGCGAGCTCCGCCGGAACGTCCCATACGGTGCCGTCTGCCACGAAGTGCGATCCGGGGCGGCGCTGTGCGTACTCTGAGATCCTGGCGCGCTCCACATCTTTCACCTGTTTGAGCAGGTCGAGGTCGATTCCAGCCTCGTCAACGATGTACCCGCTGGAGTCAGACGCGGTAATCGCCTTCCCACCGAGTTGCTGCACCTTCTCAATGGCGTAGGTCGCAACGTTGCCGGATCCGGAGACGAGGGCGCGGCGGCCCTCGATCCCCTGACCGGCGCGCGCCAGCATCTCCTCCGCGAAGAACACCGCACCGTAGCCGGTCGCCTCGGTGCGCACTTCTGCACCGCCCCAGCCCACTCCCTTCCCCGTGAGTACGCCGGCCTCGTAGCGCTGCATGATTCGGCGGTACTGTCCGAACAGGTAGCCGATCTCGCGCCCGCCCACTCCGATGTCGCCAGCGGGGATATCCGTGTGCTCACCGATGTGGTGCGCAAGCTCCGTCATGAAGCTCTGGCAGAACCGCATCACCTCGGCATCGCTCTTGCCGTTCGGGTCGAAATCTGCCCCACCCTTTCCGCCGCCGATACGCTGCGAGGTCAATGCATTCTTAAAGATCTGCTCGAAGCCCAAGAATTTGATGACCGAGAGGTTGACCGAGGGGTGGAACCGCAGTCCTCCCTTATAGGGCCCGAGCGCAGAGTTGAACTGGACGCGGATACCGCGGTTGACACGCACCCGGTTCTGATCATCGGTCCAGGGCACCCGGAACACGAACTGCCGTTCTGGCTCGACCAGACGATCCAGGATTCCAGCTTCGATGAACTCAGGGTGCTCGGCGAGCACCGGCTCAAGCGTCTCGAGCACCTCGCGCACGGCCTGCAAAAACTCGGACTCACCGGGGCTCCTGCGTTCCACAATTGCTGAAACGGCGCGCAGATGCGCTTCGGGGGTGGGCAACGTCAACGGATGACTCCTCTGTCTATCAACTCCACTATGGGCAGCCCGGATTCCGGGCCCCTCCTGGTCCAACCGCCCTGCGCGGTGGATGTCTCTACTGCGAGACGAAAATGTGTGCGGCGACCTCGAACGGGAGGTCGATCGCTTCATTCGAACCCTCAACCTCGACATGCACGGTGTGCCCGCGTCGGACGAAGGAGGCGGTATTGCCGGGAACAACACCCGCGGCGGCGAGCTGTTCAAGCAGCTCTGGATCCACTTGGAGCGGCTCTGCAAGACGACGGATCCGGGCCGTGAGCGACAGCTCGAATTCGACAAGCAGCTCACCAAGTCCGGTGACGCCAGTCTGGAAGGAGCCGGCCCGCGTGCTGCCGAGCTCTTCGAGGCCGGGGATCGGGTTGCCGTACGGGGATTCCGTCGGGTTGCCGAGCATCCCCATCAGCTTGCGCTCAACGCGCTCGCTCATCACGTGCTCCCATCGGCACGCTTCCTCGTGGACGTACGCCCATTCCAGGCCGATCACGTCGGCGAGCAACCGCTCTGCGATCCGATGCTTACGCATCACCCGCACCGCTTTCGCACGTCCGTCCTCGGTCAGTTCAAGGCGACGATCGTCCGTCACAACGACGAGGCCATCACGCTCCATGCGGCCGACGGTCTGTGACACGGTCGGTCCGGAGTGCCCCAGGCGCTCGGAAATTCGGGCTCGGAGCGGGACAATGCCCTCTTCTTCGAGCTCCAGAATCGTGCGCAGGTACATCTCCGTCGTGTCGATCAGATCTGCCATCGCCGTCCTCTCTCTAGCCCGTACCCCAGCTTAGGGCATGGACCATCAAGCGCTCTGCCCCCTATTAGAATCGTGCGTATGGCCGACATCTCAATCCCCACGAACCTCTTGCCCGCCGACGGACGCTTTGGGTGCGGCCCGTCGAAGGTGCGCTCCGAGCAGCTCAGCTTCCTCGCATCGCTACAGCCGGGCGTGCTGGGCACCTCGCATCGCCAGGCACCGGTGAAGGATCTCGTCGGGAGCGTTCGCTCCGGTCTCCTGGATCTGTTCCGCGCGCCTGAGGGGTATGAGATCCTGCTCGCAAACGGCGGGGCGACCACGTTCTGGGATTCGGCAGCTCATTCCCTGGTTGAGAAGCGCAGCCAGCACCTCGCTTTTGGCGAGTTCGGTGCGAAATTTGGCAAGGCAACCGGCGCGGCTCCGTTCCTTGAGGAGCCGGATGTGCGTTCAGCAGAGGCTGGCTCGCGCTCGCAGGCTGAGGCCGTGGCAGGCATCGACGTCTATGCGTACCCGCACAACGAAACCTCCACTGGCGTCATGGCCCCGGTCGTCCGCGTCGCGGGCGATGCGGGCGCGCTCACCGTGGTCGATGCGACGAGCGCTGCCGGGGGGATCGACTTCGATGCCTCACAGACCGATGTGTACTACTTCTCCCCCCAGAAGAACTTCGCCTCCGATGGCGGGATCTGGTTTGCGCTCGTCTCGCCGGCCGCAATTGAGCGAATCGAGCGGGTCACAACCTCCGGCCGCTACATTCCTGAGACGCTGAACCTTGCTGGGGCAGTCGAGAACTCCAGGAAGAATCAGACGCTGAACACCCCCGCGCTCGCCACGCTCGCAATGATGGACGAGCAGGTTCGGTGGATCAACGAGCAGGGAGGACTCGCCTGGGCGTCGGCCCGCACCGCGGAGTCTTCTCACGTGCTCTACGACTGGGCCGAGCGCACCGCGGTCGCGACTCCGTTCGTTTCTGATCCCAATCACCGCTCTCAGGTCGTCGTCACGATCGACTTCGACGAGTCGGTCGACGCCGCAGCACTCTCGACCGCGCTGCGTGCGAATGGAATCGTCGACACCGAGCCCTACCGCAAGCTGGGCCGCAACCAGCTGCGCGTCGCCACGTTCACGGCTATCGAGCCCGATGACGTGCGTGCGCTCACCGAGTCGATCGACTACGTGCTCGAGCGCTTGAGCTAGGAGGGCCGCCGCGCCGCAGGCCGCCGCGACACCCAGTCACGAGCGAAACGACCACGTGGTGACACCTCAGAAAGGTGTCGGCACGTGGTCGTTTCGCGTTGTGTGAGCGAGTTTCGGCCCTCGCTGATCAGGGCCCTGTCTGCGCAGTTCGGGCGCATTTCGGGCGCGGGTGCCGGTGCCGGTCCCGGTTCAGGCGTGGCGAGGTCCGGCTGCGGGCGGAACACCACCAGAGACTGTTCCGGCGCCGCTGCGACCACCGCGCACTCGGCAGGAGGCCACCACATAGCCACCGATCACGATGAGCGCAGCAGCGGACCACAGCGTCCACCAGGGGAACCCAGGCACTGTCGGGGCCTGGCCCGCGTTCTCGATGTCTGCAATCGGCGTCGGCGTGATGCGTTCGCCAGTGACCAAGATGCGGTGCGAGTTGATCCCGAGCGGCGTACACGTGACAAGCGTCGCCAGGTCTTTGCCCTGCACGGGATACAGAGACTGCGTCTCGTCCGGCTTCACCACGCGCGTATCGGTGATCCGGTACGTCAGCACCTGACCCCAGGTTTCCAGGGTGAACGTGTCGCCCACCACCAGTCGATCCAGGTTGTTGAACATTTCGGCCTGAGCAAGGCCGCGGTGCCCGGTCAGCACGGTGTGAGTCGTGTCTCCCCCGACGGGGAGCGCGGTTCCCTCCAAGTGGCCGACGCCCTGTTCGAGCACACGATCGCTGGTGCCGTGATAGATCGGAAGATCAACATCAATCTTTGGGATCTTAATGCGGGACATGAGTCCGGTGGAGTCTGTGGCGAGGAGCTGAGCGTACGCGGATCCGGCTCCCGGATCTGCGGCCTGGGGGATCCGCTCTCCCGGAGCCACCACTGCCGCGCCGGTGAGTTGATCGTTGTACGCGTGCGCTGCGGCGAGCTCCGCCTCGCGCTCGCTCACTCCCCCGGCGATCGCTGACTGATTCAGTCCAATGATCTCTTGAGAGTACTGGAGCTGTGAGAACCAGGTCGCGATGCTCGGAAGTTGTAGCAGCCCCACCCCTGCGAGGGCGAGTACCGCGACAAAGAGAACCACCGGGCTCGGTTTCCGCCAACGACGGTCCGAGCCCGGTGGGGCCGGAGGGAGTGCGGCCGCGGAGCTGACCTGGGGCGAGACGACAACGGCTTGCGCCTCGTCCATAGTCTGCTGCGGCACGATGACTTCCTCCTCTTGTTCGGGGCGATGATGGACGGGGAAATCCGCTCACCGCCCCAGCTTTTACTCGACCCGGTGTGCCCGGCGTCGTGCGACGATCAGCGCCGCTCCCGCAGCTGCGATGAGCAGTGCTCCGCCGGCGACCGAGAGGACGAGTGCCCCTGACGAGCCCGTAAGCGGAAGCTCGGGTCCGTTCTGCTGCACGTTCTTCACGGTGACATCAACGGCAGTCGACGCGCCTGTCTGCACGGTGACGGGAGTGAGGGCTGCCGCGCCGGTCGGCGTCACGAATCCAGCGGGTGCCGCGGTCTCCTTGAGTACGTAGCAGCGCTGCGCGGCGTTCACTGGCAGGTTCACGCTGTCGCTCACGAACAGGCCTGCGATAGTCACGCGGCCGTTCGCGCCGGTCGTGAACTCGGTGCCGCCGCTGACGCTGAGCGCTGAGCCGGTGGCGGTGGCGGTTGAGCAGTCGGCTGCATACGGATCAGCTGCTGCGTACACCTCGAACTTTGCACCGGCAAGCGCATCACCCGGGGTCCGGGCGTTCACCTTCGAGATCAGCACGTCGCCCCAGTTGGAGGAAACGGAGTTCGAGGTGATGGCATTGCGGTGCGTTGGATCGTTGATGAAGTCCGAAGCCGTGTTCACGATCGTGCCGTTGCCGAGCGAGGTGACGGTGCCCTGGAAGGTCACGACGATTTCTTTGCCGGCCTGCCCGCTGAGCCACGCATACCCCGGCGCGGGGGTGAACCCGACCTGAACGGCCTGTCCGGTCGCCGTCACTGCAAAGTTTCCGGTGGGAACCGGAACGCCGTCAACGGTGACGCTCTTGACTCCGACGCCGATGCCGGAGGCGGCCGGGGTCGGGGTGAGGCGAGGATCCAGCGTGTCGACGACGTCGAACCCGGTGAAGCTGCGGTTGACCGCGAGTGCGGGGATCGTCACGGTCACCGGGAACTCGATAATGCTGCCGAGCCCGAGTCCGTTCTGCGGGTTGATCGTCTTCCGAACGGTGGTGACGCCGTTCTTGGGGTAGACGTTGACATCGTAGAGCCAGCCGTCCTCGTAGGGGTACGGGATCGTCACGAGGAACGGCGCGGAACGGTCGACGACCGTTGCCGGTGCCGCCGTTTCACACACGACGTAGACGCCAACCGTGGTCGGGATCGTCGCGGTGCCGCTCGCGTCGGTGGTCACTGGCGGAAGCGCGGTCCCCAGTGTGTAGCCGGCCGGCGCGGTGCAGTCAGCACCTGGCTCGACGCCCTGGAGCGCATCCCACGCTGCTGGATCGTTGAGATCCACCGGCTGGCCGCCCTGCAACAGCGGCGACGCGGTGAACTCGACGCCCTGAATGCCCGGCGTTGGGATCGCGGTGCCAGTGCCGTCAGGGTTTTGCTCAACGGGCGTGGTGCCTGTCTGGTGCTGGTGCTTGTGCAGGATGATTGAGCCTGTCGCATCGGGATCGATGCTGCCAAAGCTGGGCGCGGCCTGCGCCGGCGAGCTCACGGCAACAGCGCCGAGCAGTGCGATGGCGGCTGCGGCGAGCGCAGCGACCGCCCGCCTCTGGGTTCCCCCTTGACCGGTGTAACTCATGATGAATGTCCTCTCGTGGTGGTGCGAAGTGGGGAGTCCTGTGGTGCGGGACGTACGGGTGCGCATCCCCAGTGCGCGCTCCCTGGTCTGTGTGATGCGCATTAGGCGCTCGATTCGGTGCGGCGGCGGCGCGTCCAGGTGACGGCGCCGACGAGGAGGGCGAGGCCAGCGATTCCAGCGCCAGCGATTCCGAGCGCGTCCGAGCTCAGGCCGCCAGTGAGCGGCACGTCAAGTGCCTGTGCTGGGGTATTCACGAAGCGGTACACCGCGGTCTGCCCGATCGGTACCGAGACCGGTGCTGTCTCGTCGACATGCACCCAGTCACACCCACCTGCGGCAGCCGGGTTCGGGTCGCAGCGCTCAACGCGGTCAAGCAGATACGCGAGCGGTGCTGCCGGGTCGTGCGGCAGTTCGGAAAGGGTGTAGCTCTGAGCTGAGCTGACGGCGAACGTGTTCGCAGCTGAGCGTGCGTTGGATCCGGACACGGTGTGTGAGAAGACTCCGGATCCGCCCGTGGCATTGAGATCCCAGTTCGCAGGGCTCGCGGTGCCGTCTTCGACGAGCTTCAATAGCGTGAGCTGAGACACACAGGTCACGGTGTTCGTCACCTCGAAGGTGTTGGCTCCCGGCGTCAGCGTGGCCTGCGCAGGCAGGGCGTCAGTGACCGGTGTCGCGCCCCGCTTGGTGAGCTGGTTCGAGGTGAGCGTGCACCCGGGCAGCTGGGCCGGATCAATGGTCACCGCCTCGTTGATCGAGACCCCGCTCGTCGCCGTGTAGTTCGCGCGCACGACGCCCCAGTCCTGGTTTGTCGGCGTCGTGGTTCCCGGCCCGCTCAGGGTGAGTTGCCCGGTGAGCCCGCTCGGCAGTGCACCCTCGTCGCCTGGCACGTGATAGGTGCCGAGCGGTGCGCCCTGCCCGTCGACGATCTTCCAGATCTTGTCGACCTTCACCGTCGCAGAAAGATCCGGTGCTCGGTTGTAGATTGTGCAGTTCACCGTCTGCCCGTTCGGCACGGCTACGCGGACGCCGTTTGTCGGGTTGCCGCTCGGCACGACGGTTGCGCCGGTCACCAAGTTGGTGCAGACCGCGTTCTGGCCGCCAACGGGGACGAGGTTGTAGCCGGCTTGCTGGGTTTCAGTCACCGTCACTGGGGAGCTCGTGGTTCCCCCTGCGAAGGTGAGCGGAAAGGCGACCGTACCGGTTCCGTCGTTTTCTGTGACCCGAGTCGGCGGGGCTGGCAGGGTGATCCCCGGACCCGGATCGGACACGGTGAACTGCCACCCTCCGACGGCCGGCTGCGCGCCAGCGATGGATCCTGCCGGTGCGGTCGTGGGTACGACCATCTTGGTCACCGTGAGCTGGCTTGCGCAGTTGCCGAGTGCAAGGTTGCGCAGGATCCCACCGGTCGTGGCGTAGTTGCTGGTCTGGAAGTAATCCGTGCCGGCAGTGGGGCCGGAGATCGAGCGCAGGTTGAGCGCGTTGTTCGCTCCTGTAGCGCCGGTTCCTACGCCGAATGCGAGGACTCTGGTGCCCGTAGCCTTCAACGCATTCGCAGAGAAGATGCCATTCTCGGTCTCGATGAGCCTGGTCGTGTCGCCCGGCCCGGAGGGTCCCGTGCCGTAGTAGGTGGGCTTGCCGTCCGTGATCACGACGGCGACGTCATAGGGGTTTGTCTGCGCCGCGGAGGCCGTTGCCGCGAGGCCGCGATCCCAGTTCGTCCCACCGGTCGAGGTCCAGGCGGAGTAGCGAGCCTTGAACGCGTCCGCCTGCGCCTGCGTGGACACGGAGGTGAGTGCCGGATAATTCTGGCTTGCTCCGAGCGCGGGTGAGCCGGTCGAGAACGAAAAGAGCGACATCCGCGACTGTGTGCCGACGAGCGCGTCGACGAAGGCGTTGGACGCTGATCGCAGTGCTCCGATAGAGTCGCCGACCGACCCGGAAAGATCGAGCACCAGCGCAACATCGATGCCGCATGATTGCGGAGTCGCGGGGTTGTTGCGGGACTGGGCCCAGATACCGCCCGAGGCGTTCGCGTCAGTTGAGTCCGGGGCGTACATGAAGTTCGCGGTGGAACGGTAGACCGCGCCCGATCGCAGCAGTGTCCCGGTGCGGAAGTTGTAGGCGGTTGCCGTCCCGGCATCACTGCTGCCCGTGCTCAACGACGGGTTCGTGAACCAGCCAGTGGGTGCACCGTCGGTGCGCTGGACCACCCAGAAGCGGGCGTCTCGGTTGGCCCCGCCGGACTGCGTATTGGGCACTTCAAAGGTGCATTCGCCGTTGGCGTCTGACACGCACAGCGCCCAGCCGGCTCCTGCTCCGCTCACACCGTCTGGTCGGACACCGTTCGGCGATCCGCTTCCGCCGTTCAGCAGCAGTGTGACGCCGGCGAGGTTCGTGACGCCACTCGCGCCGGTGCGATCGCCTCCGGTCTTCACAACGATCTTGCCTGGCTCGATCTTGGTGTTGACGTATGCGCCGAAGTCGTAGGTTGTGCCACCCCAGTTGCCGGTGTTGCCGCTGCCAGGGATCGTGTTCGCCGTGGAGTTGAACGTGTACCCGGTAGGCGCTGCAGTCTGCGTCACGCGGTATCGCGAGGAGGTCGTCACGCCATTGGCAGTGGGATTCGTGGCGGGCGTGAGGAATTTGACCTGGAATTCACCCGGATCCGGATCCCGATCAATCCCTGTGCACGGCGCGGACACACAGTCTGTGACCGTAACGGTCCGAGTCCAGCTGATGGCCGACGTTCGCGGCCCTTCGATCGTAAACGTCGCTCCGGGTACCAGCGCACCGTCACCATCGACGGCGGTCCAGTACACATACGGAGCGGTCACTCCGGGGCCGTCAGGGCCAAGCGAGAACGGGGTCACTGCGTCGGAGGTGACTGATGCATCGTCGGTCGCCGCCTTCGGGGTCGCCGAGGGGGCCGGGCGAGGGGCAGGAGTTGTGGTGGGCTCCGTCGCGGGCGGATCATCGATCACCGGCGCCTCGGGTGGTGCCGTCTCAGTCGGTGGCACCTCCGGGGCAGGGTCTACTACCACCGGCACTACGATCTGAGGCACCGCTTCGTCAGTGGAGGCGGGCACCACGACGTCCTGCCACACGCTCTCCGGGTGCTCACCCGCTGCGGTCGCGGTGACCCGGATCCGGAGAGTGTCGCCGGCTGCAAGTTCGTGGGTGAGCGCCGGGAGTGCAGCGTCCACGAGGGTCGCAAGTTCGAAGGCTCCTGGGGTGGGATCGAGGTCTGCGCCGACGTAGTCTGATTGGCCAGCGTTGTCCGCCACTTGCGCGGTGATCGGGGCCTGGCCCGTCGCGGCTGCCGTTGCGTCCCACGGCCCACTCACGGCGAAAGAGGTGCTCGTCTGCAGTGTTCCAGCTTCATCAACAGCGCGCCACCGCACACTCGCTGCGGGCGCAGGAGCGGGGGCCGCAGCGTCTGTGCCCTCGGCTGCGCCGGTCGGCTGTTCCGCCAGTGCCGGAGTGGCACCGAGCAGTGCGATCGCTACCGTCGCGGCTGCGGCGAAGACTGTTCCCCGCCGACGATGTGCACGGCGTCCGCTGCCTTCGCGTGCCTGTGCGCTCAATACACTTGAGTACCCCATTGTTCCCCTGCTCCCCACACGGTTGGCGGGGAACTCAAGGATCAGCACAGACCCTCGAGGACTTTCCCCGTCCTGTCGATCACGCTAAAGAACGTGGGGGTGCCAGAGGATCCGGGAAAACTACGTATCTTTCACGCCGGGGAACACACGAAGAGACACAACAACGCCGCAGCGCCCAAGTTTTCTCCTTGGCCACTGCGGCGTTGTTGTGTGAACCGCTGAGTTACTCTTCTTCGTCGTCGGAGTCGTCGAACAGCTCGGTGTCGTCCGATTCGTCAGTAAGGTCTTCCGCCTCATCATCCTCAGAGTCATCGGACCCATCGGAATCGTCGGCGTCTTCGTCATCTTCGGCGTCGTCCAGATCGTCGACGTCTACGCCGTCGATCTCATCGTCAAAGTCGCTGAAATCGTTGTCCAGCAGATCGTCTTCGGCCGCATCGTCTTCACGCAGCTCGGCGAGTTCCGCGGAATCGTCATCGCTTTCACTCGTGCCCTCTGCCGCCTGTTTGGCCTGCGTCTCGCGGTACTGCGCAAGACGCTCGGACCACGGCACCCACTCGGGCGCGGTGACTGCGTCGGCGCCCGGGAGCAGCTCAACTTCAAGCACTGTGACGGGCGCATCGGCGTCGACGCGCGCGAGTGTTGCGGCCCAGCGCCACCCCGGGTAGCCCGCCATCCGGCAGTCAAAGAAGAGCGTGAGTACGTGCGCGTCGTGCGCCCGAAGCCATCCTCGGCGCCGATCGTGTCGGCCTCGGTGATCTCTTCGAGCGCGGCACGGGCCTGCTCTCGGGCCTGCAGCAGCACTGGATCCGGCGTCACCGGAGTTTCGTCTGCCGCGGGGGCTTCCACGTGAGATGGCTCAGCCGTACGAAGCTCCGCTGGCGGAGCTTCGGCCGCATCGGCCTCCGCAGCGACCGCTTCAGGTCTGGCCTCAGACATCGAAGTCATCCGCAACGGCACGCAGCATGGAGGCCACCTGACGCGACTGCTGCCGCTCAGGGTACTGTCCGTTCTTCAGTCTGCCGCCCAGTCCGTCAAGCAACTTCACGAGATCCTCGATGATGACCGCCATTTCGTCCGCAGATTTGCGGCTTCGTTTTGCCAGCTTTGGGGTGTCAAGGATCCGCACCGACAGCGCCTGCGGCCCGCGTCGCCCATCGGCAACGCTGTACTCCACGCGCGTCCCGGGCTGCACTTCCTCGCCCTGCGGGAGCACTGAGGCGTGCAGGTAGACCTGCTCGCCGTCTTCACCCTGAATAAATCCGAAGCCTTTCGCTTCGTCATAGAACCTGACCTTGCCGTTCGGCATGCCTCGTCCCTTTCCGTCTCGGCGGGGCGCTCATTCCGGCCACGCATGTCGTGGCGAACGGCACGTGTTCCGCATATCCACACAAGTCTACCGTCCGTTCTTCCGCCCACCAGGAGGATCGACCCGGTAAAATGAAGCGGATGTCCACAGAACCCAATTCCCCGTCGCTGATTGAGCGGATCCTGGCGTTTACTTCGCTGACGATCATCGCCGTCGCGCTGCTCTCATTTTTCGTCACGCTGATCGTGGGTATGAACGATCGGCAGGCCATGGCGGAGGGCCTGTGGCCCATCGTCTACGGGATCTCCCTCATCGGCCTCCCCATCGGCTTCGTCTTACTCGTTGCGCTGCTCATCGTGAGCCAAGTCCGTCGCCGCCGCGAATTTCGCCGGAACGCCGAGAGCTAAGCGGCCTCCGCCATGAGTGGCACACTCGCGCTCGCATCCACCATCGCAGAGATGGATCGCGACGCTCTGCGCGCGCTCGTCGCGCGGCGCCGCCTACAGGCGGCTGGCACTATTGCCGATCCGATCGGACTCGCAGCTGAGCTGCTCCGCAGCGATTCGATCACCCGCGCAATTGTCCCGCTGGAGCGGAACCAACTCAGCGCACTGCTGCGATTCGCCGCGGCGCCGCGCTCCTGCGCTCCGGATGAGCTCCAAGCCCTCACGGCGCTCGGGCTCATCGGGCGTGAGTCAGAGCAATTGCTGCCACTTGACGAGGTCACTGAAACCGTGCGTGACGCACTCATTTCAGCCGGTATCGAGCCCGACTCGCTCACAGCGGTCGGAGCGGCTCCGGACGCCGTCACGGCCTCGCACACCTCCGGAGCTACGCCTGCGCCCGAGCCCAGTCCCCGGGCCACAGCAGCCGTACCCCACCAGGCCCCGGACACAAGCACCTGGTACTCTCCAGCGCTGACCGCAGTGGGTCAAGCCGCAGAGAGCCTCCGCGTGCTCACACTGCGCCCGGGCAAGCTCAATCGCAACGGAACTGTCGCCGTCGCGTCACTCAGATCTCTCGCCGAAGCCACGAGCATCGATGTTGACTCGGTTTCTCGGATCGTCACCGCGCTCGGCCACGCTGGCCTCACCACCCCTCGCAGTGATGAGCAGCTTCTGCTGGTCTCCGCCGCGGCGGGAGACTGGCTTGCACAGGACAATCGGGACCGCTGGCTCACGCTGGCGCGGGCCACACTCGCAGCGATCCCGGCACCGTTGAACATCGCGCTCACGGCGGCGGACGGCGACCTGGCCGGTGCCGCCGCGGCGATCCCCCATCGTTTCCCCTTGCTCCCGCCTGCTGAGCTCGCGGCAGCGACCGCGTTCACCGCGGTCGCGGAGCAGCTTGGCCTCACCGTGAGCGGTGTCCTCAGCGCGCCCGCCGATCGGCTCATCGCGGACGATCCTGCTGCCGCTGGAGAGCTCGTGGCGCGAGATACGCCGGGACTGGCGCCAGGCGTCTATGTGCAGCCGGATTTGAGCGTCGTAGTCCCCGGCCCCCTCGCCCCAGCAGACGAGGCAACGCTGAGCGCGATCTCCCGCCCAGAACAGATCGGCGTCGCATCGACCCGCCGGATCTCCGAGGCCAGTCTCGCCGAGGGGCTCGAACAGGGCGTCACGCCCGATGCGGCTCGCGCGCTGTTCGGACGGATCTCGCTGACTGGGATCCCGCAGCCCTTGGAATATCTCCTCGCGTCGCGGGCGGAACGTATCGGTGACCTCGTGGTGGACGAACACGATGGCGATGTCGGCCGCACGCGCATCACCGTCTCACGCTCAGATCTCGCGCAGACGCTGCTCGTCGACCGCGCACTGCAGCACCTGCAGCTGACCAGGCCAGCACCCGCACCGAACGCGCCGGTCGCAATGGGCACGCCCATCCGGCTCTACTCGCGCCTCAGGGCCGATCACGTGGTCTCCGCGCTCACCGACGCGAGGTACCACCCGACCACAAGCGCAGCGCTCAGCGGCGCCGGGCGAGCGCCCGGCACCCGCGGGGCTTCTCCTGCGCACACCCTCGACACAGCCGCAATCCCCATCGTCGATGTGTCAGCTGCGCCGCAAGCGACACAGCTGACTGAGGCGTACTCCACGCTCGTCGAGCGCGTCTATCTCGCCGCACGCGCGGAGCCAGGCACCGGCGAATTCACGCGCAGGCTGGAACTCGCGATGCGCGACCGCAGCCCGGTGTACGTCACCGCCGAGGCCCGAGGCCAGGTGCGCACATTTACCCTGCTTCCGGTCTCTGTGACGAGCGGGCGACTGCGTGCCACAGATCAGGTCGCTGGCGTCGAACGCACGCTTCCCGTGAATATGATCACGGCAGTGGAACCGGTGTAGCCGCGGCGCGCGCAAGATCACACCGAGATCAGACCGGCTCGCACCGACTCACACCGAGCTCCGACTGAGCACGAGTAGAGTTGATCGCTATGACACTCGGCCCACTCATCGTGCAGAGCGACCACACCGTCCTCCTCGAGGTTGCCCACCCCCAAGCGGAGGATGCTCGGCACGAACTCGCGGTGTTTGCGGAGCTCGAACGCGCGCCGGAGCACATCCACACCTATCGCGTGACGCGTCTCGGACTGTGGAATGCGCGGGCCGCGGGGCACACCTCCGAAGAGATCCTCGACACGCTCAATCGCTACGCGAAGTTTCCGGTTCCCTCCGGCGTTGCCAGTGAAATCGAAGACACCATGCGGCGCTACGGGCGTCTCACCATTGAGCGAGACGCTGAGGGTGCGCTCGTGCTCCGTTCAGAAGACGCCGCAGTGCTCCGCGAGGTGACGAGCGCAAAGAAGATTGCGCCGCTGCTCGGCAACAAAACCGACGACCGCACTTACCCTGTTGAGGCGTGGGCGCGCGGCGAGTTGAAACAGCAGTTGGTGGCGCGCGGCTGGCCCGCGGAGGATCTCGCGGGCTACACGCCGGGTGAGCCGTATGACATCGAACTCGAGCTGGACGGCTGGGAGCTGCGCGACTACCAGGCAAAGGCAGTCGAGGCATTCCAGCGTGGCGGATCCGGGGTCGTCGTGCTCCCCTGTGGCGCAGGCAAGACGATTGTTGGCGCTGCCTCCATGGCGGCAGTCGGCGCGAAAACACTCGTGCTCGTGACGAATGCGGTGTCCGCCAGGCAGTGGCGAGACGAGCTCCTTCGTCGCACCACACTCACCGCGGACGATATCGGGGAGTACTCGGGCCAGGTGAAGGAGATCAAACCTGTCACGATCGCGACGTACCAGATCCTGACGAGCCGCAGGAAAGGCGAATACGCGCATCTGTCGCTCCTCGACGCCCAGGACTGGGGGGTCATCGTGTACGACGAGGTGCACCTCTTGCCTGCCCCGGTGTTCAAGCTGACAGCCGATCTGCAGGCACGCCGCCGGCTCGGCCTCACCGCAACGCTTGTGCGTGAGGATGGCCGCGAGGGCGATGTGTTTAGTTTGATCGGTCCGAAACGCTATGACGCCGCGTGGAAAGACATCGAGGCGCAGGGGTTCATCGCGCCAGCCGCATGCTTCGAGGTGCGCGTTGGGCTCAGCGAGTCCGAGCGCATGGACTACGCGGTTGCGGAAGATCAGGATCGCTATCGGATCGCGTCGAGCACGACCGTGAAGGAACAGATCGCCCGCCGAATCATTGCGCGCCATCCTGGTGAGAGCGTGCTCGTGATCGGCCAGTACATCGACCAGCTCGAGTCGATGTCCGAGACGCTCGGCGCTCCGCTGATCACGGGCCAGACGCCCGTCGATGAGCGCGAGCGGCTGTTTCAGGCGTTCCGATCAGGCGAAGAAAAGATCCTCGTCGTTTCGAAGGTCGCAAATTTCTCAGTGGATCTCCCGGATGCGTCGGTCGCCGTGCAGATCTCCGGATCGTTTGGTTCACGGCAAGAAGAGGCCCAGCGTCTCGGCCGGCTACTCCGCCCGAAAGCGAACGGCGCAACGGCATCGTTCTACACCCTCATCACTCGTGACACGGTTGATCAGGACTTTGCGCAAAACCGGCAGCGTTTTCTTGCCGAGCAGGGCTATGCGTACACGATCCTCGACGAGGATCAGATCTAGCGGAGACGCCCGTCGCCGCGCTCAGGGGCCAGGAGTCAGAGGTCACGCCATCCGCTCTCACACATGAGAGGTGAGTGCTCACCTCGCTCACACGTGAGAGGTGAGCACCCACATCACCCTGCTGCGCTCGGTCTCCGAGGGATTGCGCCAGATGTGGGCGTGCCGCGCGGCGAAACTCATCGAGTCCCCCTCCTCGAGCAGAAAAGTCTCGGCTTCGATCCGCAGCTCAAGCTCACCGGCAAGCACGACGACGAACTCACGGTCGACCGGGAGCCGATAGGGCTCGGGCTCGAACCCACCGCCGGGCTCCACCCAGGTCTCGATCACCTGGACGTCGCTCTGGCCCGGCGGTGAAAGGATCGTGTCAGACACGCCCTCCCCCATCAGTGCGGCCGGCGCCCGGTCCGCACGACGATTGACGTAGATCTTCGGCGGGTCGAAGAGGCGCCCCATCGGCATCGTGAGCGCATCGCAGATTGCCGCGAGAGACGTGACCGAAGCCGAGGCGAGGCCGCGTTCGACCTGTGAGATGAACCCTTTCGTGAGGCCTGTGAACTCAGCGACACTGCTGATGGTCATCCCGCGCTCTTCGCGGGCTACGCGGAGTCGGAACCCGATCTGCGCAAGTTGTTGCGACGCAGCTGCGTGCGGCCCCCGTGCGGTGGTACGGCGTTCAGTCAAGGGGTTCCCTCCCAGTGGCGGCATGGGACGCAATCGGTGATCCCCACTGCTCCATCTTGCCCTGCCGCGGTCGTTGACGAAAGCCATGACCTGTGTTTAGTATACCCACACAGAGTATTACCTGAATAAACTACTTGTGGACGACGGCGTCCACAGAGGGGATGCACCCAATGCGGCTCGGCCAGGCCATCAGCGCACTGCTCACCGAATACGGCGTAGAACACATCTTCGGGATTCCCGGAGTCCACACACTCGAGCTGTTCCGCGACATCGACCGAAGCGGACTCAACGTCACGATCCCCCGACACGAACAAGGCGCGGGGTTCATGGCCGACGCCTACACGCGCGTCTCCGGCAAGCCCGGTGTCTGCTATCTCATCACCGGGCCCGGCGTGCTCAACGCGTTGACGCCGATCGCGCAGGCCTGGCACGACTCGACTCCGATGCTCGTGATCGGATCCGCCGTCACACGCGAACAGCTCGGTGCGCACCGCGGCACATTGCATGACACCCCTGACCTCGCAGAGGTGCTGCGGCCGTTCACGCTCTTCAGCGAAACCGTAACGTCAGCCGAGCGTGTTGCCACACTCATCGATGAGGCATTCAGGCGCTGGCAGCACGAGCGGCCACGACCCGTCTACATCGGGATCCCTCGCGATCTGCTTGAAGAAGAAGTCGGCGAGCTGCACCGCCCGGAGACAACACGATCAGAGCCCGCGCCACACGCTGAGGCCACGATCACCGCCGCCCTCACCGCCCTGGCGACGGCCACCCGGCCAGTGATCATCGCTGGCGGCGGCGCACGACACGATGGGGCGGCCGTGCAAGCCCTCGCCGAACGGATCGCGGCACCCGTGATCCTGACCGGAAATGCGAAAGGCCTGCTCCCGGAGGCGCACCCGCTCAATACGGGGATTAGCATGCCGTTCCCGCGCACGCAGGAACTCATCAGCGACGCTGATCTGATCCTCGCGCTCGGAACTGAACTCTCGGACTTCGAGGTCTTGTTCACAGGCTCAGCGGAACCCACGATGGCGAACATTGTGCGCATCGATATCGACCCGAGTGTGACGCACCCCGACCAGACGACTCCAACGTTGCAGCTCCGCGTCGCCGAGTTCGCGGCGGCGGCGCTCGCGACCACGACCGCTGTACCTCGCGATTCCGGCACTGCCCGAGCAGCGATCGCGCGTGAGGGACTCGCCGCAGCTCGCGCGGCGGATCCGCACACTATCTGGATCGACGCGATCAGTGCTGCACTGCCGGAGCACGCGATTCTGACGGCTGATTCTGCGCAAGTGGCCTATCAGTCACATCATTTCCTCCCCCTCGACACACCGGGCAGGTGGCTCGCGCCGTATGGGTACGGCACGCTCGGACCAGCCCTCCCGATGGCGATCGGCGCAGCGATTGCCGCTCCTGGTCAGCCCGTCATTGCGTTGGCTGGCGATGGAAGCGCGCTGTTCACGCTGCCAGAGCTTGCGACTGCCCACGACCTGGGCGCAAATCTGACGTATGTGATCTGGGACAACGGCGGCTATCGGGAAATCGAGGTGTCCTTCGACCGCACCGACATCGCCCCGGCAGGGGTGCGCACCACCGCGCACAACCTCGCCGCAATTGCCGAAGGCTTCGGGGCAGCTGTCGCACGCCCCACCACACCACACGAGCTCACCGCGGCGCTCCAGACCGCGATCGCACATCCCGGACTCTCCGTGCTCGTGGTGGAGGCACCAGCCGACCACCGGGTCGAAGCAGATTCACTGACACAGGAGGCCTCCGCATGAGTCTCGAAATTCCGTACACCACCGGGCTCACGCCCGACGGCAAAGCTGTGACCGGACAGGTCGACTTCTCCCGTGTCCCGCGGTTTGCCGGGCCCGGCACATTCGCCGGCCTTCCGAGCCTGGCCGAGGTCGGCGAGGCTCAGGCTGGCGTGATCGGGATCCCGTTCGATTCAGGGGTGACATTTCGGCCGGGCGCACGGTTCGGCCCCGAGGGCATCCGTGGCGCAAGCCACCTGATCCGGCCATACAACGTCGAACTCGATTCGTTCCCCTTCGCGAAACACCAAGTGGCCGACGTCGGGAACCTGGCCGTGACGCCGTTCGGGGTCGACCGCGCGGTTGAAGCGATGCTGACCGGACTCGCCGCGGCACGTGAGCGTGCGGGCAAACTCGTCATTCTCGGGGGCGACCACACGATCGCATATCCGGCCCTAAAAACGCTCGCACGGCACCACGGCCCAATCTCGGTACTGCACTTCGATGCGCACATCGACACGTTCGGACCCTACTTCGGGGCTGCGATGCACCACGGCACGCCGTTCAGGAGAGCGGCCGAAGAGGGGCTCCTCGACCCAGAAGGCTGCATGCACGTGGGAATTCGCGGCCCACTCTACGGCCCGCACGATCTCTCGGACGATCGAGCCGTCGGCTTCCAAACCGTGCACTCCAGTGAGTTCGCCACCACCGGACTGCCGGGGATTCTCGAGCAGATCCTCACTCGGCTCGGCGATCGCCCCGTCTACGTTTCCGTCGACATTGATGTGCTGGATCCGGCGTTCGCTCCCGGCACTGGCACCCCTGAGCCCGGCGGGCTCGCCAGCCGCGAACTCCTGTACCTGCTGCGCGGACTGGCGCCGCTCAACCTCGTTGGCGCAGACGTCGTCGAAGTTGCGCCTGCCTACGACCACGCGGATGTCACCTCGCTCGCTGCGGCGCACATCGCGTACGAGTTCCTCTCGCTCTGGGGCCGCTAAACCCCGTTCTCTCCCCCTCCTCTCCCCGTTCCTCAATTCCTGCTTGCACTTGTTCTTACTCGCACCCGTGCAGCCCTCTGCCCGTCCAACCGTCCAACCGTCCATCCGCCCCTCCGCCCAACAAGATTCACGGTGTCCGCAACGACGCGGGCCTCGCACCACCCACTGAAAGGTGTACTGATGACACTCTCCCGGACGCTTTCGGCCATCGCCATGACCGGCGCCGCCGCGCTCCTCCTCGCCGCATGTTCCGGGGCGGAAGCGCCACCGCCCGCCGACCGCGACTTCGGCACCCCGAAAGTCGGTGAGGTTGCGCCAGGCGTGCTCGACGGCGTGACGCTCACGTACGCCGGCCCTGGCGGCATTTTCCAAGAGGGGCAGGACGAAGCGATCTGGCAGCCCTTCGCCAAGGAGTCCGGCGCGACGATGCAGATGGACGCATTCGATTCTGGCAAACTCAAAGCGATGGTCGACGGCGGCAACGTGAGTTGGGACCTCGTTGATACCTCTCAAGTCGACAGCGCCCGCGGTTGCGGCACCCTGTACGAGAAGATCGACCGCTCGTTAATCGACACCTCTGAAATCCCGGAGGGCACTATCACCGACGAATGCATGATCCCGAACGTGATGTACGGCTTCGTGATCGCCTACAACACTGAAGCGTTCGGAGACAATCCGCCGAAGAGCGCCGCAGACTTCTTCGACACCGAGAAATTCCCCGGCAAGCGTACGGTACCGCAAACCACCTACGTCGACCCACAGAACCTGGAGTTCCCGCTCCTCGCCGACGGCGTTGATATGGACAACCTCAAGCCTGAGCACATCGATCAAGCCATCGCGAAGTACGACAGCCTGGGCGATGACATGATTGCGTGGTCAACCGGCGCGCAAGCGCAGCAGCAGCTCGAGAGTGGCGAAGCCGTGATGGGCTACGTGTGGTCAGGGCGCGGCTACGGCGCCGCTGAAGCAGGGGCTCCGATCGCTCCAGTATGGGATGAGTGGCTCGTCGCCATCGACTCAACCGCAATCCCGAAGGGGGTGAAAGATCCGGAAGCCTCTCACGCCGCCATCAACTACTTCCTCGGCGCGAAACAGCAAGCCGGCATGACCGAGCTGAACTCAATGTCGCCCGTGAACGTCAACGCTGATCCGCAGGTCGATGACACGCTCGCCGAATGGCTCGCAAGCACCCGCTTCGAAACCGGGCACGTGCCGGACTTCGATTTCTGGGTTGAGAACTACGACGCGATGGCGAAAGCCTGGGCCACCTGGGTCACCGGGGCGTAGTACCGCAGCTCCGACACTCGCGACTGGGCCGGGGCCGTGCAATGCGCTGCCCCGGCCCCATGCGCCAGGTCCCCGGCTGTCGGGTCGGGCCGCCGCCGGTCGGTGGCCGGTCGGCGAACTCGCCGACACACTTTCAGCGACTTCATAGCAAACGGTCAGAGACTGGGTACATGAACACTCAGCCAAAGGGACCCCGGATTCTTATCGTCGACGACGAGCCCAGCATCCGCGAGCTGCTCAGCACGAGCTTGCGGTTCGCAGGCTTCGGTGTGCGCGCGGTAGCCAACGGCGCGCAGACCATCTCCGCAGTGCTTGAGGAGGAGCCCGATCTGATCGTGCTCGACGTCATGCTGCCCGACATGAACGGCTTCAGCGTGACCAAGCGGCTGCGCTCCGCTGGCTACACCGCACCGATCATCTTCCTCACCGCGAAGGATGACACTGAGGACAAGATCGAGGGCCTCACGGTCGGCGGCGACGACTACGTTACCAAGCCGTTCAGCCTCGATGAGATCATCGCCCGCATCAAAGCAGTGCTCCGCCGTACCATCCAGGAAGACGAGGACTCCGTCCTCACTGTCGGCCCAGTGACGATGGATCAGGACACCCACGAAGTCACCGTTGAAGGTGCCTCAGTCGAGCTCTCTCCCACTGAATTTAAGCTGCTGCGCTACCTCATGCAGAACGCGAACCGCGTGCTCTCCAAGGCACAGATCCTCGATCATGTGTGGGAGTACGACTTCAACGGAGACGCCGGCATCGTTGAGTCGTACATCTCATATCTGCGGCGCAAGCTCGATCCGCTGACCGAAGAGTCCCTGATCCAGACCAAGCGCGGATTCGGGTACATGCTCAAGACCGAAACCAAGTAGCGTGTCGCGCCCCGGCTTCGCGGAGCGGTGGGCCGACATCTCACTGCGCGCGAAGATCACCGGCGTCACGGTGTTCATCCTGTTCCTGGGACTCATCGTGGCCGGCGTCGGCACCCTATCGGTACTGCAGCCTATGCTGCTCTCGAACCAGACTTCGACGCTGATGCAGCTGCGGCAAGATCCGACCGCAGCACTCGCGGTTGATGCTGACCGCTCAGATCTGCGCTCGGAGGACATCCGATTCGCGAACCAGCAGTTCTACGTGGCGCTGTTTGATAGTGCCGGTGCGCTGCAGTACGACAACACCCTCGGGCTCCGTCCATCAGGGGTGCCCGAGCTGCGCGAGCCGATGACGCTCGAGTCCGTCACCAAGAATCCCGGACAGATCCTGACGATGACCAGCCCGGATCGTGTCGATTGGCGCGCCGTCACGATCCCCGTGCTCGTGCCTGGCGAACACGGGGCAATCCTCCTGATCGCGTCCTCGACGGCAGGCATCAACCAGATCGTCGCGCAGTACGTGATCATCTTTACCGGGTTCGGGATCGCGGTGATCCTCCTCGGGGCTGCCCTGACACGGCTCCTTGTGACCACGACGTTCCTGCCGCTCGCGGAGGTCGAACAGACCGCGCTCGAGATCGCGCGCGGCGACACGTCAAAGCGCATCATGGTGTCGAGCCCACACACGGAGGTCGGGCACCTCGGCGAATCCCTCAACGTCATGCTCGATCGACTCGACGGCTCACTTGAGGAACAAGCCCACACCATCGAGCGCATGCGGCGCTTCATTGGTGACGCGAGCCACGAGCTGCGCACGCCACTCGTGTCTGTCCGCGGCTATGCGGAGCTGTATCGAATGGGCGCGCTGCAGGAGAGCGAGCAGGTGGGTCAGGCGATGGAACGCATCGAGAAAGAAGCGATCCGCATGACCTCACTCGTCGAAGATCTGTTGGCCCTTGCCCGCCTCGACGAGCGGCGCCCGCTGCAGCTCGCGTCCCTCCCGTTGAACCAGTTTGCGCGGGACGCGGCACTCGATGCCGGCGCACAGGCGCCCGACCGCGAAGTCACGGTCGTCGAAGATCCCAAGGACCCGATCGTGGTCGGCGATGAGCACAAGGTGCGCCAGCTCCTCACCAACCTCATCGGCAACGCCATGCGGCACACCCCCGAGGGCAGTCCCATTGAGATCGTCGTGTCGTCTCCAGAGCCGGCAGAGGGCGAAGCAGAGTTTGGCCGGTTCGAGATCGTCGATCACGGCGAGGGGGTGCCCGAGCAGATCCGAGACAAGATCTTCGGCCGCTTCTGGCGAGCAGACTCGTCGCGCAACCGGGAGACCGGCGGATCGGGACTCGGGCTCGCGATCGTGCAGTCGATCGTGCAGGCGCACCGCGGCACGGTGAGCGTGCATGAGACGCCCGGTGGTGGCGCAACTTTCCGCGTCGACCTCCCAGCGACGCACCCTGCCCCAAGCACGGGCCCGACACCGACCTCGCCGGTCGCCACACAGCCCGCGACAGGGTCAGCCACTCCCAGCTCGGCATCTGCCGGCTCTATCGCAACTGGCTCTAGCGCAACTGGCTCGTCCGGAGCTGGCTCGTCCGGGACAGGCTCTGCCCCGAGCGGGGAGTAGCGGGCTCCGCGCAGCAGGCGCCCATTTCCCCGGCCTCAACTCGATAGGCAGGACCCGGCCCTCCTGCGCGAGCTGGCTCGTCCGGAGCTGGCTCGGCCAGGACAGGCTCTGCCCCGAGCGGGGAGTAGCGGGCTCCGCGCAGCAGGCTCCGAGTAGTGGGCGCCGAGCCGTAGGCGTCGAACTCACGCAGGAAATCCTTACTCGCGCAGGACGGAATCTACCTTTCCAGCCTGCACGAGCTCGAATCTCCTGCGTGAGCTCGACGCGCAGGCGCCCATTTCCCCGGCCTCAACTCGATAGGCAGGACCCAGTTTCTCCTGCTTGAGCCGAACGTGCAGAAGTGCTCGGCGCAAGCTCGGTATCTCCACGCCGCTTCGTGAGCCACTCAGCGCCGTGGGCGGCCTTGCGAGACGGCAGTCATGATGAGCTGCTGCACTCTCGGCCAGTGGTGGTCCACCTGACGCTGGCTCACTCTGATCGTCACGATGCCGTTCAGCAGGAGTTGGGCATCGAGCCAGTTGTCTTCATCACGCTGGCGCCCAACGTGGTGTCCGCCGTCGATCTGGAGCACGAGCCACTCATTGATCAGGAAGTCAACTCGGTGCCCGAGAATCACCGCTTGCGCCACCACCCGCAGACGCAGTGCACGGAGACGACGCGCCACGTAGCTCTCGAGTCCCGAGTCCGAAAACTGCGTGCACTCGTCGAGCAGAGCCCGCTCGCGGTCACGCAGAGGCAGTTCCGCCAGTGTGGCTCGATTCACTGCGCCCTTTCGGAGTGCCGACTCCCATACAGCGTGGGCGCCTTCCGCGCTGAGGCAGTCCACAGCGAATACGAGCGCGTTCTCGATGCGATCCACGAGCGCGTGCGGTTCGCGGCGTACCACTGGAGTGCCCCAGTGGCGGACGTGCCTGCCCTCTGGCATACGAGACTTCTGTGTGCGGGCCGCGATGTGGAGCTGCCGCAGGGGTTCCGGTACCCACAGGCCGTGCCGTGCGACGAGAGACATACAGCTGAGCATGACGCCGTGCCTTGCTGCGAACAGGAGTTCAGGATCCGTCTCAGGAAGGGCGATCCATCCTCGCTGTGGCCGGATCAAGCGACCCGCCAGGCGGTAGCGATCGACGGCGTGACGGCTCCACCCTCGATCGATCACATCGCGCATCCGCATGATCCCGCCGACGGAGTGCAGTGTACTGAAGAGGAGCATGCCTTCACTCTGCATCGTCAGGAAGCTGCCAGGAGCGCAGGGTGTGACAGTGTGGAAAACCTGCGATCGCTTCGCGGTCTTCCTGGTCTGTGGACGAAGACCACTGGCCGCGGGCGAAAGGCACCATGCCGTGGGCCCGGCCGCTTGGGCTGTGGCTGGGTCGCGAGTTGCAGCCACAGGCAACTAGTGCGGATCGCACTCCGGTTGGAGGATCGAGCGCAGCGGAGTTCGCCCAGGAATTCCGAGTTCACGCAGGAAATTCGAGCTCGCGCAGGACGCATCTAGCCTTTTCGCCCTGCACGAGCTGGAATCTCCTGCACGAGCTCGAAGGCCCGGCGCCCAAAGCCCGAGCTACCGGTGCGGGCCGGATCTGCACTGAAACCTCGCGCGCACCCGAGTTCACGCAGGAAATTCGAGCTCGCGCAGGACGCATCTAGCCTTTTCGCCCTGCACGAGCTGGAATCTCCTGCACGAGCTCGAACACGCGGGGTCGCGCGCACAACGGGCAAACACGAAACAGGGGGCCGCGCCCGAAGGCGCGACCCCCTGTCAGGGTGTGTTGGACTTAGAAGTCCATGCCACCGGTCGGGTCGCCGCCCTGCGGGGCGCCAGCCGGCTCCGGCTTGTCAGCAACAACGACCTCGGTGGTGAGGAAGAGACCTGCGATCGACGCAGCGTTCTGCAGCGCTGAGCGCGTGACCTTCGCCGGGTCGAGGATCCCCTGAGCAACCAGGTCGCCGTACTCGCCGGTCGCGGCGTTGAGGCCGTGTCCGATCGGAAGGTTCGCAACGCGATCGACGACAACGCCGGGCTCGAGGCCTGCGTTGAGCGCGATCTGGCGCAGCGGTGCCTCGATCGCAGCCTGCACGATGCGAGCGCCCACGGCCTCGCTGTCGCTGAGCTCAAGCGCCCCGAATACGTCCTTGCCAGCCTGGATCAGGGCAACGCCGCCACCGGGCAGCACGCCCTCCTCGACAGCCGCCTTCGCGTTGCGAACAGCGTCCTCGATGCGGTGCTTGCGCTCCTTCAGCTCGACCTCGGTAGCCGCGCCAGCCTTGATGACTGCAACGCCGCCTGCGAGCTTCGCGAGGCGCTCCTGGAGCTTCTCACGATCGTAATCGCTGTCGGTGCTTTCAATCTCGCGGCGGATCTGAGCCACGCGGCCCTGGATCGCTTCTTCTTCGCCGCCACCCTGGACGATGGTGGTCTCGTCCTTGGTGATGATGACCTTGCGTGCGGTGCCGAGCATGTCGAGGGTGGTGTTCTCGAGCTTGAGCCCGACTTCCTCGGAGATGACCTGGCCGCCGGTCAGGATCGCGATGTCCTGCAGCATGGCCTTGCGACGATCGCCGAAGCCCGGAGCCTTGACGGCTGCCGACTTGAAGATGCCGCGGATCTTGTTGAGCACGAGCGTGGCGAGCGCTTCGCCCTCGACGTCCTCAGCAATGATGAGCAGCTGCTTGCCCGACTGGATGACGGGATCAACGACGGGGAGCAGGTCCTTGATGTTGGAGACCTTGCCATTGACGATGAGGACGTAGGGATCCTCGAAGACAGCTTCCTGGCGATCCGCGTCCGTGACGAAGTATGCGGAGAGGTAACCCTTGTCGAAGCGCATGCCTTCGGTGAGCTCAAGCTCGGTGCCGAAGGTGTTCGACTCCTCGACCGTGACAACGCCTTCCTTGCCGACCTTGTCGATGGCCTCGGCGATCAGCGCACCGATCTGCTCGTCAGCGGCAGAGATGGACGCGGTCGCGGCGATCTCGGCGGTGGTCTCGATCTCCTTGGCGTTCTCGAGAAGCTTCGCGGTCATGGCTGCAACAGCCTTCTCGATGCCCTTCTTGATTGCGATGGGATCGCTGCCGGCAGCAACGTTGCGCAGGCCCTCGCGCACGAGCGCCTGAGCGAGAACGGTAGCGGTCGTGGTGCCGTCACCTGCGACGTCGTCAGTCTTCTTGGCGACCTCCTTGACCAGCTCAGCGCCGATCTTCTCGTACGGGTCGTCGAGCTCGATCTCCTTGGCGATGGAGACGCCGTCGTTCGTGATCGTGGGGGCGCCCCACTTCTTCTCGAGGACGACGTTGCGACCGCGCGGGCCGAGCGTCACCTTCACGGCATCAGCGAGAATGTTCAGGCCTCGCTCAAGCCCACGACGTGCTTCCTCATCAAACGCAATGATCTTTGCCATGTAATTCGCCTCTCCTGGACGTTCTGGTAGTGGTGAGCAGCACACCGACGCCGTGCGTCGATGCGCGAAGCTTTAGCACTCAGCCGATTCGACTGCTAACACCAATCTTGGCACTCACAAGGGGTGAGTGCAAGCGGTAACGCTCGCGCACAGCGAACAGGGAGGGACATCTCAGTCCATGGGGCGAGCTTAGGAAGTGGCAGCGGCCGGATCGGTGGCGAGACCGGTCGCAGGATCGATCGGGAAGCCTGTTGCAGGGTCAATTTCCCAGCCGGTAGCCGGATCGATTTCTGGTGTTCCCTCGGGCACGGTTTCATTGCCCATGCTGATCTCGCCGCCCGGAGTTGCGGCAGCAGTCGCCGTCATCTCCGCAGCCTCTGCGAGGCCGGGGCCCTGATAGTCGGCACCGAGCAGCACCACGAGCTTCGCGTTATACGAGTCGTAGTCGGAGGTCGTGTACGTCGACAACCCCCCGAGTTTCGCGGCAAGGCCCGCAGCGGCGGGAGCATCCGCTGGATCAGAGTAGAACACTGCGGAGATCTCGACGTTGGATTCGGCAGCGCTTCCGGAGAAGAGGATCGAGCCCCACTTTTCGGTGGAGATGATCTGGTCGAGCGCAGCCGCGAGGTTTTCAGTAGTGGTGCCATTCAGGATCGCAACTGTCGCGTCCGGATCCAGCTTCGCCTCGGGTGCGCTCTGCTCAGCGGTTGAGCTGGGCGACGTGCCGGAGATCGGAAGCTTGCCCGAGTCACCGATCGTGTGCACGGTCAACACCCCAAGCGTTGTCAGCACAGCAAAGCCGAGCAGCGCAGCAATAATGTACTGCCACGTGTAGCGGGGCCGAGCGGTGACGCGGTGCGCGCCAACTCGGCCGGTGCGCTCGACCCGGTCGAAGCGATCTTCGGGGTAGTCCTGGCGGGTCCCACGACGCACTCCAGCGTCTTCGGTCCTCTTCGCCACGAATTTCCCCTCGGTTAGGTGCTCATCATCACCGCGGAGATACCGCAGGATCAGCCACTAGAGTACAACGCCGTTCCTGCCAGAAGCGTGGATGTAGCACAGAGCACAGTTTCGAGTGCCGCATCTGGCCCCAAATCGCGCATGGTGACGCGGGTTCATGTGCCTCCCCCGAGGACGCTGCCGCGCGTTCATCGGATACAGGACACACGCGCGTCGAGCGCAAGCTTCTCTGGACTCCACCCGCCGGTGAGACGCATGACGATTTCCGGCACTGAATTTGCGCAACGCTGACGCAGCGCGGCAACGCATCACTCTTCTGGCTCAGTCCCTCGGCCGGACGCGAGGCCGGTCGCGAGGCCGCCTCCAGCGCGGAATCGCAGACTGATTCACTGTCCGCAGCGCCCCGCAGAACGGCGGCAACGCGGGTTCATGCGGGGTGAAACGGCACGTTACTTGAGCGAATCCGGTGCGTAGATCGCTCGGGCAAGACCGTCGATCACGTCCGGGATGCGGGTACCTCCTGCGAACAGGAGCGTGTCATCCACATCAATGATCCTGCGATTCTTGCCCGCCGTGGTGAGCGCGATACTCGGCTGGGCCGCCAGCAATCCATCGACCCCGCCAGCACTCTCGAGCCCCTTGGTCATCACGAGGATCACATCCGGGTCAATCGCGATCAGTGCCTCGTCGGTCATGGGCTTCTCACCCTTCCACCCGATCTCTTCGGCGACGTCGAGCGCACCGATCGATCGAATCAGGCTATCCACCCCGCTGCCTTCACCAAAGAGGTAGTAGATCCCAGCGGTGCCGCGGACGTAGAGGAACGCGACACGCGGCAGCTTCTCAGCGTCTGCCGGCAACAGTTTCGCGACCTCTGCTTCTTTGTCCGCAATCGCTTGTTTCAGGGTCTCGATGAGCGGGGGTGCCGCGGAGCCGACCCCCAGTGCGTCGGCAACCTGCTGCGCAGTCTCGTAGGTTGTTTCAGCATCGACCGATCGTTCAACGGTGATCACCGGGATCCCGGCATCACGCAGTTGCAGCACGACGTCTACTGGGCCGATGCTGCCGTCCGTGAGAATCACCGTTGGGCTCAGTGCGAGCACGCCCTCCGCGTCAATCGAGTGGCCGTCTTTCGTGACGACCGGGAGATCCTCGGCTCCTGGGAAGTTGGTCGAAATGTCGCGCCCGACAAGCTGATCAGACAGTCCGTACGCGTGCACGAGTTCGCCGAGCGATCCACTCAGCGAAAGCGCGAGCACCCGTGAGGTGTCAGTCACTGTGATTTCAGTGTCCCCGGTGCGGTCGTGTGAGGTGACCGTGACCGGCAGCTCGGGTGCGGGCGGGTCGGGAAGTGGGGCGATCGACGGGCCACCGATGCGCGCGGTCGAGGGGCCCTCAACGTTGCTCGGATCCGCCACCGGAGTGATCTCAGACAGCGGGGGAAGCGCGACCGCTTCACTCTCAGTGCCCGAAGTGGAGGACGCGGGGGTCTGACATGCCGCGAGTCCCAGGCTCAGCAGGGCGATCGTGGCTAGGGCGAGTGTGCGTCGCGCACGCATGCCGCGAGTCGAGTGCATGGGGTCCCTTCAAAGTCGCTCGGCGCCGATCGGAAACGTATACCAGGCCACGCGACGACACTGGATATTTCCCGAGCACACCTGAGGTGAGTCTATCCTAGGAAAGGTATGATGAAGGTGAGAGGAAGCCGCGGGGACGTGGCGACCGGAGCGCGTGCGCGCTCGGGCCCCTCCCCCTCGATCCCTCACGAAAGCTGCTCTTCGCGCGCATGACCACCTCCCACAGAACCGCTTCGCGGCACGCCGCAAAGACGACGATCCTGTTCAGCGCCCTCGGCATCGCCCTGATCGCTTCTGTCTTGATCTCGGCGGGAACGGGCCAGCTCGGAATTCCACCGCAGGAGGTCTTAGGATCCCTGCTGCATCGGATCGGGATCGATTGGCTTCCCATGCCGTCGCACCCGGCAGGCGATCAGACCCTGTGGGCGATCCGCTTCCCCCGCGTCGCAATGGCAGCCCTCGTGGGTGCAGGGTTGGCCGTGTCCGGTCTCCTGATGCAGGCAATCTTTGGGAACCCGCTCGCAGAGCCGGGCGTCATTGGCATCTCTTCCGGTGCAGCAGTCGGCGCGGGCCTCGCGATCGTCTTTGGCCTCACCATCTTTGGTGAGTGGACCACCGCGGTGTTCGCGTTTATCTTTGGCCTCGGAGCCACACTTGTGGTCTACGGGATGAGCCGCGCGGAGGGGAAAACTGAGGTGGTCACCCTCGTGCTGACGGGCGTGGCAGTCAATGCGATGGGTGGCGCGGGTATTGCGCTCCTCACGTTTCTCGGAGACACCCAATCACGCGAGCAGATCGTCTTCTGGCAGCTCGGGAGTCTCGCCGGGAGCCGCTGGTCCCAGGTGCTCATCATCGCGCCGATTATCGCGGTGGGCTTGATCGCGGCATACATTGCCGCACGCAAGCTCGATCTGCTCTCCCTGGGTGAGCGGAACGCACGCCACCTCGGCGTAAATGTCGAGCTGCTCCGGATCGTCATGATCTTCGTTGTCGCCCTGCTCGTCGGAGCAGCCGTCGCGTTCGCCGGCATCATCGCGTTTGTCGGGCTCGTGATCCCGCACCTCATGCGCATGCTCCTGGGTCCCGCGCACCTTCCGTTGGTCACCGCGAGCGCACTCGGCGGTGCGCTGCTGCTGACTCTTGCGGATCTCGCAGCGCGCACACTTGTTCCGATGGCAGACATGCCGATCGGTATGCTCACCGCGCTCGTCGGCGGCCCGTTCTTCTTCTGGCTGCTGCGACGAACGCGCAAACGGAGCGGAGGCTGGGGATGAACGCCCGACACATTGCGCTCCCCACGGTCGCCCCGATCGGCGAAGTGGTCTGCGAAGCTGATGCAATCGTGCTCAAGCGTGGCGGACGTGCGCTGCTCGACGGCGTATCGCTCGACGTGCGCGCAGGCGAGGTTCTCGCACTGCTCGGCCCGAACGGTGCCGGGAAGTCTACGCTGCTGAGCGTACTCTCCGGGGACCTGACGCCGGATAGCGGGGAGGCTCGCTTCAGTGGGCGCCCGCTCTCTGAGTGGTCGCTCGGTGACCTCTCGCGGCGACGCAGCGTACTGCTGCAGGACAACCAGCTCTTGTTCCCGTTCACGGTGCACCAGGTTGTTGAGATGGGCCGTGCGCCGTGGCGCCGCACCCCGCGCGAAGACGACGACAATGAGGCGATCGGCGAGGCAATCACGGCCGCAGACATCGGACACCTCGGAAACCGGCGCGTACCGTCACTCTCGGGCGGAGAGCGCGCACGCACCGCGTTCGCGCGCGTGATGGCCGGGCGCACTGGCGTGCTGATGCTTGACGAGCCGACTGCCGCACTCGACCTCGGACACCAGGAAGCGGTGCTGGGGCTCGCGCGCGAGCGAGCGGCCGCCGGGGACGCGGTGCTCGTCGTGCTGCACGATCTGAATCTCGCGGCGGCGTACTCCGATCGCATCGCGCTGCTGCGCGACGGCCGGATTGCCGCGTGCGATGTGCCGGACCGAGTGCTTACTGCAGAAATCGTGAGCGATGTCTACCGCACCCCGGTAGAGGTGATCCCCCACCCCGTAACGGGGCAGGGGATCGTAATGCCGAAGCGCCGCGTGTAGCGCTCGGGCTTATCCCTCCGAAGTGGGATCCTGCGTCGCGGTCGGCTGTGACGCGGCTTGCTCGGAGGCTGTGGCTTGCGGCTTCTTGCGGCCCGCGAGTAGCATGCCTCCGGTGACGCCGATCACGAGCAGGGCGACGCCGCCGATCGCGATCGGGAGCCACGGGATCGCGGGCGCCGCAGTTTCGCCACCGTCGACCGGAGTTACCGGATCGACTGGGTCCGCAGGATCCGTTGGAGCGGTGGGGGCGGGAGTCACGGCAGTCGCTTCACCGAGTGCGCAGCCGGACACCGTGGCGGTGAGGGTGATTGGGTCGAGTTCCTCTCCCGCGACGTAGCTACCGTAGTCGCCGTTGAACGCCGCTGCGCCCTCTGCGGTGAGGCGCGGAACCGCGCTCTGAATGCTGAGTTCGGTGCCGCCGGACGTCACCGCGTCAGCGAGGTCGATCTTCGCAGCGCGTACCGGTGCCGCTGTCGCTTCGCCTCCGGCATCTGCCGAGTCGGTGGCCCCGATGGTGAGGGTCAGGTAGGCGGTGTCGGCGCCGTCGAACTCGAGCACGGGGTCGGCGAGGTCAAGCTTCATTGCGCCATCGTGGCCGGTAAAGTGCACCGCACCCGTGAACCCGATGTTGCCTGATTCCAGATCGCTGGCGAACGCTGCGGTCGCCGTGTCCCAAATAAAGTTCGGAGTTTCGTAGCGCATGTCATCGCTGACGGTCCACTCACCATTCGCGATCGAGCCGCTGATGTACGAACGGAAACTCTCTTTCACGCCCCAGGTCAGTGTGGCTGCGCTCACGCTGCATGCTGCATCGGTGGTCGCGTGGATTGGGGCCGCGGTGGCGGCTGTCGCAGCTGCTGGCACCGCGAGGGATCCGGCTGCGAGCAGACCCGCGCCGAGGATCACTACTGCGCGTCGCGAGACCGCGCTGCCGGGGTGCTGAGTGGTGTGCACGGGTGTTCTCCTTGTGGGGCTGGGGCGCGCCGCGGGCTTCCCGCGAGTGGCACCCATATTACGGGGCGGGGGTGCGTTGCCTGGGCTGAGCTGGGTATCGACGCCCGCGGCTGCGCGCTTTCGCTGCGCAACGACGAGGCCACCCATCGTTCCGGCGATGAGTAGCAGGCCTGCGGACGCTGCCCACCAGACCCACACTGGGCTACTCTCAGTCGGAAGGATCCCAGCAGCTGCCGGTGCTGCCTGTGTCGCCTCGGCCGCAAGTTCCTCGACAGTTTTCTGCTTCGCCGCGGCTTTGGATTTCTTCTCGGGTTCGCGGACCTCAATCACAGCGCCAGCGTCCGTGCTGCCCTGCACAGTGATGACGTACTCCCCCAGCTCGGTGTCCTCGGGAATCGTGCCGAGCCAGCGCAGCGTGCCAGCTGCGTCAGCTCCAGCTGCCTCATCAAGCACGATGGCCCCGGGGTACAGGACCACGAGCGCCTCGCGCTCTTTCGACTCGAAGCCTGCTGCCTCGAACTCAATCTCGCCACCGGGCACAAGCTTCTTGGCATCGGTCAGGATCCGAATCCCCGTCGTCGTCGGCGGCGCTGACGCTGCAGTGCGCTTCAGTGACTCGTTACTCACTGCGGTGCTGCCGTAGCTGACACCGCTGGCCACGCCCACAGTGAAGGTCAAGGGATCTGCAGGCAGCGAGTACTGGTTGCCGCCAGAGGCTCCGCCGGAAAAGCCGCCAGTGACGGGCACTCCGCTCCAGGTGACCTCGCCGTTCGCACCGACGGATTTGGAAGCCGCACCGAGGTTGAGGGTGCCCCATTGCGCACCACCCGAGTAGATGACGGCCGAGTCGGGTCCGGTGACCTGAATCATCGGGTTACTCACGCCCTCCTGCAACAGGCCTTTATGCCCGGTGAAGGAGACGACACCGGAGTACTGCACTGATCCGGTCTGAGTTGCCGTGTCCCAGCTGCCTCCTGCCGCCTGGGGGAAGAGATACGCTCCCCCGGACCCGCCTACACCTGTCGTGGACACCTCACCTTTGGCGATCGGACCAGTGACATATTTCGCGAAGGCGCTGGAGACACCCCAGCTCAGCGACCCAGCTGCCTGGGCGCCACCCTCACTCGCGTTCGGTGCGGGCACGAGCGGTTTCGGGACAGGCTTCGTCGTGATTGGCTTCGGCTTCGGCTTCGTCGCAGGGGGGACAGGCTTCACATCCTTGGACTCTGCCCCCACCGTAAAGGTGATCGGGTCGAGGCGCTGGCCCTCCTTGTAGTAGCCCTCGAGCATCACGTTTCCGATCTTGGTGAGCGTCGCACTGGCGCCTGCCCAGCGGACTGCACCACCCTTACGCTCAGTGCGCGTCGCGGTCGATAGGTCGATAGTTGCGAGCACGGCCGTGCGCTCGACCCACTTCTCCGCTTTGAAATCGTAGGACTCTGAGTACACCGTCAACTCAGCACGATTCGCGCTCTTCACCGTGATGACGGGATTCTCGAAGCTGAGATCCAGCTGACCGTCGTGACCGTAAAATCGCATTCCGCCCGAGTACTGAACACTTCCAGTCTTCGACTGAGCATTCCATTTCCCGCCTGCGATCTGAGGCAGGTTAAATTTTGTCCCGTCATACTTCGCGGCACCAAGGGTCATGATTTCTCCCTTGGCTATGTCACCTTCAATATAGGCGCGGAATCTGTCCAGCACGCCCCATTGGAGACTCCCGACTTCGGCGACGGCGGCCGGCACCGTTCCATAGAGCTCATCCCACTGATCATTCGTCAGCACGACGTCGCCACGAACAAGAATCGAGTCCACCGTCAGTTCGGAAGCAGTGGGCCACAACACCACGGCGTATGCCGTGTCACGAGTCAGTTCGCCGAGCGAAGCCTTGAGCGTCAGGTCAACTGCACCGTTGACGACGGGAGAAGTCACGGTGCCAATAGGGGTGATAGCCGTCCGGTTGCTTTCAATCCGTTCTTCGTCGAGCTGAGAAAGCATGATGGCGGTAACTTCAGTGACGTCACTCGGCATTCCCGTCACGCTAGCTTGAACCGCCAGGCTGTTCTTCGCCGAGATTTTGGGAACGAGTTTCATTGCGGGCTTCGCCGTCTGAGCTACTCGGTCATCCACCGCCCCTGGGACAGAGGCGGCTTCGCCAGTCGGGGCGACTGGACCAGGAACTTCTGCACCGTCTGCGGGCAGCGGTGACGCGGGGTCTTCAGAGCCGTCGCCGATCGCGGTATTCGGATTCGATTCGTCTGAAGACTCCGAGGGCAGTGCTGGAGTCTCAGGGGCTAGCACGTCCCCAGCATGTTGGACAACACCCGTATCGTCTGCAGCCGTGGGTGGATCATCGGTTGGAGTCAGGAGCTCGCTGGCGTCGGAAGCCGCTCCGATCTCGGCCTGAGAGGCTCCCGCAGCCTCGTCTATGGCGATCGCTGGATCCGCAAACACGCCCCCCGAGAAGAGCGCTGCTGCCACAAGTCCCGCGGCAATTCCACGGAAAGCCCTACGTGCGTACATGCGGCATGCGCTCCCTGATTGCGGCGCACACTGTGCGCATTCGATCCCGCAAAATTACCACGGGAATCGTTGGTTCGTTCCGGTCTCCGGCCCGTTTGGGGGCCACCTGGCGTCGCCACCAGGTCTCGGCTGTGGCAGACAGCGTGGGGTGCTGAGCCGAGCGCACGAGACGCTCAGCCCAACACCCCACGGCCACCGGCACAGGTCTACTACTTCGCCATGGCGTCGTGCCGCGCGAGGAAGGCAGCCGTAGCCTCTCGCGAGATTTGCCACTTCGGTTCGTACTTCGCCTTCCCCGTTGTCTGCTTCACACCAGTCGACAGGCCGGTTGAGTGCATCCAGGCGATTTCCTTGTAGAACTTGCTATTCGGAGTCATGTCCGCGAAAGGCGATACCTTTGGCGCCGCAGGCTTCACGCTGTCGTCGACGCGGTACATGAACGCAGCCATCGCTTCACGGGTGATCTTCGCCTTCGGCTGGAAGTTCACTTTTCCGCCCGGCGCGTTCACTCCCGTGGAGATTCCCTCCGCGGCCATCCAGGCAATCTCCTTGTAGAAGGGGTCGCTCTTCTGCACGTCAGCGAACGGGCTCGTAGACGGTGCTTTGAACTTGGGGTCACCATACTGGCGGTACATGAACGCGGCGACAGCTTCGCGGGAGATCTTCCACTTCGGCTCGTACTTCACGGTTCCGTCACTCTGCGCGACGCCCGTCGTGATTCCGTTGTTGAACATCCAGGAGATTTCAGAGTAGAAATCCTGGCCCTTCTTCACGTCGGTAAATGGCGTTTCCTGCATGACTGCGTCCCAGGTTGCAGCCGGGATCGTCAGCTCGGCGATTCCGTAGAGCGACTCGAGCTCGGGATTCGTGTGACCCTTCCAGGAAACGGCCTCGTACTGCTTGGTGCGGTCCAGCGCCTTCTTCGGCACTACAACGTCAACGGTGGCGGATCCATTGTCGAATTGGCCTGGCTGAACCCACACAGCGCCAAGGCCCTGGTTCGTGCGTGACAGCTCGGCCGCCGTTCCGGCTTCAATGATTGACACATAGGCACCCGTAGGCGAATCAATGTTCTTCAACTGGGCCTGCACGACCAGGCTGGAAGCGAGCTTCGCGGTTGCCGTCGCCGTGAGTTCCGGCTTCGGATCAACCACAGTGGGGAACACCGCGTCCCACTGGGCGCCAGAAACGGCCAAAGCTGCGAGCCCCAGCGTGGTCTCAGTGTCGGGCATCGAGTGCCCCTTCCACACGAGCACCTCGTAGCTCTTCGTGCGATCGAGATCAGCTGCGTCGATGGTGATGACGCTTGCCCCAGCACCGTTGGTCAAATCAGTGGGCTTGACCCACTGAAAACCGATACCCATGTGTTCCTGGTCGATCTCGCCTGATGTGCCAGCTTCGATGACGGCAACATAGGCTCCGTTGGTTCCTGTCACACCAGTGAGTTGTGTCGTGACCGTCAGACCAGTGGTCGCAGCTGCGGTCACCGAGGGCGAGACGCCAGACGGTACCACCTCGGGAGCGAAGTTGAGAACCGCTTTCGCGTCCTGGGTACGGTCTGTCATGGCGGTGTGGTTCGCGATCGTAAAGACGGAAGTCACTTCCGCGCCCGCCTTCGGTGAAACAGGGAGCGTGGTGACGAACGAGCCATCGGCTTGGAACGCGTCCGCGCGCGGCGACGGAGTTGCCCCCAGGGCGATCTGCTTCGCGCCAGTGGTGCACCCATTGTTGATGTAGGCAAAGTTCAGATTTTCCAACGCCGTATCCGCACATGTGGTGACGTAGATCGGCTGATTGGGGTTGTAGCCCGTGCCCGTGATCGTGACCGTGGCACCCTCGCGGTTCAGGTCGACGTTCGGTTCCACCGTCAGAGTCGGCGCGATGGGCTCGTCGGCGTTCGCAATTGCGGGTGCCATCAGCGCGCCGCTCACGGCGAGGAGCACCGCTGTGGTGGTTGCCAGCACTGAGGCGGAACGCCTCCGCCAGCTCGTGTAAGCAGTCATGACGATTGCAGTCCTTTTCTCGTCGGGGTGGCCGACTCACGGGCAGTGAAGGCGCTCATCGGATCGAAGTGAGGTGTGCCTAACCTCGGCACCGTCGATAAGTCTGACGAATATCATCGGATGTTGCAAGTCGAACCGCGATTCTCGGTTCCGGTGAGCGGCCTGTGCATACGTCCCATCAGTGTGGAAGCGTCGTAGACTGAAGAGTAAGTAGGCCAGCGGGCCTATAGTACATGCCCGGGGAGGCGCAACAGTGAGTAAGCCCAGCGATTCACCCGAGTACCCAGTTCAGCTCACCGAAAGCGAATGGCGAGAGCGTCTTGGTGCCGAGGAATACGCAATTTTGCGCGAAGCCGCCACCGAGCGCGCGGGCACCGGCGAGCTCCTCAACGAGGAGCGCGACGGCCTCTACCGCTGCCGCGCCTGCGGCAATGAGCTCTTTATCGCCGGCACCAAATTCGATTCCGGCTGCGGCTGGCCCAGCTTCTACGAGAGTGTTCGCCCCGGCGCGGTCGAGCTGATCGAAGACCACAGCCTGGGCATGACGCGCACTGAAGTGCGCTGTGCCGACTGCGGCTCGCATCTCGGGCACGTGTTCCCAGACGGGTTCGGCACTCCGACCGGGGATCGCTACTGCATGAACTCGCTCGCCCTCAGCTTCGAACCGGGCGCGCAGCCCGAGCGGGACGCATGAACGAACACCCAGAGAGGACCGCCCCGGCGCTGGCGGCGCTGCGGGATCGGCGATCACACTCAAAGGTGACTGACGAGGCTCCGAACCACGCCGAGCTCGCGGAACTGCTCAGCGTGATGTCGAGCATCGCCGATCACTCCGGGCTGCGCCCCTGGCGCATCATCGAGCTGCGCGGCGACGCCCGGCTCCGGCTCGGCGAGGGGCTCGCCGCAGCTGCCGGCGAGAAACGTGAGAAGTACCGCTCAAAGGCGACGCGCGCGCCCCTCGTCCTCGCAATCGTCGTGTCGCCTCGACTCAACCACAAGGTGCCCGTATGGGAGCAAGAGGCTGTGGCGAGCGGGGTCGCCCATGCGCTCGGGCTCCTCCTGCACGAGGCCGGCTGGGGTGTGATCTGGCGCACCGGACCACTCACCCGTTCGGAACCCGTGCACGCAGCGCATGAGCTCGGTGCGAACGAGTACCTGCTGGGGTGGCTCTACGTCGGCGGGATTCCGGATCGAGATCGGAAACACAAGCCTCGCTCGCCCCTCGACCCCGCCCGGCACCTCAGCGCCCTGTAGTGCCCCCACTCGCGCGACCCCGCCAGGGAAGCGCAGCGATCGCCACGGCGAGCAGGGCGACCGCCGTACCCGCGATCATGCCCTGGGTGAGGCCACCCGCGAGCGGCACGCCAGCCTCAAACGCCACGGCCGCAATGAGCTGACCGGCGACATTCGACATGCTGAGCAACAGCACGCCGGCCGTGCGCACGAGCATTGCTGCGACCGCGATGAAGATCGTGCCAACGAAGCCGCCAATATAGTAGAACGGCGCCGATGGCCACGTCTGCGGCCAGCCCGAAACCGCCACGGATACGCACGCGATCAGCACCAGAATCGTAGTGCCGACGACGAAGTTGATGAACGTGGAAGTGATCGCGCTGTGCGATGCTGCACGCACGAGGCCGTTCACCATCGACTGTCCAGAAACACAGACGCCAACGAGCACGGGGAACACCACAAGCCACAGCACTTTCGGGTCCCCAGCCCCCATGCCGACTGACAGCGCGACCGCAATGACCGCAAGCGCTGTCCCGACAATTCGCGGGGGCGTTGGATCAATCCGACCGCCTGGCCCGAGCCCGACACGATCCAGCACGAGGCCGCCGAGCACCTGGCCAGCGACAATCCCGACCGTAAAGAGCGCAAGGCCTGTCAGCGGAGCCACCAGTCCCTGACTCAGCACGAAAAACGCACCACCGGCTCCGCCAAATAGAGTCCAGTACGGGAGACGTCCGGCCCGCAGCTCAGTCTTCAACCGGGTGAAGCCCACTCGTCCGGCACGCGAAAGCAGCATGACGAGACTCATGATCACGAGTCCGATGCTGAACGAGACTGCGGCGGTGACGTATCCATTGCCGAGTTCTTGGCTCAGGCCGCCATTGATGCGGGACTGCAGCGCGACCAGGACACCGGCAAGGCCGGAACCGACGAGCGCGGCCCATACGGGGAAAGATCCTGTGCGACTCACCCACTCACCCTACCCGCCCGCGCGAGATGCGCTGGACGCGCGTGTGGTGCTGCAGAGCGAGATCCGGCTGCAGAGCGCCAGGACGGCGCGAAGTCTCCTCAGTACCGCCGCAGCCTGCGCTGAACGGAGCAGGGCCAGAGGAGAAACAGGAAACGCCCCCACCGAAGTGGGGGCGTGTACCTGTGATGTGGAGCCGCCTATCGGACTCGAACCGATCACCTGCGCTTTACAAGGGCGCTGCTCTACCAGATGAGCTAAGGCGGCACAGGGGCGGCCGCGCGGGACCGCCCCCAGTATTCTACTCAGACTTTTCGGCGTCTGCATCCTTGCTTGGCTGTTCGAACTCGCCCTTCACCTTGAGGAGGTACGATTCGAGGTCTCCGTCGCGCGTCTGGTTCCACTGCTGGCCGTTGACGATCACGGTCGGCGTGGAGACGAGACGCTGCGGCTCGCCGGCAGGCTGCGGGGTCGCGCCGTCCGAGCTCAGCAACTGCGCGCCCTTTGCGAGGCCGAGCACGCCGTTCTCACTGGCGGACTTGTAGTTCGAGGAGATGAAGTTGCCAAAGCGCACATCCTTCACGCACTGACGCAGTTCGGTGGTCAACTCAACTCCCACGGCCTTGGCCTGGTCGAGGAGCTGATCATCCGTGAGCCCTGTGGTGCCCTCGGACGGCTGCACCTCGGCGCTCAGCAAGCTGTTGTGAAGCGCAAATGCCTTGTCGGGCTGCTCCTCCACGACGCACGAGAACAGGTTGGCTGCACGGGTGGAGTACTTCGCTCCGAGCGAGGCGCTGTCGAGGAAGTTCAGCGGGTACACCTCGAGTTCAATGTCTCCGGCGCCCACGTAGTTCTCGAGCATCGTGCCGTACTGCTGCTCAAATGCGCCACAGGCGGGGCACATGTAGTCGACGTACACGGTGACGTCGAGCGGCAGTTCTTCGCGGTTGACTTCGCGCGCCTTGCGCTCAGCACCCGACGCGAGGGCCGTGCTCGGAACGACTTTCAAATCCTTCGTGAAGACGACACCACCCGAGGCCATGTTTTCCGGGCCGGGGCCCGCAGGCTTCATGGTCTGCGTCAGCACGAGGGCGACGATCCCGAGGATCGCGAGCACGCCAATGACGATGCCGCCCTGCAGGAACATGCGGTTCCGCTTTTCCCGCTTCTTCTCCTGCTCGCGCGCCTGACGAGCCTGCTCGCGCGCCTGGCTGCGGCGCTCATTCTTCGTCGGGCGGCTGTTGCTCTCGCTTGCCATAGGTCTATCTCCCAGTCGGTCCGCAGTTGCGGATCACGGTTCGGTGTGGGCGGAACGCCCTACTTCTTCTTGTTTGCCCGGCGCTCTGCGCGGTTGTTCGCATCGCCGGCAGGCACCTGCTGGCCAAATGCACCACGCTCGGCCGGCTGAGCTGCAGCCTTCCGTGCGGCAGCCTTGGCTGCTGGATCCGGAGCACCGGATACGGCCGGGGCACCGTCCTCGTCGGGGGCGCTGTAGGAAAGCTTGGTCTGGTCGGGCGACTGCTGCTCATCGAGCCCGCCACCTTCCAGGTGCACGTGGCCCTCGTGTCCCGGCTCCTCACGGACCTTGACTTCGAGGTTGTAGAGCAGCCCCATGGACTCTTCCTTGATCTGCCCCATCATGCCCTCAAACATGGTGTATCCCTCGCGCTGGTACTCAACGAGCGGATCGCGCTGCGCCATCGCGCGCAGGCCGATGCCCTCCTTGAGGTATTCCATCTCGTACAGATGATCGCGCCAGCGTCGGTCGATCGTGGCGAGCACGACGCGGCGCTCAAGCTCGCGCATCGCTTCGCTTCCCAGAGCCTTCTCGCGGTTCTCATACGCCACGACCGCGTCGGAGAGGATCTCGCGGCGGAGGAAGTCCTTGTCGACGCGGCTGCTGCCGGCCTCGGCGAGGAGTTCATCCACGGTGATGCCGACCGGGTAGACCTGGCGAAGATCACTCCAGAGCGCGTCGAAGTCCCACTCGCCATCGCGGCCGTGTGAGTCGAGGATTGCGTCGATCGTCTGCTCGCGGAAGGCCTCAATGCGGGGTTCGATCTCTTCCCCGTCAAGGATCTGCTGGCGGTCGCCGTAGATCGCCTTGCGCTGGCGGTCGAGGACGTCATCGTACTTGAGGACGTTCTTCCGGATCTCAGCGTTGCGCTGCTCAACCTGGCTCTGTGCGCTCTGGATGGCGCGTGAGACCACCTTCGACTCGATCGCAAGATCGTCGGGGAATCCGTCGCGGTTCATGAGCGCTGCTGCAGCGCCCGAGTTGAACAGGCGCATGAGATCATCCGCGAGCGACAGGTAGAACCGGCTCTCGCCTGGATCTCCCTGACGACCGGAACGGCCTCGGAGCTGGTTGTCGATACGGCGCGACTCGTGGCGTTCGGTGCCGAGCACGTAGAGGCCACCGACAGCGATGACCTTGTCTGCCTCGCCAGATACCGTCTCTTTCACGGCGGCGAATACGTCGTCCCAGGCCGCTTCGTAGGCGTCCGGATCTTCATCGGTGGAGAGGCCGCGCGCGGCCATCTCCTGCACCGCGAGGAACTCGGCGTTGCCACCGAGCATGATGTCAGTACCGCGACCGGCCATGTTGGTGGCGACGGTTACGGCGCCCAGCCGACCGGCCTGTGCGATGATTGCCGCCTCGCGCGCGTGGTTCTTCGCGTTCAGCACTTCGTGGCGCACACCAGCTTTGGCGAGCAGACGCGAAAGGTACTCGCTCTTCTCGACGCTGGTGGTACCGACGAGGACGGGCTGGCCCTTCTCGTAGCGCTCAGCGATATCGCTGACCACCTGCGCGAACTTCGCTTCCTCATTTTTGTAGACGAGGTCTGGCTGGTCCTTGCGCTGCATCGATTTGTTCGTCGGGATCGGCACGACTCCGAGCTTGTAGGTCGACATAAACTCGCCGGCCTCGGTCTCAGCCGTACCCGTCATACCGGAGAGCTTCTCGTAGAGACGGAAGTAGTTCTGCAGGGTGACCGTCGCGAGCATCTGGTTCTCGGCTTTGACCTGCACACCTTCCTTCGCCTCAATGGCCTGGTGCATTCCCTCGTTGTAGCGCCGACCGGCGAGGATACGCCCGGTGTGCTCATCGACGATCAGCACCTCGCCGTTGAGCACGACGTAATCCTTGTCGCGCGTGAACAGGGCGTTGGCTTTAATCGAGTTGTTCAGGAACGAAATCAGTGGGGTGTTCACCGACTCGTAGAGGTTCGTGATGCCGAGGTGGTCTTCGACCTTTTCAATACCGGGCTCAAGCACACCAACGGTGCGCTTCTTCTCGTCGACCTCGTAGTCGACCCCCGGCGTGAGCTTGCGGGCGATGCGCGCAAACTCTGAGAACCATCGGTTCGCTTCTCCGGAGGCTGGGCCGGAGATGATCAGTGGCGTACGGGCCTCATCGATCAGGATCGAGTCGACCTCATCGATGACCGCGAAGAAATGCTCGCGCTGCACGCGTTCTTCTGCGCTGGACGCCATGTTGTCGCGCAGGTAGTCGAAGCCGAATTCGTTGTTCGTACCGTATGTGATGTCTGCGTTGTACTGCTCGCGACGCAGGGGCGGATCCTGGCCCGCAACAATGCATCCGGTCGTCATGCCGAGTGCGCGGAACACGCGGCCCATGAGATCCGACTGGTAGCTCGCGAGGTAATCGTTGACCGTGACGATGTGCACGCCCTTGCCCGCGAGCGCGTTGAGGTACGCGGGCATCGTGGCGACGAGGGTCTTGCCCTCGCCAGTCTTCATTTCGGAGATGTTGCCGAGGTGAAGGTTGGCTCCGCCCATGACCTGCACATCGAACGGACGCAGCCCAATGGTGCGCTTCGCTGCCTCGCGCACCGCAGCGAAGGCCTCGGGAAGCAGATCATCAAGGGTCTCGCCCTTGTCCAGGCGACTGCGGAACTCCTCGGTCTCGCCGCGCAGCTCCTCGTCGCTGAGTTCTGCGAAGGAATCTTCGAGGTCGGCGACGAGTTTCGCCTGACGCTCGAGTTTCTTCAGGGTGCGGCCTTCGCCGACGCGAAGGAGCTTTTCGAGAACTGTCGCCACGTTGTCTCTCCAGTAGGTCTACACGGAAGCCCGCCCGCCAGGGCACAACTCCCGCCGTTGCCAAATTGTGACAACGCCTCAGCTTAGCAATGCGCAGAGACGCGCTGCTGAGAATGCCGTTTTTTTGAATTACTCAAAACAACGATACGCTTGAAACGTGACTCCCCGCCAGCCCATCCCCGCAACGACGGCGCGCCTCAGTGCCGCCGGACTGCGCTCGACCGCCACGCGTCGCGCTGCGCTCGACTTGCTCGCTGAGGGTGGGCACCTTGAGGTAAGCGAGGTCTACGAACGCCTCCTGACCGAACTCCCCGGCACCTCTCTCCAAGCGGTGTACGGCGTACTCGGCGCTCTCACCGATGCCGGCTTGGCGCGCAGAATTGCACACGACGGTGGACCCGCCCGATACGAGGCCCGCGTGGGCGATAACCACCACCACCTCGTCTGCCGCGAGTGCGGTCGCATGGAGGACGTTGCGTGCGTCGTTGGCGCGGCTCCCTGCCTGATCCCAGAGAACACCCACGGCTTCACCATTGACGCGGCTGACGTGACGTTTATTGGCCTGTGCCAAGACTGTGCGGAGCACGCCCCGGTGTGATCCGGCCCCAATCTTTCATGTACCCACCCCCGACCCCAGCAGTGAGAGGCATAATGACCGACAAGAAGCCCACAACCACCCAGACCGGCACTCCGGTAGCCAGCGACGAGCACTCGCTCACCGTAGGCGCCGACGGCGTCACCGCGCTGCACGACCGCTACCTGGTTGAGAAACTTGCGTCGTTCAACCGCGAGCGTGTGCCCGAGCGCAACCCGCACGCGAAGGGCGGCGGCGCATTTGGCGAGTTCGTCGTCACCGAGGATGTGTCCCAGTACACCCGCGCTGCCGTGTTCCAGCCGGGCGCGAAGAGTGAGACTCTGATCCGGTTCTCCTCGGTAGCCGGCGAGCAGGGCTCCCCTGACACCTGGCGCGATGTGCGAGGCTTCTCGCTGCGTTTCTACACCTCTGAGGGCAACCTCGACATCGTCGGCAACAACACACCGACGTTCTTTATCCGCGATGGCATCAAGTTCCCCGATTTCATCCACTCGCAGAAGCGACTCGGTGATTCCGGGCTCCGCGATGCGGACATGCAGTGGGATTTCTGGACGCTCTCTCCCGAGTCCGCTCACCAGGTCACCTACCTCATGGGCGACCGCGGACTCTCGAAGAGCTGGCGCCACCTCAACGGCTACGGCTCGCACACCTACCAGTGGATCAACGCTGAAGGCGAGCGCTTCTGGGTGAAGTACCACTTCATCTCCCACCAGGGCGTGGAGCTCCTCGAGGCCGATGAGGCTGAAAAGCTCGCCGGTTCTGACGCCGACTACTACCGTCGGGATCTCTTCAACGCGATCGACACGGGTGACTTCCCGTCCTGGGACGTCTACGTGCAGGTCATGCCGTACGAAGAGGCAAAGACGTACCGTTTCAACCCGTTTGACCTCACGAAGACCTGGGCAAAGGCGGATTACCCCCGCATCAAGGTCGGCACGTTCACGCTGAACCGGAACCCGCAGAACTTCTTCGCTGAGATCGAGCAGGCAGCATTTTCACCCGCGAACCAGGTGCCCGGCACCGGGATCTCGCCGGACAAGATGTTGATGGCTCGGGTATTCTCCTATGCTGACGCGCACCGCTACCGCATTGGCACGAACTTCAACCAGCTCCCCGTGAACCAGCCGCACGCGGCCGAGGTGAACAACTACATGCACGAGGGCAACATGCAGTACCGGTTCAACGGACCGGATCACCGCACGTACACCCCGAACTCATACGGCGCAGCAGGCGGCCCGCAGGCCGACCCGCTGCTCGGGGTCGAGGCAAGCTGGGAGAACGACGGCGAACTCGTGCGCGCTGCGGCTACGCTGCGCTCGGACGATGACGATTTCGGTCAGCCAGGAACGCTGTACCGCGAGGTCTTCTCCGCCGAATCGAAGGAGCGCTTCCATGCGGTCCTCGGGGGCCAGGCGAAGTCGATCACGGTACCCGAGATCCGTGAGCGATTCTTCCAGTACTGGACGAACGTCGACGCGAACCTCGGTCAGATTCTGCGCAACAACTTCGCTGCGTAAGTTCCGCTGAGCACCGGGAGGCCGCCCACTCTGGGCGGCCTCCCGTTCTGCATGATCCGTGCACAGTTTCTGCCAGGATGGGAGCATGGTGCCTCAGGATCACACCCTCGCGCGTAGCGGTCTCCTCGTCCTGCTCCCCACCTACAATGAGCGTTCCACACTGCCAGCCACAGTGTCCGGGATCCTGCACGCTATCCCCACCGCGCACGTGCTCATCATCGATGATGGCAGCCCAGACGGAACCGGTCAGATCGCTGACGAACTCGCGAGCGATGCGCGCGTCGAAGCCCACCACCGCAGTGGGAAACAGGGCCTCGGCACCGCGTATGCGTGGGGCTTTCAGGAGGCCGTGGACCGCGGCTACCGCTTCGCCGTCGCAATGGACTCCGACGGCTCGCACCAGGTGAGCGAGCTCCCGGCACTGATCGCCGCAGCCGAAGCCGGTGCCGGGCTCGTGATTGGAACCCGCTGGATTCCCGGCGGCACGATTGTGAACTGGCCGTGGTATCGGCGCTGGATTTCACGCACCGGAACCGCCGTCGCACGGATCGCGCTGCGCTCACAGCTCAGAGACCTCACGAGCGGTTTTCGGGTGCTCGATACGCGCTGGATCAGCAGGCTCGACCTTGCAGCTCTCGATTCGGAGGGATACGCGTTTCAGGTCGAAACCGCGTGGACGCTTGAACGTCTCGGCTGTCCGATCGCGGAAGTGCCCATTTCGTTCATTGAGCGCGTCGAGGGACGCTCGAAAATGTCCGTTGGCATCGTGTGGGAAGCGCTGTGCGGCGTGCTGCGGTGGGGGTGGCGGTTGCGCTTTTCTGCAGCACCCCTCGCCATCACTGACACACAGCGCGGCGGCGGCGCCTAGAGTTCAGACGCCGCCGCCGCGGTGTGCATGTGCGCTCGGTCAGGTACCGCGACCGATGCCGTGAGCGTTACGCCTCTGCGAGCGTAATCACGCCGTAGTTCCAGCCTTTGCGCCGGTACACGACACTGGGACGACCGGACCCGGTCTCCACGAAGAGGAAGAAATCGTGCCCCACAAGCTCCATCTGGTCGACAGCGTCTTCGACTGACAGCCGCTCAGCTGGGAACTCCTTACTGCGGATCACCACCGGTGTGTACTGCTCCTCGGAATCGCCGCTCGTGACGGGGATGTTTCCGGTAGCAACGGATTCGAGCACCTCAAGCGGCGCAGGGGTCACGTCGATAGTGCCAAAATCGTTCGCCGCGGCATCACCGAGGGACACGCGACCCTTTCCGCGACGGTCGTGCTGCCGATCCTTCATGCGCCTGATGCGCTCCAGGATCCGGCCGTACGCCATATCGAATGCCGTGTATTTGTCGCCACCCGCCGATTCTGCGCGAATCACTGGCCCGGGGCCAATAAGCGTAATCTCCACCTGGTCACCGTTCTGCGGGCTCCGGTCGCTCTGGCGCGACACTCTCACTTCGAACGACTGTGCCCTGGGCAACAACCCTGAAACCTTTTCGGTCTTCGCCTCGACATACTGCTCGAAACGATCGGTAATACCGACATTCTTGCCGCGGATGTTCACGTCCATGGTGACCTCCCAGGGGACTCAGGCGGGTGGACCAGTGCGGCGCACCTATACGCCTTTCTCGAACTCTACTCCACCAGGCGACGCCGTTTCCAGTCCCCCGCTGGGAGCCGTCACAGAGCTGTCGGCTCGGGCGCAACTGCGACGCACAACACCGCGATGGCGACCACTCGTCCACCAGCGCGCTCGATTGCATCTCGTGCAGCGAGGAGCGTAGCGCCCGTAGTGAGCACGTCATCGACGAGCACCACGGTTCTCCCACGCAGTGCGGATCTCGCCCGGGAGCGAACCGCAACCAGCCGCGCATTCCGTGCGCGTTCCCGCGGCCCCAGCCCCACTTGTCCTCGGCGCCCACGCAGCGTGCGAAGCGCCCGAATGAGCGGTAGGCGCACCGCTGGCTCACCCCGCCGCCCGCGGAGCGCGGCGGTCACCAGCAGTTCGACGTGCCGATATCCGCGCTCCCGAGCCTTCGCCGGGCGCGACGGTGCCGGCACGATGAGGGGCCCGGCCCTGGCTGCTCCTGGACCCACGCGCCCGGGTGTCTGAGCGCCCGCACGCGTGTCTCCACTCGCGCCGATAGCGCAGCTCAGGGCGGCAATGAGTGCCGGGCGCAGCTGTCCACCCAGCACACCGCCGAACCGAACCATGCCGCTGTGTTTGAACGCGATCAGGAGCCCACGTGTGGGGCCAGCATAGACTGCCCGCGCGAAGCACGGCAGCCCGAAACTGGGCTGAATGAGCACTGCTGGCGCACTCAGCTCACGCACGCAGCTCGCGCAGCAATCCCGGTCTGGCGCACCGCACCCACTGCAGGAGGTAGGCCACAAGAGTGCAAGCAGATCGAGCCACAGTTCCTGAAGCCCGGTACGAAGTGTCATGCTCCGAGCTTGACTCACGGAGAGCACGGGGATGGCCGCCGTGCGGGCGATGTGCAGAACTTCCACTCGAACCGCGCCTCTTCGACACGGTGAGCGAAGCGCGAAGGTAGCGCCCCGCCCGCACTCGGAGATCACTCGGAGCTCACTCGGAGCGCATACGCACCATCGCCGGCGCGGAATCAGAGCGCGACAAACTGCACACCGCTACCCGCGTTTGCCGAGCAGCTCGATATTTTCAGCGGTGCGCTGCCAGCCCGAATTCTGCGGGGCATACAGATCCCCTTCTGCTCCCAGGACGCGGAGGTAGCTGCGGCCGCCGCCACCGCTGAGCTGGGAACCGCCAGGCACTGAAGCCTGCTCCTCACCAAAGATCCCGATCCCGCCGTTCGTGACCTTGCCCGCGGCGCCAACGCGGGTCAGCGCGGCAAAGCGGAGCTGTCCCATCCAGTCCAGGTCAATCGGCTTCCCGGACGCCCACAGTTTCGCGTCCGCCTCCGATACCGTGCGCGCTGGTACACCTGAGTCTTCTCGGATGACGCCCGAGACCAGCACCTGAGACTCGTCTCCATCTGCGACGAGTGCAGCGACCCTGCTGCCATCGGGTGACAGGCGGAGCGCGGTCAGCTGGCGCCCAGCGAGCCACGGTGCGGCCACCTGGGTCACGCTGCCGTCCTGCGCAAAGGCCAGCAGCACTTCCGGGGCGTTTCGTGACGCCGTCCACACGTACCCGAGCGGGTCGTAGCTCGGAGCAACGAGTCCGGCGCGCGCATCCAGCACGACAGTCCCGTCTGGGGAGACTCGGCTGACTCCGGCTGGGCTCAGCACTGCGGCTGCACTCTCATTGGGGGACAGTGCAATCGCGATGGGGTCGAGCTCGTGAATCGACTCCCCAAAACCGGGCAATTCAGTGAACTCGCCCGCAGCGAGGGTGCCGAACACTGAGTCGATCATGACGGGCGGACTGCTGGGGAGCGCGACGAGGTGCGGTGCGTCCTCGGAGTCCTCTGGGGTTGGGCGCAGCTGAGTTCCCTCAACGTACAGATCAAACCCAGTAACCTCAGTGACGCTCTGCAAACTGTTCTTCAGCTGTTGCCGGATCGCGGCCATGGCCTGCGGCCCAGCCTCTAAGACGTTGCCCGTCAAGTCGATCCGCGCCTTTCCATCGACGATGGGCACGGAGTTGGACACGAGGGCGGTGCCAGTCGGGAATCCGCTGCGCAGCACCTCACGCATGCGCTCCCCCGGCCCCTCAAGCAGGTCGCCGACAATCTCGGTGACGAGCGCAGTACGCGATAGGTACCAGCGCGTCTCGGGCACCAGCACATTGTTGGCGCCCAAGAAGTAGAGCTGGTGCGGCGACCAGATCGTCGAGAACGTATTTGCATCTAGGATGATCCCGCTCGGCGCGGAAGCAATCCGCCATTCCTCGCCGACGCGCTCGAACTCAAAGCGCATGTCAGTACTCGGACCGGGGCCGACCGGCAGCATGTCACCCGTTGCGTCGACCTTCGCGGTGGCAGCAAGCGAGAGCACTCCGGCAGATTCGCCGTCCTCGCGATAGGGTCGACTCCCCTCGTCGATGAGCACACCGTAGTAGGGATCCCACTGGTCTGCGTAGCCCGGGCTCAGGAATTCACGTGCGGTCGCGTAGTCATCCACTGCGGAGGTGGCGGCGATGACAAACCCGCGCACCATTTCTTCTTGGCTCGCGCCGACAATTGGTCCGGGCGGCTTGTACTGGAAGCGCTGCTCGTCCTGCTTCAGGGCTTTGAGCCCGAGTTCGACGGGGCCGGAGCTCGGGATCGCGGTGCACCCGGCAAGCGCCAGCGCTGCTCCGGCGGCGAGCGCGAGTGCGCTCACGAGCCTGCGGCGAATGCGTGTGCGCTTCATCGTCGCTTGTCCTTCCTGATTCGCCTGCCGGGCCTGCGCAGCCACCCGCCGGTCGCCTGCGGATCACCGTCTTCCGTTTCTACACCCTCTGGCACGAGCGGGAGCGGGGAAACGAAGCTGGTGACGTGCTCGCCGCGCGGCAGGGTGAGCCGGAAATTTGAGCCGATACCGGTGCGAGACCAGGCTTCCAGGATACCGCCGTGCACTGCCGCGTCCTCCTGCGCGATGGCGAGGCCCAGGCCGGTCCCCCCGAGCGTCCGCTTCCGCGACGGATCGGCCCGCCAGAAGCGATCGAACACGTGCTCCAAATCCGCTGTGGCCATCCCAACTCCGCTGTCGCGCACTGATATCGCCACAGCGGCAGCATTCGAATCAATCGTGACCTGGATGGGTCCGCCCTCACCGTGCTCGATCGCGTTCCCGACGAGGTTCGAAACGATCCGCCTGATTCTCCGCGGATCCACTTCAATTGGTGCATACCCGCCGAGCGCACGCACCTCAATCTCACTGGGAGAAAGTGGCCGCAGCCCATCGACCACTTCTTCTGCGAGCCCCACCAGGTGCGTCTGCTCGGTCTCGAGGGTGACGCGACCGGCATCGTAGCGAGAGATCTCAAGCAGGTCTCCGAGCAAGAGTTCGAAACGTTCCACCTGCGTGCCGAGCACTTCGACCGCACGCTGCTGGCCCGGAGGAAGACCACCAGCGGTGCCCTGGAGCACTTCACTCGCGAGCCGAATCGTGGTCAACGGAGTACGGAGCTCGTGCGAGACATCAGAGACGAAGCGCTGCTGCATCTCGGAGAGAGTGTCGAGTTCCTGGATCCTGGCCTGCAGAGTATCGGCCATATCGTTGAAACCTTCGGAGAGCACGTCGAAGTGCTCGTCATTCTGCTGCGGCATCCGCGCGTCGCTCTCCCCTGCAGCGAGGCGTCGACTCGCCGCAGCCGCTGCGCGGAGCGGCCGGAACACGATCCGCGACATGATCCAGACCAGGATTCCGATGAACGCCATCATCGCGGCAGCCGTGATCAGCAGCGTGCGTTGCACAAAGCTCAGCGTCGCCTGCGTATCGGCGAGGTTGTAGCCAATGAACAGATCGTAGGTGCCGGCCCCTGCAGGAAACTCAAGTGTCGAAGCGACGAGGATACCGGGTGCGGTGGTGCCGTCGTCCGCAGTAAACCCGACCGCTTGCCAGTGCTGAGGCGCACTCGCAGAGGCCACTGCCTCAGTCAGCTCGGGACTCACCGCGTCGAGCAGCATGTCGGCCGTTGTCGTCGCGGGCGGAGCATCTGCGGCCGGCGCCTGCCCGGGCTCGCGACGCAGGTACACCAGCTGACTTGACGACGTATCCTGCACCGTGCGGCGCACGAGCGGGACGAGGTTCGGTTGCGCACCCTCGTACGCGTCGATCAGGCGCTGTGCGGCGATCGTGGCGCGCGCTGAATCCTGCAGTGCAGCGTCTTTGCGTGAAGTGTAGAGATCGCTCCCAATGCTCGTGAGGATGAACACACCCGCGATGAGCACCATGAAGCCGGTCACGATGCCAGTAATCGTCATCGTGCGCACCATGAGCGATCGGCGCCAGCGCGCACGGAACGGCCCGAGCACCGGTTCAGACCAGCGCGTCCACCGGAGCCGCAATCGACGCAGCGCAATCGCGAAGCGCGAACGGCGTGAGGACATGGGCCCTGCCTATTCGATGGGGGTGCCGGCGCGATACCCCACACCGCGAACGGTCGTCACGATGGTGGGGTGATCCGGATCCTGCTCAATCTTGGCGCGCAGCCGCTGCACGTGCACGTTCACGAGCCGCGTGTCAGCTTTGTACTGGTACCCCCACACCTTCTCCAGAAGGACCTCTCGGGTGAATACCTGCTGCGGCTTGCGCGCGAGGATCACGAGCAGATCGAACTCCAGCGGAGTGAGCGGAATCGCCAGCGTTCCGCGGCGCACCTCGTGTGCGGCGACGTCGATCGCGAGATCCCCGATGCGCAGCGTTTCGGTCGCTTCCTGCTGTGGTTCCCTCAGCCGCGCACGAATACGCGCAATGAGCTCGACGGGGTTGAACGGCTTCACCACGTAGTCGTCGGCGCCTGCTTCGAGCCCGCGCACGACGTCGCGAGTATCCGTCCGCGCCGTCAGCATGATGATCGGCGTCCCTGATTCTGCACGAATCTTCTCCGCGACTTCGATCCCATCGAGACCCGGCAGCATCACGTCGAGGAGCACGAGATCGGGCCGAGTCTCACGGAACTTCTCGACCGCTTCGTTTCCGTCGAACGCAAACTCCGTCTCGAAGTTCTCACCCTGCAGCACCATGCCCAGCATCTCGGCAAGCGCCCTGTCGTCGTCTACTACCAAGATGCGCGCACTCATGGTCCCATTATGACCGGCTCAGCGGAATTATGCGTGAACGGACCAGTCCGCGCGTCTATTTGCAATAATGAGAACCACCTGAGGACAGTCCCGGGTTCCCAAGGAAGTGAGCTGATATGACCGGCACTGCCCGAAACGTTGCGGCTGAAGCACTCGCAACGTTTCTCTTTGTCTTTTCCATCGTCGCCGCAGTCAACAACGCAGGAGATCTCGCGCCGCTCGCGATCGGCTTCATGCTGATGGCGCTCATCTTTGCCACAGGACACATCTCCGGCGGACACCTCAACCCCGCGGTGTCGCTCGCGGCGTTCCTGCGCGGGGTCATCGGTTTCGGTGAGTTCCTGTGCTACGCGATCGGACAAATCATCGGCGGCATCCTCGCCGCGCTGCTCGCGGGCACCATCTGGAGTGCTCCCGAAGGCGGGGCGCTGCAGATCGAAGCTGGGCCGGCGTTCCTCGTCGAAGCACTCGTCACGTTCATTCTCGTGTACGTGATCCTCAACGTGGCCACGTCGCGCGACCACCCGAATAACTCGTTCTACGGCCTCGCGATCGGTAGCACGATTGTGGCGGGCGTTGCTCTTGGCGGCCCCGTCTCGGGCGGCGGATTCAACCCAGCAGTCTCGCTCAGCCTCGCCCTGGGCGGGTACTTCGACTGGTCAAACATGTGGCTGTACGTGCTCGCACCGCTCGTCGGATCAGCGCTCGCAGCGCTCGCATTCCGCTTCTTGAATATTGATGACGTCATCAAGAAAGAGAAGAAGGCGGCAGCTTAGCGGGCTCCGAGTGCGGGCTCCGGGAGTGCTGTCGCCGCTTAGAAATGGTCGAAACGACCCGGCAGCACTTCCCATGGCTCGCGCCCGAGATACTCGCACACCGCGAGGTGCACGCAGTGTTCGACGTAGTAGCGCCGGTGCTCGTCATCCTCAACATGGAGGCCGCGCGCCCGCTGGATCGGCACACGAAACAGCATGATCGTCTTTGCCTCACGATCGATCGAATACAGCAGTGGGTTATTCCCGTCGCCGGTCCCGGTTGGGGCGGTCTGGAACCCGATCTGCACCGACCGGAGTTCCTCAGGGAAATGCGCCTGCAGCAGCTCGACAGCACCCCGGGCAAACGCCTCAAACTTGCGCACTCGGGAATCCGGGTTGGGCAGGCCATGGCCTGTCACGGACGAGCGGTTGGGGCGTCGACCGTGCCTGCGGGCCACCGCGCGGCGGGACTCGTGCTCTCGACCGGACATGCCCCCAGTCTACGCGGGAGCAGCTGTGCGAAACGCACGAGATCAGGGCGTCACCAGGTGATGACCCGGTCGGCGTCGTTTCGCTCAGCTGGCCCGCGGTGCGCGAGAACTATCGGGTGTAGACCGTGAGTTCGCCATCTCGGGGATCCGGCGCGAGCACCGGGTATCCGGCGATATCGCCGCCCTGCACGTAGCGCACTCCGGCGAACAGGGGCTCGGTGCTCGTGATCACGGCATCCGCTGGCGCTTTGACGGTGATCGCAGCACCAGCGGGGACGGTCGCCTTGCTCGGCTTCCCCTTCCCGCTTGCTGCGACAAGCTGCACGTCCGCATCGGTCTCGCCCGAGTTCGCGAGCACGAGTGTCCCACCCGACACCACCGGGGCCGCGACAGGCGTGTCAGCCCCCATCTGGGGCGCTGGTGTAAACCAGTCATAGTCGTGTTCTTTGCCCTCGGTCGCAGAGCCGAGCGCCGCGGCAATGATTGGCGCATCAGACTCGATGACCATCGCGTTCGCGCCAGCCGGCCACACGGGAATCCGCAGCTCGCCAATCGCGTTCGGTTCGAGGGTCAGGGATCCGAGATCCGTGCTGACGCCCTTGCCGTCGATCGCGCGCGCACGGACTTCCGGCGTTTCGCCTCCGGGCGCGAGCACGCGGAGCTGTACGGGGAAGTCATCGCCCTCCCCCACGTCCGACGGGCCGTGCTCATGGTCGCTCACGTTTGCAAGCCCCGGAATCACCAGCTCGGTCTGCGGTGCTGTCTGGCGCGTCACCGAGGAAACTGCGAACGGCGTAATCCCGGTGCTCTGACCAACACCCAGACTCGCCGTTACTGGCGCGCCTGTGCTCACCACGCGCACCGCGAGGCGTTCACGATCGGGAGCGTATCCGTTGAGTGACACGGTTTGCTCCGTGCCGGCGGCAACAAGCACGCCAGCCGTCTGCAGGGCGTCGACCGCGCCGTTCTCATCGAACACGGCGAGCTCTACCGTGGCCGGCACTGCACCAGGGTTGCCGAGGCTCAGCGTCGTCGATATCCCGAGTGAGCTGCCGCCGCCGATGAGCCACTGCTCGTTCAGCGGTTCGGCGCAGGCGCTCGCGGTTACGCCCCGCAGCCCCTCGGCTACCACCGCTTGCACCTGAGCAGCGGCAAGCGGCTCATCGTTGGGTGCCGCGAGCACGGTTGGCAGGCCTTCGCCGCCCTCCGACCGCGTCAAGCTTGTCGTGCCACTCGCGTCGCCCGCGACCGTGACCGCTGGAGCGCCGAGCGGGATCGCGGTGCCCGGGCGAGCGGAGTCAGCTCCGAGCACCCCAAAGGCACCAGCACACACAAGCGTGCGACTCGTGTTCTGTGTTGTGTCGACCACGATCGCTTCGGGCGCACGCGTGACGCTTGGAAGTGTCACGCTGCTGAGGAGCACGACTGCGGTCGCGGAGGCGGCCACGATCAGCAGTCCGGTGACCGCACGCGCGCTGCCGCGCAGGATTCGGGAACGTTCGTTCATCGGGAGACTCCGTCCGTCTGGTCGGATTCCGCTTCGGGGCCCGCAGACTCTGTCGGCTGGGTCGACTGGGTCGGCTCGGTCGGCTGGGCCGGCTCGGCAGCTGGAGTGGGGTCGACCACTGGGTCGGGAGCCGGATCGGGAACGATCACGGGGTCAACACTCGACGCAGCATCTGGGTCGACGACCGGCTCGACGACGGCCTCCGAATCGGGAGCAATCACCGGATCGGCGGTGTTCGCGTCAATGGCTTCGCCCCCGGGGACTGCTCAGCCGCGGGCGCATCGCTTTCGGTCGCGTCAGTGCCTGGCACAGCCACGAGCGGAGCGTCAGGCTCAGCTCCCGCTGCGGCGTCCTCTGAGTCGGTCGCAGGAGTTCCCGGCACTGAGGCCGCGGCTCCCGATGCCGCAGCTCCCGATGCCGCGGCTCCCGATGCCGCAGCCGCAGCCGCAGCACGCTCGGCGGCCTTCGCTGAGGTGCGCCGCTTCCAGCGCGACGGCTTCCGACGGCGCTCCGGTCGGTACGTGACCTCTCCAGTTGGCAGGGCCAGGAGCAGCACGCCCAGCAGCACAACCAGTTGAATCACCCAAATAGTCTGGCCGCTCAGTGACGTGCCACCGACGAGCTCGCTCGCATCGCCAGGAGCATCCGATTCAGCGTCGGGTTCAACCACGCGCCACAGCAACCCCTGCTCGGTCTGGCCTGCGCTCACGAGGGAGTCGTGCTGGTCGAACAGCCGCTGCAGCTCGGCGCGCTCGCTATCGCTGCCTGACTGCGGCAGAAGCACGAAGCCAATCCCAGCCTCACGGAGCTCAGCGCTCAGATCGGGACCGCCAACACTCGCGAGACCGCCGGTAAGCTCTGCGATCGACTCGTCCGCCGAGGTAATCTCGGGCGTGCGATCAGCGCTGCGGATCTGATCGAGTCGCAGTCCGCTTCCAGTCACAATCTGCGCGCGCACGGCGTGCGCAGCCTCAGCCGTCACCACGAGTGTGCGGATTCCTGGCTGAGTCTCGCCAGCGGCCTGAACGAGAGCTGGCATCTGGGTGCTCGCCGGGCCGAAGGGCACGCGGCCGAGGAACAGCTGGGTGCTCACCGGGAGCACCGCAACGATCGCGCCGAGCAGTGCCACCGCGACGATTGGCGTTGCCGCGCGCCGCAGCGTGCCGGCTCCGACGGCCCCGAGGCTGAGCACCGCGAGCCAGTAGACCGCGAGTCCCGATCCCGTCCAGAGGGCGACGCTCTCGTTTCCGACGACGATGAGCTGCAACTGCGCGGCAGCGATCGCCGTGAGCATGCCGAGCCCACCGAGGAGCGAGCTGAGCAGCGTGACCGCGACACGTCCGGTGAAAAGTCCGAGCACTGCCAGCAGGGCGATCGGGAGCATCAGCACACCGATGAGCAGCGTCGTTGGCGGGCCACCGAGTCCGGCCCCCGCAAGAATGTTGCCCCAGCCTTCGAGCCCAAACTCCGGGAAACCGAGGAGCAGGTGCCACGTGGTGCCCGGGGTGAACGTGCTCACCAGGCCGGGATCAAGCAGAATGTCGAGCGGCCGGCCAGCGATCAGGCTCGTCACGATCTTCGGGGCGAACAGCACGAGCGGCACAAGAGCCGTCGTCAACACCCGCGCCGCGCCGCGCAGCGTGGTGAACAAGCCCACAATGAAGATGATGATCGCCGCAGGGAGCAGGATCGGGGCGGCTGCGAGGGCGGCGCCGGCGAGCAATGAGGCCGTTCCGGCCCAGCTCCACGATTCGCGACAGCGCGTCGCTGCGAGCAACAACCAGGGCAGCACAATCGTGAGCACGAGCGTCGGCAGGCGCCCGGCATCGAGTGAGCCAAGCAGCACGGGGCTCAGCGCGAAGCCGAGCGCGGTGAGGGCGCGGCCAGCCTTTGATTCAGTGAGCTGCGCGGCCCAGATCCACGCGCCGAGCGCGGTGAGTGGAATCGCCGCGATGAGCAGCAGCACGATCGCGTGCGATGGGTTCCAGAACGTGACCGAGCCGAGAAGTGCGAGCACCCAGGCAAAGGGATCAGCCGGCACGCCATCGAGTGCGCGGGTGTTCCACCACAGCTGGCCGAGATTGCTGAGCGGAGCGAGTCCGCCTCCGGTGATGTTCGTGCGCGGGAGCGCCCACCAGGTGAGCGCGATCGTCGCAACGATGGCGGCGGCGAGCACCGCGAGGCCTCCGGAAGAGATGAAGTGCAACTCGCGCCGCTGCAATCCGGTCGACGCGAGTATTGCCTCGCGGTCGATCATCCGCGCGGTACGCACACTCTTGGGGTCGATCCTGAGTTGTCGGAGCGCAGACCACCCAGCGGTGTTGTGCGCCCGAATCCGTCGCCGGGACGCGATGATCGCGTGCGGGCGGAAGAAGACACTCATGGCCGAAACGAACTCCCCGACCATGTGGCCGGGCTGCTCTCGGATCAGCGCCCACAGCACCCGGAACAGTGCCAGGAGCGGGAGCCCGAGCCAGGCCAGGAAGGCAAACGGTGCAGGCGCGTATGCCAGCCTGCGGTGCAAGTGGGCCGTGCGTGCCTGTCGGTGCGCAGAACGCAGCACCGAGCGGCGGCGATCAATCTTGGGGCCGGCGACACCGCTCTGGGCGAAGCGAACACGGGACGCTGGGGCCACTTCGACGCGGTGCCCGGAGAGCCGTGCGCGGACGCAGAAGTCCAGACCATCGTCGTAGACGGGGAGTGCGGGGTCGAATCCACCCAGCTCGTCCCAGATATCGCGGCGCACGAGCATGCCAACCGGGCCAACACCCAGGACGTCTTGCATGTGGTCGTACTGCTGTTGGTCTAGCTCCTGGCGTCGCAGCGTCCAGCGCGCTCCGTACCTGGTGAGGCTCTGCCCGAGCTCAATGATGTGTTCCGGACGATCCCAGTCGACGAGTTTCGGGCCGGCAACGACGACGGACGGCGCGCGCTGCACGGCGCTCACGATGTGCTCGAGTGCGGCTGGCTCCGGACATGCGTCCTCACTGAGCAGCCAGATCCAGTCGCTCGTGTCGGGTTCCGCCCCTGGGGTCCCCGCGGCTTGCACTCCCTGCGCCACTGCCTGGCCAAACGGAACACGGGTGCCCAGGCCAATGACCCGCTCCGCACCGCTCGCCATCAGCTGCTCGCTGACCCGCTCAGAACCACCGTTATTCACCGCGATAATGGCCGTGGGCGCGAGGGATTGAGCCGTGATCCCGGCTATGGTCTGGTCGAGCCACTCGCCGCCCTGCTGGGCGACCAAGATGACTGTTACTCTGCTGCGCATATCGGGCTCAGTCTAGGCGTGTCTGGCGCGTGAACCCGGGAACCCGGCCGCGTGGCCTGGCATCCGTGGGCTACATCGCCTCGCGTCGGAGGCGGCGGCGCTCTCGCTCGGAGAGCCCACCCCAGATGCCAAAGCGCTCGTCATTCTCAAGCGCGTAGTCCAGGCACTCGGAGCGGACTTCACAGGTGTCACAGATCCGCTTGGCCTCGCGTGTCGATCCACCCTTTTCAGGGAAGAACGCCTCAGGGTCCGTCTGCGCGCACAGCGCATCCGTTTGCCAGGCAAGTGCCTCGTCGTCCTCACGGATACCGGGAGTGCCCAGGAAGACCGGATCGACGAACCAGTTACCGGGGACCGGAGTGTGCGGCAATTCGCTCAACTGACGCTCCTTTCCTCACATGCTCCGCGTGTCGCACCAGCGGTACGACAACAATGCATTAATTACACCGTTGTGATTCGCTCAAGTCAAGCCAGAAAGTGTAAACCCTCAAGGAGCACTTGAGGTTCGGTGACACGCCTTCGTGTCGCAGATGTGCTCCGAACGTCTCCGCGCGGCGCTCTGCGACCCCTCCACGCGAGGAGGTATGCGACACGTTCGAACGGAGCCCTACCCCCAAATCACGAGCATGCGATAGGTCATGACCGCGACTGACACATGGATCACCGCGAGCACCAGGTTCGCCCACTTCGTGCGGTCGATCAGTGCCCAGAATCCCGCACCGACCGGCAGCGCAAACGCAACGATCAGGTACATCCAGAATTCGAGCGGATCTCCCATTGCTGGGTTTCCGCTGAACGGCGCGGCGATCGAGATGATAATTTGCACGAGCAGCATCAGGGCAATGACGAGCGTGGCACCCATCGTGAAGTCGTTGGGACCGCGCTTACGCAGTGCCTCTCCGAGACACAGCAGTGCACCGATCACTCCGACCACCATCGTCGCGATCCCGTATCCAAGGATCATGCGCCGGCCTCCGCAGACGCTGCAGGGCGTGTCCCTGCACCACCCGGGTCCGGTGTCGGAAAGTTCGTCACGACTCGTGTGCGGCCGCCGGAGACCTCGACAAGGCCGACGAGCGCGCCGTCAGGAGCCGTGGCGGCAACCAGTTTCGTGTTCGGCAGCTCGGGCACTGCCAATCGCTTCCCGTGCCCCAGATCGATGGTCTGCGCATCGGTGAGCCGCAGCTCGGGGAACAGCGCGAGGGCGACGGCGGCCGGTTCCAGCAGTTGCACTCGCTCCCCAGAGAGCAATTGCTCGATCGTGCCGGCGTCCGCAACAGAGAACGGGCCCACCTCAGTGCGCCGGAGCGCAGTGAGATGTCCACCGAGACCGAGTGCAGCTCCCAGATCCCGTGCAAGCGCGCGAATATAGGTGCCGGTCGAGCAACGCACTGTTGCGTCGATGTCAATCACCGGGGCACCGTCTTCAGCCGTCGCGGCACGCGGCGCGCCAATCTCGAAGGCGTGAATCTTCACGGGACGACGCTTCAGCTCGACGGTCTCCCCCGCCCGTACCCGATCATAGGCCCGCTGTCCGTCGACTTTGATGGCGCTCACCGCGCTCGGAGCCTGCTCGATGGCTCCTGTGAGCTCACGCACCGCGGCCGCGATCCGCGCGGTGTCGGCGAGCACGTCCCTGACGTCCGCAGGATCCGCAACTGCGATCCGGTCTCCCTCGCGATCATCAGTGACCGTCGCGATCCCCAACCGGATGGTAGTGAGATACGTCTTGTCGAGGCCCACCAAGTGGGTGAGGAGCCGCGTTGCCGGGCCTGCGCCGAGCACGAGTAAGCCGGTGGCCATGGGGTCAAGGGTGCCAGCGTGGCCCACCTTGCGGGTTCCGAGCGCCCGACGCGACTTCGCGACGGCGTCGTGGCTGGTCCAGCCCTCAGATTTATCGAGCAGCAAGATTCCGCCGTGTGCCGGCAGCGAGACCGTAGAATTCGTCACGCGTCAAGCTTAGGGTGTGCGCCGCAAATCATCATTTCGGGTGATGCCGCGGCTCACGCTCCCCGTGAGGATGGAGGCGTGAAGAAACCACTGAATCATCTCCTCGTTTCCGCGTTCGTCTACGGTGGGCTCGGCGTCCTCTCCGGACTCTTCTACCGGGAGTTCACCAAACTCAACGACTTCCCTGAGGGCGCCTTTACCCAGCTCGGGCTTGCACACACCCATTTGCTCTCCCTCGGGTTCTTCCCATTTCTGATCCTGCTGGGCCTCGAGCGGCTCTTCCGCCTCTCCGAGTCCCAGAAGCGCTGGGGCTGGTTCCTCGGCCTCTACCACGCCGGCGTGATTCTGACCTCGGCGATGCTCATCATCCATGGCAGCATGACGGTGCTCGGAATCGAGTCCTCAGCGATGATCTCGGGCATTGCCGGCCTGGGCCATATCGTTATCACCGCCGCGATCATCGTGCTGTTCTTCGTGCTGCGGAGCGCAGTGCGGCGAGTCGAGCAGCCCGCTGCCGCACCCGGTTCGGTGCCGCACGCGGGGCCTGCGAACACGCAGGGGGCAGCTGCGGCGCTCTAGACTGGAATCGATGGACACCACTGGGATCGCACACGCGCTCATCGACTGGTTTGGCCGCTCGGCACGGAAGCTTCCGTGGCGCGCCCCTGAGACCAGTGCGTGGGCGATCCTAGTCTCCGAATTCATGCTGCAGCAGACGCAGGTGGAGCGGGTACTCCCCCGCTGGACCGCCTGGCTCGAGCGGTGGCCCCAGCCATCCGCACTGGCCGCCGATCCGCCTGGCGAGGCGGTGCGAGCCTGGGATCGCCTGGGGTACCCGCGCCGGGCACTCTGGCTGCACCGTGCGGCAGTAGAGATCGCTGAACAGCACAGTGACCAGGTGCCCTCGGATGTCAACCAACTCCTCGCCCTCACCGGCGTCGGCCCATACACCGCACGCGCTGTGGCAACGTTTGCCTTTGGTGAGCGACATCCGGTGGTCGATACGAACACGCGCAGGGTCATCGCGCGAGTCGTGCACGGCCGCGCAGCGGCGGGGATGCCAGCGGCACGAGACCTTGACGATATGGCACAGCTCCTCCCAGAGGAACCTGCCGCGGCCGCGGTATTCAATGCCGCGGCAATGGAACTCGGCGCCATTGTGTGCACCGCGCGGGCTCCGCGCTGCGACGAGTGCCCGCTCGCTGCGTGGTGTGAATGGCGCGGCACCGGCTACCCCGATAACGCGCCAGAGAAGCGCCCGAAACAGGCGAAATTCGAGGGCAGCGATCGACAAGCGCGCGGGCGCGTCCTGGCGCTGCTGCGGTCAGCACACGGCGCGGTGACGCGCGCGGAGGCGGCCGCGGCTGCGCGCGCTGGGATGAGCCCAGCGGCGCTCGCCGCGAATCCCGGCCAGGCCGAACGCGCGGTCGAGTCGCTGCTGCGGGACACGCTGGTGATCGCAGAGGGCGAGCGCCTGCGGCTGCCGTAGCCGTAGGGGTGGCCGTAGCCGTGCGTGAATCGCCCTGCGCTACGAGCTAGCGCTCGGTCGCGTCGTCACCGTCTTCATCGCGGGGCTTTGTATACGGATCAGCCTCGCCCGCGAACGATGCGTTGGCCGCGAGCGCAGCAGACTCCTCGTCGCGGCGCTTCGCCTCCGCGAGCAACTCGCTCAGGTGCTGGGCGCTCTCGGGCAGCTCATCGTGAATGAACTCCAGCGTCGGGGTGAGCCGTGTGCCCAGCTGCTTGCCCACCTCGGTGCGCAGCATTCCGGTCGCGGCCTTCAGCGCAGCCGCTGTGTCCGTCTGCTCCTGCTCATCACCGAAGACCGTGTAGAACACGCTCGCTTGCTGGAGATCGCCGGTGACGCGCACATCAGTGATCGTCACAAAACCGAGGCGCGGATCCCGCAGCCCCTTTTCCAGGCGCCGCGCGATGATCTGCTGGATCCGCTCGGCTACCTTTCCCGCACGTGGATTACTCATATCTCTAGCCTACCGCCGTGTAGGCGTGGTTCTCCCTGCGCTGCGCTCGTATGATGCTAACTATCCCCTTTCCGCTGTACTGTCTGGAGCCCCAACATGACGCAGCCACCCGCACCTGGCGAGCCCACCCCCGATGGACCGGCACCAGGCGAAGCAACACCAGGAGCATCGACCCCCGGCGATCAGGCACCAGAGTATGCCGCTCCACAGTACGCGCCGCCCGTGTACCCCACGCAGCAGCCTGCACCCCAGTACGCGGCACCTCAGTACGCGGCACCCCAGTACGCGGCGCCGGCGCAGCCGCCCGTCTACGCTGGCACGACCGAGCTGATCCCCGGGCCGGGCGAGCCCTTTGACGGGGCAGCGGATCCGGCCGATTCCGAGCGGCCACTTTATGGCGCCTCATTTGGCCAGGCAATTTCACGATTCTTCCGCGGCTACGCTCGCTTCAGCGGTCGCGCATCCCGCAGTGAGTACTGGTTCTCGATGCTGTTCCTCGCCCTCATCCGGCTCGCGCTGCTCGTCGTCATGGGCATCGGCGCAATCATCGGCGAGAGCTGGGAAAAGCAGCAGGGCTACACCTCTTTCACGGGAAGCGATGGGACCGAGTTCTCCTCCTCCCATCCCTCCGGCATCGTCGAATACGCACCAGCAGCAATCCTGTTTTTCGCGGCCGTGATCCTGTTCGTCCTCACCTCGCTGGCGTTCCTCATCCCTTCGCTCGCGATTGCCTGGCGGCGACTGCATGATGGAAACTTCGCGGGCCCGCTGTGGTTCCTCTCGTTGATCCCGTACGGCGGTATCGCAGTGTTCGTGCTGACGCTGCTCCGCTCGAAGCCTGCGGGCCGCCGCTTCGACCTCCCGCGTTCCTAGCTCTTCGTTCGTATGCCGGCTGCGGGGGATCAGGAAGCGCGTCTGCGCACGCTTCGACTGCTCCGCAGCGTGCGCGACCGGATCGACCGCGAGTACGCAAGTCCCCTCGACGTCGCAGCGCTCGCGAGCGGTGTCGGCTTCTCTGCGGGGCATCTGAGCCGCGAGTTCACGGCGGCGTATGGGGAATCGCCGTACCAGTACCTCATGACTCGCAGGATTGAGCGCGCCATGACACTTCTGCGACGCGGGGATCAGAGTGTGACAGACATCTGTTTCGCAGTCGGCTACGGCTCCCTTGGCACGTTCACGACGCGCTTCACCGAACTTGTCGGGGTGCCGCCCGGGCGCTACCGGAGGGACGGCGGAGGTCCGCTCACCGGGCTCCCGAACATCATTACGCTGCGCGCCACGAAACCGGTCAGGAATCGAGAAGTTCCCGGAACGCCCGCGGAGTAGCGTGACGGGCATGAACATCAACATTCACGTTTCGTTTCTGCCTCACACCGACCCCGAAGCCTCGCTTGCGTTCTACCGCGACGTGCTCGGTTTCGAGCTCCGCAATGACGTTGGCTATGAGAACATGCGCTGGCTCACACTCGGCCCCACGAACCAGCCCGAGACCTCAATCGTGCTCACCCCACCAGCCGTCGATCCCGGCATCACTGACGAAGAGCGCCGCGTCATTCACGAACTCATCGCGAAGGGAGCCTTCGCCTCAATCGTCCTCGCCACTGACGACCTCGACGGCCTGTTCGAGAAGGTCGAAGGGTCCACCGTCGAGGTGCTTCAAGAACCGATGGCGCAGGATTGGGGTACGCGCGACTTCGCGTTCCGCGATCCGGCAGGCAACACCGTCCGCGTACAACAGCTGTAACGATCTACTGCACGAGCATTCCTGGCTCCGACAACGAACGCGGCCGTGCTGGTGAGTACACCAGCACGGCCGCGTTCGTAGGGTCAGACTCGCTTAGTCGCGGGGCTTCTCCACCATCTCTGTCGTCTCGATCTCGTCGCCGATCTGGATGTCGTTGTGCTTCCCAAGCCCGATACCGGCCTCGAAGTCCGTCTTCACCTCAGTGACGTCATCCTTGAAGCGGCGCAGCGACTCAATGGCCAGGCCATCAGCAACCACGACACCCTCGCGGATCACACGAGCCTTCGCGTTACGCGTGATCGTGCCGGAGCGAACGATCACACCCGCGATGTTGCCGAACTTCGACGAGCGGAAGACCTCGCGGACCTCCGCAACGCCGGAGCGCACCTCTTCGTACTCGGGCTTGAGCATGCCCTTGAGCGATGCCTCAATGTCGTCGAGTGCGTTGTAGATGACGTTGTAGAAGCGGATGTCGATTCCCTCGCGCGCTGCGCGCTCGCGAGCCTTGACATCGGGACGCACGTTGAAGCCGATGACGATCGCGTTGTCGATCGTGGCAAGATCCACGTCCGACTCGGTGATCGCACCCACACCGCGGTGCAGGATCCGAAGCTGAACCGAATCGTCCACCTCGATCTTCATGAGCGACTCCTCGAGCGCCTCAACGGCACCCGACACGTCTCCCTTGATGATGAGGTTGAGCGACTCAACCTTGCCATCGGCCAGTGCCTTCGTGAACTCCTCGAGGCTGATGCGCTTGCGGGCCTTCGCCAGCTGCGCGTTACGCTCGGCCGCTTCACGCTTCTCAGCGATCTGGCGGGCCGTGCGGTCCTCGGGCACAACGATGAAGTTATCGCCAGCGCGGGGAACACTCGAGAGTCCCTGCACCTGCACCGGACGCGAGGGCAGTGCCTCGAGGACGGAATCACCGTTCTCATCATGCATCGCGCGGACGCGACCGTACGCGGTACCAGCAACGATCGCGTCGCCGACGCGGAGCGTGCCGGACTGAATGAGCACGGTAGCAACCGAACCGCGGCCCTTATCGAGCTTCGCCTCGATAGCAACGCCGCGAGCATCCTTGTCTGGGTTCGCGCGGAGGTCAAGACCAGCGTCAGCCGTGAGGAGCACTGCTTCAAGCAGCTCGGAGATGCCAACGTTGTTCTTCGCCGACACGTCGACGAACATAACGTCGCCGCCCCACTCTTCGGACACCAGACCGAACTCGGTGAGCTGCTGACGCACCTTCTCCGGGTTCGCGCCCTCTTTATCGATCTTGTTCACCGCGACCACGATCGGCACGTTCGCCGACTGGGCGTGGTTCAGGGCCTCAATCGTCTGCGGCATGATGCCGTCATCCGCCGCAACCACGAGGATCGCGATATCGGTAACCTGCGCACCACGAGCACGCATGGCGGTGAACGCCTCGTGACCCGGGGTATCGATGAAGGTGAGCGCGCGCTCCAGCCCCTCGTGCTCGGTGTGCACCTGGTAGGCACCAATGTGCTGCGTGATGCCGCCAGCCTCGCCGCCGCCGACGTCCGCTTTGCGGATCGCGTCGAGCAGGCGAGTCTTACCGTGATCAACGTGGCCCATGACCGTGACAACCGGCGGGCGAGCCTGGAGGACGTCATCGCCCTCTTCTTCAAGTTCGCTCTCAATGTCGATATCGAAGCCCTCGAGCAGCTCCCGATCCTCGTCCTCAGGAGAGACGACCTGAATGCGGTAGCCCAGCTCCTCACCGAGAATCTGGAACGTTGCTTCGTCGAGAGACTCGGTCGCCGTTGCCATTTCACCGAGGTGGAACAGGACAGTGACGAGGTTCGATGCGCTCGTGTTGATCTTGTCAGCAAAGTCCGAGAGGGATGCGCCGCGGCGCAGCCGGATCGCGGTCGTGCCATCGCCACGAGGTACGCTCACGCCGCCAAGTGACGGTGCCTCACGCATCTCAAATTCAGCGCGTTTTGCCCGCTTCGACTTGCGCGCTTTGCTCTTGGAGCCGCCACGGCCGAACGCGCCAGCGGTACCAGCACCGCGACCACCACGGCCACGGCCGGCAAAGCCGCCGCCCGGGCGGGGACCAGCGAAGCCACCTGCACCGGGAGCACCGGGAGCGCCTCCGCCACCGCCGGGACGCGTGAAGCCAGCGCCACCGCCGGGACGACCGCCACCGGGACGACCGCCGCCACCCGGACGACCTGCGCCGGCACCGGCGGGACCGCCTGCGGGACGCGGAGAGGGCCGGGGAATATTCCCGGGGCTCGGACGACCGGCGCCGCCGGGACGTCCTCCCATGCCCTGGTTTGCAGCGAAGGGGTTATTGCCCGGTCGCGGCGGGCGAGGAATGCCCATGCCCTGGCTCGAAGCAAACGGGTTGTTCCCCGGACGGGGTCCGCCCGGCTTCGCGTCAGTCTTTGCGCCGGGCTTTGCAGCGCCGGCAGGCTTCGGCGCGGCAGGCTTGTCGCCCGATGTGTCCGCCTTGGCCTCAGCTTTGGAATCAGTCTTGGGCGCAGCCTTCGCCGCGGGTGCGGCGGGAGCTGCGGGTGCAGCAGGAGCCGCAGGCGCGGCTGCCTGGGGAGCGGCAGGAGCCGGCTCTTCAGCAGCAGGGGTCGGCGGCTTCGGGCCGGGCCGGGGGCCGGGCTTGAGACCTGCGGGACGCTTGGCGGCCGCGGGTGCGGCTGCAGCGGGGGCATCGCCGGCTGAGCCAGTGACGCCGTCGGCAGCAAGCGCTGCCTTCACTTTGCGCGCAACCGGGGGTGCAACGCTGGACGAGGACGCCTTAACGAACTCGCCCATCTCCTTCAGCTTGGCCAGAACGACCTTGCTATCTACACCGATCTCCGCAGCGATCTCGTGTACGCGTGGGTTAGCCACTTTTCTCCTGTCTGGGTTCACGCCAGACAGGCGAGAACCAAAATTACTGGACGAGTCTCATCGTGAGCCGCTCATTAGTTGTCCATGTGTGTTTTCAGCCTGTTCTCTAAAGGGCGTGTGTCGGGTTGCCCTGACACACGCAGCGCCCGTGGAAAGACTCCTCGGGTCACTGCTCGTTTCAGACACTCGCTCGTGGGGTGTACCCACGCACCTCGCCCCGGAAGCACCGCGCGATCGTCAACACACAGTTGACCATCGCGCACCACTACTCGAAGCAACGTTGTGCGCGAGGCACGCGTGCGACACGCTACACAGGTCCGAACCGCATCCATCCTACCAGCTTCCCACACTTCGCATGAGGCACTGCCCTGGGAACACGCCTGCCTCCCGGGAATCCCCGGGAGGCAGGCGTGTTGGAAGGGCGCGTTCCGTGGTGTGCTGCGCTACGCGCGCTTGGCCTCCACGATCCGAGCCGCGCGGCGCCCGATAAGCGATACGACAATGTTGAGCGCGAGATACACGACCGCGCCAACAAACCAGAAGGTGAATTGATACTGGTTTCCGAAGAAGGTCGACAGGTTCGTCACCGTCCGCAGCAACTCGTAGTAGCCGACAATGTAGCCGAGGGAGGTGTCTTTGAGCAGCACCACCAACTGCGCCATGATGATCGGCAGCATCTGCGTGAACGCCTGCGGCAGCTCGATCAGCAGCCGCGTGCGTGTCGGAGTGAGCCCGATCGAGAGGCCCGCCTCACGCTGTCCCTTTCCGAGCGAGATCATTCCGGCCCGCAGCGCCTCACCCAGGATCGCCCCGTTGTACACCACGAGTGCGATCACCACGGCCCAGAACGCTCCGGTAGAGGCGACCAGCAAAATAAAGAGCATCATCAGCAGCACGGGCATGCCGCGGAAGAACTCCAGCACGATCGCCACGGGGACCCGGATCAGCGGGCTCGTTGCGAGCCTGCCGAATGCAAAGACGACCGCGAGAATGAGTGCACCGACCATCGCGACGGCGGCGGCAGCGAGCGTTGCTCCGACCCCGCGAGCGATCTGTTCCCACACTCGCGCATCAGCGAGCGGCTCCCAGCGCACAGGATCGAGAATCGGGCTCGTCTCGGCACCGTTCGCGGAGACCTGCGGGATCGACAACCGGTAGATCACCCAGGCGATCAGGCCTGCGAGCGCCAAGAGCCCGACGACTGAGATGATCCGTGAGCGGGTCCGCGCCTTCGGCCCCGGCGCATCGTAGAGCACAGTAGCTTGCGCACTCATCGCAGCACCCGCACCTTCTTCTCGATCCGTCCAGCGATGAGGCCGAGCGGAATGGTGATCAGCAGGTAGAAGCACGCGACGCCGACCAAAATCGGAATCACCGCGTTGCCGTGATTGTTCGTCAGAATCCGAGCCGTCCCGAACAGCTCAAGCACGAAGAAGCCGCCCGCAACCGAGGTGTTCTTGGTGAGCGCGATAAAGACGTTAATCAGTGGCGGCACCACCATGCGCAGCGCCTGCGGCAGCACGATCAACGTCAGCGTCTGGCCGAACCCGAGCCCGATCGATCTGGCGGCCTCGGCCTGCCCCACTGGCACGCCGTTAATCCCCGAGCGCAGTGCCTCAGCGATGAACGGTGAGGTGTAGATCGCGAGCGCGAACACGGCGCGCACTTCGTACGGCGGCAAGTTGGTCGCGATGAGCGGCAGCACAAAGGTCATAAAGAAGAACACGAGCGTGAGCGGAATGTTCCGCACCAGTTCGGTGTAGCCAACCGCGAAGCCGCGCAGTGATGCCACTGGCGAGATCCGCATCGTAGCGACGAGGAGGCCAATCGCAGTGGCCCCCAGCCCGCCGAAGACGAGCAGTCGCACGGTCGTGAAAAATCCATTCAGCACACCATCGAAGTTCTCGATCAGTACATTCATGTTTCCCACGCTCCCTTCCCGTCAGATCGCTCTGAGGAGTGTTTCAGGCTGGGGCCACCGATCGAGTCAGCATTGCTGACTCGATCGGTGGCACAGCGGTGCTCAGTAGCGGTCGATAGCCGGGGGCTCGGGGGTCGAAAGGACCTTGCCAGCGGTGCTCTCCCATGCCTGCACCCAGCGTCCATCCGTGAACGAATCCTCGAGCGTATCGTTGATGAACCCGCGGAACTCGTCGTCGTCTTTCGCGAGGCCAACACCGTACGGTTCCTCAGTGAATGGCTTTTCCACGAGCTCGAATTCGCCTGGGTTCTGATCCACCAAGCCCGCAAGAATGACGTTGTCAGTTGACGCCGCAACGACCTCGCCCTGGCGCAGCGGCGAGAGGCAGTTGGAGTAGGTGTCGGTCTCCAGGACCTCGACACCGGCATCCTTCAGGTTCTGTGCAGAGGTCGATCCCGTCACCGAGCAGACCTTCTTGCCCTTCACATCGTCGATGCTCGTGATGCCCTCGGGGTTCCCGTCAAGCACGAGCAGATCCTGGCCCGCGATGTAGTAAGGGCCGCCGAAGGAGACAACTTCCTTGCGTGTGTCATTGATCGTGTACGTCGCTACAACGATGTCGACCTCACCCTTCTCAATGAAGGGCTCACGGTTGGCAGATACCGCCTCAATCCACTCGATGTTGTCTTCTGAGATGCCGAGTTCGCCCGCAATGATCTTCGCAATTTCAACGTCGAAGCCCTCCGGGTCCCCGTCGAGTCCGCGAAGACCGAAGAGCGGCTGGTCGTACTTCGTTCCGACGGTGATCTTGCCAGCCTTGTTCAGCTTCTCCATCGTGCTGCCAGCGGGGAATGACGCGTCCTCCTTGACTGCAGGGGCTTCTCCTGAGCCGCCACCCAGGTCGCCGCCACCGGAGCAGCCGGCCAACACGAGGGCGCCTGCTGCTGCGAGTACTGCTGCATACTTGGTGATTCGCATGATGTCCTATCTTTCAATTCGGCCGACGACACCGTCGGCCAGCGTGGGATGGTGAGTGAGTCAGTGACCGATGATCTTGGACAAGAAGTCCTGTGCGCGCGAGGTCTTCGGATCCGTGAAGAACTGCTCGGGAGTGGCTTCCTCAACGATCTGACCATCGGCCATGAAGAGAATTCGGTCCGCCGCGCGGCGCGCAAATCCCATCTCGTGGGTGACGGCAACCATCGTCATGCCATCGTTCGCGAGGCCGATCATGGTGTCGAGCACCTCATTGATCATCTCCGGATCAAGCGCCGAAGTCGGCTCATCAAGCAAGATCAGCTTGGGCCGCATCGCGAGCGAGCGAGCGATTGCAGCGCGCTGCTGCTGGCCACCCGAAAGCTGCGACGGCAGTTTCTTCGCCTGGTTTGCGATCCCGACCCGCTCGAGCAGGGCCATTGCGTGCTCTTCAGCGTCTTTCTTCGTCATGCCCGACACCTTGATCGGGCCGAGTGTGACGTTCTCGAGGATCGTCTTGTGCGCGAAGAGGTTGAATGACTGAAACACCATGCCGACGTCGGCGCGGAGCCGGGCAAGCTGTTTACCCTCCTCCGGCAGCGGTGTGCCGTCGATCGTGATCGTGCCTGAATCGATCGTCTCGAGACGGTTGATCGCGCGACAGAGCGTTGATTTGCCCGATCCGGACGGGCCAAGGACGACAACCACTTCGCCCCGACCCACCGTCGTGTTGATGTTGTTCAGGACGTGCAGATCGCCGTAGTGCTTGTTCACTTCCGAGATCACGACCAACGGGTCCGTCTCATCGTGCTGCACACGAATAGCGGTGGTGTCACCCGTGGGTGAGGCAGGCGTGCCTAGTGCCGATGCATTCATCTACATTCTCCATTGAATCGGTGGATGCAGCACACGCTATGTCGCGTCAGTGCGCGACTTCACCTCACTTGAGGGTTTCTTGAGGTTTCGCCAAGAGCCAGCAGACGCCGCACTAGCGTTTCGTGTTCCGGTAGTACGCCGCGGCCCCCGGATGCAGCTCAAGCGGAGCCGTGAAGATCGCGAGACGCCGATCGAGCAGGGCAGCCGTTGGCACCGATGCCGCAATCTCAGCCCGCGTGCGAAAGACTGCGGCGAGCGCATCGGCGACCACGTCATCAGGGGCGTCTGCGGACACAATGAGATAGTTCGGCACGGTCATCGTGACGCTCACCTCGTCGCGCCCATACAGCCCGGCCGGAAATTCAGCAACGCGGTAGACCCCACCGTAACGATCGTTCAACTGATCCACGAACTGATGCTCAATTGACACCAGCCGAATCGGCACCTCTTGCGAGAAGGCCTGCAGGCCAGGCGTCGGAAGCCCGCCCACCCAGAAGAACCCCTCGATCGTTCCATCTCGGAGGGCAGCAAGCGAGTCGTCGAGACCGAGTTTGGGATTCGTGATCGTGGCGACATCCACGTCGGCCTCATCCAAGATGCGCGCTGATGCCGCAGCGACGCCCGAGTTCGGAGCACCGAGTGAGATGTTGTGACCCGCTAGATCACCCAGCTCAGCGACATCAGAGTCGGCGCGCACCACCACATGGACGTATTCCTCGTAAAGCCGGGCGGCCGCCACGATGGGGAGCGGCTCGGCGAATGGGCCAGTGCCCGCAACTGCGTCAGCTGCAGTGTCGCTCTGCGCGAATCCGAAGAGCGCCTCCCCCGAGCCGACCAACCGCAGGTTTTCCAAGGACCCCTCGGTGCTCACCGCTTCGATATGTGCGCCCAGCTCACGGCTCAGCACTTTGGCGAGCTCGCTGCCGTACCCGGCGTAAATTCCGCCGGTTACCCCGCTCGCAATGACGTACTGCTGCCGCTGCTGCGCACCGCCTCCCGCCGAGCACGCTGAGAGCGCAACCGCGGCAATGATCCCGAGCACCGCCGTGGCGATCCCGCGTGAAACAATCCGGCTCCGCCTCATAGCTCCGCCTCTCTGTGCACCCGGAGGATCACTCGCAGGCCCCCTCCGCTGGCTTCCTCGATCTCCAGCCCGCCGTCGATCGATGCGAGGAGGTCAGTAGCGATTGCGAGGCCCAGCCCGGACCCCGGCACGTTCTGCGTGCCGGAACTGCGCCAGAACCGATCCGTCATCGATTCCAGCTCGGCCGCTGGCACTCCTGGCCCGTGGTCCCGCACCACGATGCACACGCTCTCATCGGTGTGTTCAGCGGCAAGCTCGACGAGGCCCCCCGTGGGAGAGAACTTGACGGCGTTGTCCAGGATCGCGTCGAGCGCGCTCTCAACGACGAACGCGTCGGTAGCGCACACGATCCCCGATTCACCGTGCACCAGGATCCGCACCCCTGAGCGGGCCGCAACCTCGCGCCAGGCTTCCCCGCGCTTCGCCACCAGTTCGCTCACGTCAACCGCGCGCACCGTGGGATCCCCGTGGCCGGACTTCGAGAGGCTCAGCAGGGTGTCGAGGATACGGACGAGCCGCCGCCCCTCTTCTCGGGTCGCTTCGATGTCCTCGTCCCAAGACTCAGGCAGCCCGGTGGCCAGCATCTCAACTCGCATGAGCAGTGCGTTCAGCGGGTTGCGCAGTTCGTGCGATGCATTGAGCGTGAACTCCTGCTGCCGCGCCAGCACCCGCTCGATCTCGGCGGCCATGTTGTTGAACACCACGATCATCCGTTGCAGTTCGGGCGGACCGGTTGCGTCATCGATCCGGGCGTCCATGTCGCCGTGCTCGATCGCGGCCATCGCCTCATCCACGCGCTGCACGGGACGGAGCACCCACCGCGCAAGCCGCAGCACCACGAGCACGCCAGCGCCGGTGCCCAGAACGGCGATCACCGCGAGCCAGCCCCAGTGCCGCACGATCTCACCGCGAGGCGCCGCCATCGACTGCGTCAACACCACCGCTCCGATCACGTCGCCATCCGTGAAGACGGGCTCGACCAGAGTCATCTCTTCCGCTGACCAGGGCAGCACCGCCTGCGGGGTCTCGCCGCGTCGGCCGGAGAGCGCGAGACTCACCTGCGCGAGCGTTTCTTCATCGAGCCGGCTCTCGCGACCGTTGAGTTCCCAGGGAATCCCGGTGCGGTCCACCACCGTGATCCGCGCGCCATACAGTTCTTCGTAGCGCACGACTTCAGACTCCAGCACGAGGGAATTGCCCGTGCTCAGTGCCTGCCGTGCGCTCGTCACGAAATAGCTGAGATCTCCGGCGTTCTCTGCGAAGAAGGTCTGCTGCACGCTCTGCGCAGAACTCCAGGCATACCCGCCTCCGAGCAGCACCAACACGCCAAGCAGGGGGATCAGGAACACGATGACCAACCGTCTGCGCATGGGCTAGGTCACCGGCAACTTGTACCCGACCCCGCGGATCGTCTCGATCAGTTCGGAGCGGCCAGTTTTCCGCCGGATCGAACCGACATGCACTTCGAGCGAGCGCTGAAACGCATGCCACTCGGTATTCCAAACCTCGAAAATGATGCGGTCTCTCGGGACCACGACTCCGGGGTAACGGGCGAGCACGGCGACAATGTCGAACTCTTTGGGCGTGAGGTCGATAGGGCCAGCTGCTGTCGAGACCTGGCGCGCGACCAGGTCGATGGTGACGCCGCACACCACAATGGGCGCGGCGTGGTCACCCTCCTGCGGCATCGCGCGGACGCGTCGCGTGACCGCTTCAATGCGCGCCACGAGCTCGCGCACGTCGTAGGGTTTCACGAGGAAGTCGTCAGCGCCCGCGCGGAGACCCTGGATACGATCCTGCACATCGGTGCGCGCAGTCGCGATCAGAATTGGCACACCGGTGCGGGCACGGATCCGGCGGCACAGATCGATTCCGTCAACGTCCGGAAGGCCCAGATCGAGCAACACCACGTCGACTTCGGCGTCCAAGCACGCGAGGCCAGCCGCGCCGTCTGCCGCGCGCAGAGTATCAAAGCCGGACTTCCGCAGGAATGCGCACAGGGCAGCAGCGACGCGGTCGTCGTCTTCGATTACCAGTATCTTCACGGTGTGCGGGTCTGTCCTGAGGAAGTGGCGCCGTCAGGAGAGGCGACGGCATTCGCGGGTGCGGGTTCGGTGGGATGTCGGTGGGGTTGCGCCCCACGGTAGCATCACCGCGCAGCGCGGCACTGCGCAACATGGTGCGGTGTGCGCACTTCACCCGTGCCAGGACGCACCCAGGAACTGGAGACAGGAGGCACACGCCTCCCCCGAAAACGCGCTCAGCCTTGCAGCACTGCCGCGGCAGTACTGCAAGGCTGAACGCTGGCCAGACGACCAGCCCGAACATGCGGAGTCCGTCATGATCGATTCCGGCGAGTCACCTGCGCGCACCGGACCACTTCACGTCCGCCGAGATCAAGCGTGCGGAGCCCCACCGGGACCCGGCTTTGAGCACGCCAGAGCGAACATGGATCCGGAAAGGACTAGTCGTTCATGATCGAATCGGGCTGGATATCGATTTTCGCGCCCGTCAGCTTCGCAGCGAGGCGAGCGTTCTGGCCCTCTTTTCCAATCGCGAGCGACAGCTGGAAATCAGGGACCAGAGCACGGACCTGCTTCAGCGACTCGTTCAGCATAAATACATCGGTGACCTTTGCCGGCGACAGCGCGTTCGCAACGAACTTCGGCAGCTCAGGTGAGTAGTCGACGATGTCGATCTTCTCTTCGCCGAGCTCGCCCATTACGGCACGCACGCGGCTGCCCATCTCGCCGATGCACGTGCCCTTGGCATTGATGCCGGCCTGCTTTGCTCGCACGGCAACCTTTGACCGGTGACCCGCTTCACGAGCCAGAGAGACGATCTCGACGAGCCCTTCAGCGAGCTCGGGAACTTCCCGTTCGAACAGCTTGCGCACGAGACCCGGGTGGGTGCGAGACACCACGACCTGCGGGCCCTTCGTTCCCTTTGACACGCTCGTCACGTACACGCGGATTCGCATCCCGTGGGGGTACTTTTCGCCCGGCACCTGCTCCTCAGGAGGCAGGATCGCCTCAAGTTCGCCCAGATCAACATGCACCATGCGCGGGTTTGGCCCCTGCTGCACAACACCGGAGACGACCTGGCCCTCGCGATCCTTGAAGTTGCCCAGCACTGCATCGTCAGTCAGGTCGCGCAAGCGCTGGTTGATGACCTGCTTCGCCGCGCTCGAAGCGACGCGGCCGAATTCATCGGTCGTGATGTATGCCTCACCAATCACCTGACCCTCGTCATCGAGTTCAGGCACGAGCACGGAGATCTCGCCGGACTTGCGATCCAGCGTCACCCGCACCTCAGATTCACGGGGCACCGGGAGCTTGTTGTTTTCCGCGTGACGCAGGTACGCAGACTGGATGGCCTGTTCAATAATCTCAACGAGTTCGTCGAACGGAATTTCCTTCTCGCGTTCGATCTGTCGCAGCGTTACCAGCTCGATTTTCATCGTGCCTCCTTCTATTGAACTGTCTATTTAGATGTCACGCCCGAGGGCGCGGAGAAGTGACCAGCGTACTCCAGCGCCCTGAGGGATGCCATACCCACGCGCCGAACGCGGTCGAGTCGATCCCATGCTCAGCTGTGCAGCGCAACGTGCACAGGTGTCACCCGGCCTCCAGCAACCGCGAAGCCACGTCCTGGCGGGAAATCCGCCCGCTTCACACGGCCGAAGGATTCCCGGAACGGCGACTGGCCTTCTGAGTCGTCCGGCTGCAGCGCCAACCCCCAGGTGGGCTGCTTCAAGGCGGTGAAGAGGTCCCAGATCGCGCTGCCCGTCCCCTGTTCAAACTCGAACAGCACCAGGACCCCGGAGCGACGCGCGGCCTTGGCGAGCGCGATCAGCTCGGGCAGCGCCGCAGTGCCCTCGGCATCGGCCGGGCGCTCGACCACGATCACGCCCCGTCGTCCGGGTGCTGGGAACACCGGCGCGACCTCCGAAGCGGACTCCTGCGCCGCCTGTGCGCCACCGATCGGGCCACCAATCGGGGCGCCGATCATGCCTCCGATTATGCCTCCGCTCACACCGCTGCCAGGCGCAGGCTTCCCACCGAGCGCGAGGACGAGCGCGCGAGCGCGCTCCCGCACTGCTTCTTCCCCCACCGCGATTTCGTCCCACTCACCCGAGTCAGCGAGGCCCTCGGCCGTAAATGTGAGCAGCACACGATCGATGTGCTCGCCCTGCGCGGCTGCCCACCGGGTCAAGCCCTGTACGCAACTCCGTGCAGCGGTCGAGATTCCCGATCCTGGGGGCCCGCGATGACGCCAAGCCCGCGGACGGGAAGCCCCACCGGATCGAAGCTTGCAGTAGCGATGCCGTACACCGGACGCCCACCGACTTCCACGGGCAGCTCCGCGAGCGGAACGGTCTCTGGGGCGTTGCGCACCACGACGGCGGGCTGGACGCCGGAGGCGCGCAGTTCGGCAGCGAGCTCTTCGATGCGTTCGGCCTGCGCAGACAATCCGCTCTCGCCACTGAGTTGAGCGAGCTGGATCTCGGCATCAGCGCCCGCGAGCACTACGCGACCGGGAGGCGCGCTCTCGAGAGTGTCGGAATTCACTCCCAGCTGCCCGTAGTCGTGCGGGCTGGCGAGACGGAACACATACTGCTGCTGCACCGCGGCAGACATGCCAGCGGGGATTGCGCCTGGACGGTCGCTGCTGAGCACCACGTGCACACCAACGGAGCGCCCGGCAGACATGATCTCGCCCAGCATTTGCAACGGTGAGTTGGCTCCGCCGATCGTCTCCGTCGCCTGGCGGAACGCAGCAAATCCGTCGAGCAGGAGCACCACTCTCGGTTCCTGCGCCCCCTCGGAGGTGCGCCGAAACGCGCGCAGCCCCGCAGCACGCGCGGCTGCGAAGCGCACGCCACGCTCAGCGATACACGCCAGCAGATGCCGCAGCACGCGCTCCATAAGCTCGGTGTTCGCCAGCGGCGCGACCGCGCCGACGGTGGGGAGCTCGTCGATCGTGTCGAGCGCCCCGCCTGCCGCATCAATGGCGTAAATGTGCACCGGTGCCGTGCTGGCCTGTGCGCTCAAGGCGGCGGCGAGTGACATCAGAGCGCTCGTCTTGCCCGTACCGCTCGCTCCGATGAACGCCACGTTGCCTGACTCTTCGAGGTCGATGGCTACCGGGCGCTGAGCCTGACTCTCCGGCTCGTCGCGCAGCCCGATCAGCGCGGCATCCCCGCGCTCGGCAGCTGTCCCTGCAGCGCGCGCCGAGAGTGTACCGAAGTCAAGCGAATCAGGAAGTGCATCAAGCCAGGGCCGACGGGGGTCGCAACGCGAGCAGTCCGGGCAGCTTCGACGATGCCGTCGCGGAGCAGCTCAATGTCACGCGGCGGGCGCGCCCGCTGACGCTGAGCCGGGCGGGGCTCAGCGGGGATGTCCCATGCTTCCCCCTCGAGGAACCCAAGCGGTCGCACCTCGATCGGCGTCGCAGCATCAGTGTTCGAGGCCCTGCCGCCGATGTAGCCGGTCTGGAAGTGGCCGATCCGACCGGGTCCAATCTTGAAGGCGCCGCGGCCGGGCGTCTCCGCCGCAAAGAACGCGGCATCCTTCACTCCGAGTACGTCGGAGCTGTCAGATTCGTCTGCCATGCGCAGCGCGACCCGGAGGTTCGTGTTCGCGCGCAGGTTATCGGTGATCACGCCAGCGGGCCGCTGAGTCGCCATCACGAGGTGCAGACCGAGCGAGCGGCCGCGCTGGGCCACGTCGATCACCCCGTCCACAAACTCCGGCACATCACCGGCAAGCGCGGCGAACTCATCGATCACGATGACGAGCACGGGCGGAGCCGCGGCATCCGAGCGGCGCTCCATCGTCATCAAGTCCTTCGCCCCGTGGGCGGCAAGCAGTTCTTCGCGATAGTGCAGCTCGGCGCGCAAGGAGGTGAGTGCTCGACGCACCAAGTGCGGGCTGAGGTCAGTGACGAGGCCGACAGTGTGCGGCAGATCAACACACTCTGCGAAGGCTGCACCGCCCTTGTAGTCCACCAGCAGGAACGTGAGACGATCCGGGCTGGTCTGGGCCGCCATACTCATAATCCAGCTCTGCAAGAACTCCGACTTGCCAGCGCCAGTGGTGCCACCGACAAGCGCGTGCGGGCCGTGGACTCTGAGGTCGATCGACGCGGGGCCATCAGGGCTTTGTCCAACAACAGCTGCGAGTGAAATCGGCTCGCGCTCCGCACCTGCCACCCAGTGCGAGGTCAGGCTGCCGGATTCGATCCAGGTTTGCACGATGGGCTGCGCCCCGCCCAACAGGTCGGTCCCGTGCAGATCACGCAATTGCACGGCCCGAGGCAGGTCGCTCTCGTCAAGCACGCGCGCGCTCGTGTCCTCGACCGGGGAGAGCCGTCTGGCGAGCTCGCGGGCCTGAACGGACGCAACGGGTTCGAGCCGCTGCAGTTGGACTTCACTGCCGGATCGGACAAAGCTCACGCGGCCGGCCGCACTCCCCAGCTCAACGAACGTGCGGCACGCCGCAGGCAGACCGTCGATCTGATCGGAGACCCAGATGAGGTGAATCCCGCAGTCGGGGCCGTCCTCTGCGAGGGAGATCAGGCGCGAGGGATCGACCAAACCGGGATCGAGCACGAGCACAACGACGGCGGGGATCGTCGGCAGATCATCAACGGCAACGCCGTGCGCGTCATCATTTCGGGTATCGGCGTCGAGGTGCGAGCGCACGGTCCGCCGCGCAGCGGCGGCGCGGCGCGTTTCTAGGAGTCCCTCCAGCGCGGTGATGAGCTTGGTGGAGCTCGAGACGTCGTCAGCGAGCTGCCAGGCAGGGACTGGACTCGTCACGGCGTCAACGTGGGGCAGCCATTTCAGCCACTCCCACTCTTCCGCGTGGTCTTCGGAGGCGAAGCAGGCCAGCGCGAGCTCTGACGGGGAATGCAGCCCCACCAGCTGGATCACAAGCGAGCGTGCCATGCTCTCAGCCCACATTCGCTCGCCGACCACGCCGAGGGATCCGCACCGGTCAAAACGCTCAAGAAGCGGCACCGGCGCGACCTCCGCGAACTCTGATCGCACGCGCTGCAGTTCATCCCACTGCTGTCGCTCGGTGTCCCCGCGGGCCGGCAGAGTGATCTCTGTGCGGCTCGGGAGCACACCGTCTCCGAACCGGACCTCAAGGAAAGATCGGTGCTCTGGCCGCCTCGTCCACAACAGACCGCTGCGACGCTGCACAGCATCGGCAATCTCAGCGATCGCGGGGGTCTCCGATGCGCGCACCTCAATTTCTTGTGACCGCAGCTCGCCGAGTTCATCCCGATCAGCGGCGAGCGACTCAACGAATCGAGCGAGATCCCGCTGCTGCTTGCGTTTCCCACCGAGCTTGCCGTCCACCCAGGATCCAATCATCATGAGCGGCGAGAACGCCACCATCATGAGGCTCATCGGTGACTGTGTGATGGCGAACATCACGCCGCCCATCATCATCGGGGCGAGCATCGCAAGCATCGGGATCCGGTTCGGAGTCGCTGGCTGCGGGGGCGCTGGGAGTTCACGCGCTGACGCTGGGAACACGGGAGCGAGGCGCGGTGCCCGCGTGTGCATGACACGATGCGACAGGACCTCAGGCGTCGCCTGCGGCGGGCCAGGAGTAATCCGCAGTGTGACAGTTCCCAGCGTAATCTCGCTGGGCCGATCAATACGCAACTCGGCGAGTGAGGCTCCCGAATTGGAATCTCCCACCACGATCCCGTTTGCGGAACCGAGATCGCGGAGGACGATCCCTGGTTTCCCTGGGGTGATCTCCGCCACCGCATGCCTGCGCGACACACTCGTATCGCTCAGGTGCACTCGGCTGCTCTGCTCACGGCCGATCGTGTTCGTGCCGGCGATCAGGCTGTAGCTGGTGCCCGCATGGATCCCACTCAACACTTCGACGTAGCCGGCGATTTCGATCATCCGGCGCTCGTCGGGGCGATTGCCAAACTCGGGAACTGCCTCGACGATCCACCCCGATTGCAGCCCTGAAGACGCGATCGGGGACTGCGGGTCCAGCAAGGTCATTGCCCCTGAGTCGCCCGCACGGCCGCGCAGCGTCAACGGCAGCAGTCGGGTGCGTGCCGGTGCGACGAGGCGCGGATCGCTGCCTGCCCCCGCGCGAATAAGCGCGCGCGCCGCGTCCCCGACTGTTGCCGTCACATCGCAGGACAGCGTGACGTCCTGGTGTCCGCCTTGCGGGACAACCAGTGTGAGCTTCAGTTTCATACGCGCGGGTCCTCACAGATACGGAGACTTCAGGAAATGTGATCCTGCAGGTTTGGAGTGTAGTCGAGCAGATCGGAGCAGTCAGAGAAGCTGAGGTGCAGGCCAGCAGGAAATGCCATGGTGGTCGCATCCGCCCGGGGACTGCGGGCGAGAGTTTCGTGCGCCCCAATCGGCGCAAAGCGAATCTGGCAGGCGCCGCATCACTCGCCGTGATCCTGGAGGTTTGGGGTGTACACGATCGGATCGGACCAGTCAGGGAACGGTAGATACTCGCCCGGAGCTGACTCTTCCTTGTCGTATTCAGACTCAGGAACCCGACTGGAGATTTCCTTCAGAAGCGTCCGTGAGTCGCCCCAGTAGGACTGGCTCATCACTTCCATGTTGTAAATGCCGTTGGCCTTCACTTTCCAGCTCACGAAGAAGCCTTCGCCGGTATCCGCAACCGCTTCGAAGTTTGGTCCGCTCGATTCGCGCACGGTGGTCTCCCACCCCTGCGCCTTGAAATAGTCAAGCATCGGTTCGAGATCCTGCTTGGCTCCGGTAGCGCCCGCGGGCCGAGTTCCTCTCCACATCTGCAAAAAGTAGCTGTTCTCGAGCTCCATGCCGGGCAGCGCCCAGGCGTTCGGGCCCAGTACCGGGGCCCCGCCCTTCTGCCCCCATATCCACACGCCATCACTGATCACCAGCTGCGCCTCGGTGAGTAGGTCTTGCATCCGGGCGTCCCGCTCCCGCACCAGATCAAACTGCTCCTTAAGCGAGAGCGCGCCTGCTTCGTGCTGAGTTAATCCACCGGCATCAGCGTTCCGAGAAGCTCCGCCGCTTCCGAGTCCGCCTGGGGCGCACGAAACGGCGCCCGTCGCCACCAGTGTGCCCAGCAGCACTGTCGCTACGATCCGAGCGGCCGCCTTGATGCCAAGCACCAGATCAGTGTCCAAGCAGCTGAGTCTCAGCGCGCACGCGCTCGACGCAGCAATCAGTGCAGAACGAATCTGGCAGGCGACGCATCACTCGCCGTGATCCTGCAGGTTCGGGGCATAGTCGACGGGATCAGACCAGTCAGGGAACCTGATATACACCCCCGGAAGAGACTCATTGATGGCCGTTTCCTCGGGCGGAATGCGGTCAACAATTTCGTGCAGCAGCGTCCGTGAATCGCCCCAGTAGGACTGGCTCATTACTTCCATGTTGTACAAGCCGTTGGCCTTTACTTTCCAGCTCACGAGGAAGCCTTCGCCGGTATCCGCAACCGCTTCAAAGTTTGGGCCGCTCGATTCGCGCACGGTGGTCTCCCACCCCTGTTCCTTGAAATAGTCAAGCATCGGGTCGAGATCCTGCTTCGCACCCGTCGCGCCGGCAGGTTGAGTCCCTCTCCACATCTGCAAAAAGTAGCTGTTCTCGAGCTCCATGCCGGGCAGCGCCCAGGCATTCGGGCCAGCAATCGGGCCCGCGCCCTTCTGTCCCCAAATCCACACGCCATCACTGATTACCAGCTGCGCCTCAGTGAGGAGCTCCTGCATCCGGGCGTCGCGCTCTCGCACCAGATCGAACTGCTCCTCAATCGAGAGAGCGCCGGCCTCGTCCTGAGTCAATCCACCAGCGTCAACCGTCCGGGCCATTTGCACGTCTCCTTCTCCACTTCCGGCACAAGCCGTCGCGCCTATTGCTAGCATCACGCCAAGAAACGCGGTCGCCGCAGCTCGGCCGAGGTGATTCCTCTTCAGCACCATCAGAGCCCACCATTCGCCCAAATTTTGCCCATGTCTTCCGCAGATCTCGTACCGGTTGTGAGATACCCGACCTTGCCGCCCCAGTTCAGGCCGCTAGGGGAATCATCTTCCGTGAACATATCGTGTGCGGTGACCCGGGTGTACCCGTCGCCGCCCTCGGCGGAAAAGACTTTGAGTTCCGGGGCACCCTCTGGAGCCAACAGAGAATAGAACGGCTGCTCCGTCGGCACGACCGGATGCGACCAGAGCTGCCCGAAGCCTGCGGTCTGGTCACCGGCGGCATGGGTCGAAAACACCTTGTCAGTTTTGAGCCCGCTGATCGGGGTGTCCGCTGAGAGACCCGCTGAGCCGTAAGTCACAAAAGAGTTGATGGGGTGTTTGACGTCGGTCAGTGCGACGGCGGCAGTGGTCGAGCCATAGGAGTGCGCGAACACGGTGAAGTTGGACACGGGTGTGTGATTGCCCGCCCGACTCTCGTAGATACCGTCAATGAACGCCGCGAGCCTCGGCCCCCCGGCGTCTGCACGGCCCATGAAGTTGACGTTGCCGAAGTCCGGCGACTTGTAGCCAATCCAGGTCACCGCAGCATAGGTTTGGGTCCAGTCCTCTGCGTACGCCTCGTTATAGAGCGAGCGCGCACCCTTGGCGTCATGTCCGATGTCTCCAACGTTTGACAGCATGCCTGACACATTGACGCCGACGTGACTCGCGGTGTCGAGGTCACCGTGAGAGATGGCGGCTGTCATCGCGCCGTCATGACTCCCGAGTGCGAGCAACTGCACTATTGGCTCTCCACCCATCAAGCGCGCGGCAGACTTCGCGTCCTGCCACGCACCATAGAGCTGACCGATCTGCGTCCGAAACTCTTGGACGCTTGGGCCAGAAGTACCGAAACCGAAGAGCGGATACGCCTCGTTTGGAGCGATCAGCGAGTAGTGCAGCAATTCAGTTGAGGCGACATCTTGCGCCCACGCTGGCAACCCGTTGCGGCTTGCGAGCTGCGCGAGCGTGGCAACCGGAAGCGCTGCCACATCACTCTTGCTGAGCCCAAGTGCGTTCCAGGCCTCCGTCAGCTCTTCACCCGAGAGATCAGTTCGCGCGAGCAGGTCTTCTACTGCCGGATTCGCAGTCCCATCGGCGATTCCGCTCTCCCCGCGCAGCTCCCCAGAGAGCCCCATCGTGATCATCTGTTTCGCAGACCACTGGCTGGTCTCGCCTGCCGCGAGCAGGCGCCCCAGATATGTGTCTCCCAGCGCACCGAGCAGCCGCTGCTCCGCGTCGCGGCGTTCGCTCACGAGAGTGCTCCACCGCGTCTTCGCGGTGTCGATGTCGTCGCACGCATTCTTCCAACGCATGGCCGCAGACAACCACTGCATCGAATACTGCGAGGTCAACATCCTGCGACGCAGTTCCTGCTCATCGGAGTCAAGCACCGACGCATTCGAGCCCAGTCGCGGCTCCGGCATTGTTCCCGGAGGCGGTGTGTTCCAGGAGCCCGGCACTCCCGCGCGAATCGTCTGCGCAATTTCCGCGATCGTGCCAGCCTGAGTCCGAATCGTGCTCAAGTCGTCGTCAATATCGGAGATGACTTTGCGGGCGTCCTTGTGGATCCGCTCAACCTCGGAGGCGTAGCTGTCAAAGCCCTTCTTGGCGGCAACGACGCTCTCATCGAGAAGGTTGACTCCCGGGACCAGCGTGTCTGTGAGCTTCCCCTGTAGACGCGTGAGCACGTCACCCTGACCGCTCGCGAGATTCCGCTCTGCGCCCTGGACATACGAGCGATACCCGAACGAATCATCAGCAGCCTTTTGCGCGTAACTGGCGGCTCGATTGATTTCGTCGACGTTCCCCTTGATCGGGGAAGGGGTAGAGAGCACGCCTGCCTCGGCAGCGCTGCTGGGGACCCAGGTCATTTCGTCCCCTTCGACACGGCGTAGCCGGAGTAGACCGTCTGGGCGAGATATGCGTCAAGCTCTGCGCTATCCGACATCAGACCGCTGACCGTGTTCGCGGCGGTCTTCGCAGCGTCGGCGAGTGCGTCGCGAGCGAGCGCGACTCCGCGGAGATACTCATCCACGGCGCCGCCGATCCCGCTGAGGCTATCCCAGCTCCCGGAGGGTCGCCCGCTGCTTCCAGCCGACATCTCTTGCGCGGCCGTGCCTAGCGATGCCCCGGCAGCAGTCAGCTCACTGTCCGGCAGATGCAACCGGTCACCCATGAGGAATTCCTCTCGAGAAGCAATTATTCACAACTGCGCGCGATACCGATGACGGCATCGCGCGCAGCAGAAGACACTGGCCTCAGAGCAGAGCACCAGCGCGAAAACGCTAGTTGATCTTGGCAGCGAGCTGGGAGTCCATGTCGCGCATGGCAGTCGCGGTCTGCGTCAGGAAGCTCTGGATCTCGGTGAGCTTCTGCACCACCGTGTTGGCGCTCACCGTGTAGTCGTTGTACGCGGCATTGAACTTGCCCGACGCCTGGTCCGTCACGAATCCAGAGGCGACGAGGTTGTTGATCTGCGACTGCAGCAAGCGCAGCTTCTCGGTGATCTCGTCGCGCCCGGTGCCAAGCTGCGTCGCTGCCTGCTCGATTTCGGCGTAGGAAACATTAATATTTGCCACGGTCGGCTCCTTCTGGTCTCTGTTGGCCACGCCAGAACCGGCGGCCCTATGAAGCGCATCGATTGATTCGCCCTCGGAAAAAGCGTAACCGAACTTCGGGCCTGGGTGAACCCGATTCCCATTTTGTGTACGAATGCATTTCCGGGACGGATTTCTCAGGCGCCGGGGAGGTAGCTCCGACCCGGATCGGAGTCGGCGACGTTCTCATCGGCGTCCTCCTCGGCCTTGAACATAGCGAGGTCACGCACGTTCTTTTGCACCGCGACGGACGCAAAGAGACTCATCGCAAAACTGATGCCGTAAAAGCCTTTCTCGCTGAGCGTCAGACTGCCGGCATTCCAGAGTCCGATTGCCAGCATCGACAGCGCGATGACAAGTGCGAACCATGCGATGCCGTAGTAGAGGTTGGTGACGGGGAGGCCATCGCCGCGATCCCGAACCGTTTTTTGCAATGACACCGCCGCGAACAGCCCGAACATCAGCAGTGCGAAGTAGTAGCCCTTTTCGTTGAGCTCCATCCCCGCGTTGAAGAGCCCGATCAGGTACGCCGCCATTCCCAGCAGCAGGGCAACCCAGGAGGCCCCAACAAACGCCGGTGTCGGTTTGGCGGTGTTCTCGTGCTTCTCGGTCATGATGACTCCTTCGTCAGTTGCAAGGCTACTGTTCTTGGGTGCGGCAGCTCCTGGACTACGCCGGAAGAAGCTACTGAATGTCACTCTGACAGATTCACATCCTCGAAACTGCATATGCTTAGCCTGGGCTGAATTCGCATACTCACAGCGGCATTTCTCTCGGGCAATTCCCCAGAAGCTTGACCATCGCACCCGCTGCGCACAGCACACGGGGCGGGACAGACGCGTATACCGCGTGCTGATCCCGCCCCGTGTGGCGCGCGAATTCCCTGCTAGCTGCCGAAGAGCGCAGGGATCTCTGCGATCGCGATCCGATCCTTCGTGCCGGCTGCGCGATCCCACACCTCTGCGAATCCCTCAGCGGCGTCGCGACCCACAACCACGATGCGTGGCACGCCCAGCAGCTCGGCATCGCCGAACTTCACACCCGGTGAGACCTTGGGACGATCATCAAAGAGCACGTCAGCCCCCGCCGCCTCAAGCTCGGCTGCGAGTGACTCTGCGACCTCATAGACGGCAGGATCCTTGCCGGTCGCCACCAAATGCGCGTCAAACGGAGCGATGGCAGCTGGCCAAATCAGCCCACGATCGTCGTGATGCAACTCGGCGAGGATCGCCATGATGCGCGTAACACCGATGCCGTAGGAGCCCATCGTGACGGTGACGAGCTTGCCGTTCTCGTCGAGCACTTTGAGGCCCAGCGCCTCGGCGTACTTGCGGCCGAGCTGGAACACGTGGCCGATCTCCATACCGCGCGCGGTCTCGATCGGGCCCGATCCGTCTGGTGCGGGATCTCCGTCGCGCACGGACGCAATATCGGCGACGCCGTCAGCGGAGAAGTCTCGCCCAGCGACGAGGTAGGCGACATGCTTCTCTTCAATGTTCGCCCCGGTGATCCACGAGGTGCCAGACACCACGCGAGGATCCAGCAGGTAGCGCACACCCGTCGTGCCCTCGGAGCCGAGCACGGCCTCGGTTCCGAGCACTGGCCCAATGTACCCGCGCACAAGACCCGGGTGCTTCGCGAAATCGGCAGGAGTCGCCGGTTCGATGTCTGCACCGCCGAAGACCACCTCGGCACGCTTCATATCAGCGTCGCGGTCGCCAGGCATACCGACGACGACGAGCTCACGCTCTCCACCGATCGGCGTCACCGCGAGAACGACATTCTTCAGGGTGTCAGCGGCCTCCCACGCACGTCCGTCAGTGCGGGGCAGCACCGCGTTCGCGTGTGCCACAAGCGTCTCGATCGTCGGGGTGTTCGGCGAGTCAAATACCGCCGCAGCAGGAGCGCCGTCGAAGGGGACCGGATCCGGAACAGGTGTGACATACGCCTCAACGTTGGCGGCGTAGCCTCCCGCGGAACGCACGAAAGTGTCCTCACCAATCGGCGTTGGGAGCAGGAACTCTTCGCTGCGGGATCCCCCCATGGCGCCGGCGTCCGCCGACACAATGACATAGTCGAGCCCGAGGCGCGTGAAGATCCGCTCGTAGGCGTCGCGCTGCTTCTGGTACGCCGCGGCGAGGCCCTCATCGGTGACGTCGAAGGAGTACGCATCCTTCATGGTGAACTCGCGTCCACGGAGCAGACCGGCGCGGGGACGCGCCTCATCGCGGTACTTGTCCTGGATCTGGAACAGCTGCAACGGCAGGTCTTTGTAGGACGTCACAATGTCCTTCACCATCAGGGTAAAGGCTTCCTCGTGCGTCGGCGCGAGCAGGTGATCAGCACCGTGGCGATCCTGCAGCCGGAACATCGTCTCGCCGTACTCGTCCCATCGACCGGTCGCCTCATATGGCTCGCGTGGGAGCAGCGCGGGGAAGTGCACTTCGTGCGCTCCCGCGGTCGCCATCTCCTCGCGGATAATCTCTTCGAGCTTGCCCTTGACGCGCAGGCCGAGCGGCATCCAGCCGAACACGCCCGGCGACTGGCGCCGAATGTAGCCGGCACGCACCAACAGGCGGTGGCTGGCGACCTCGGCGTCCGAGGGATCCTCACGGAGGGTCTTCAGGAAGTAGTTACTGAGCCGTGTCATCACCCCACTATCGTAGCCCTCTCGCTCGCAGTGGAACGCCTAGGCTTGGCACATGCGCACGTGGCTGAGATGGGTGGGACCAATCCTGGTGTTCTGGATCGCCTTCGTGCTGCGATTTTGGGCGCTGGGCCGGCCCGACACGCTGGTGTTTGATGAGCTCTACTACGTGCGCGACGCAATCAGCCAGCTTGCACACGGCTTCCCCACGATTTGGCCGGACACCGATCCGTCGATGGCGGGAGATCGCGCCACGGCGTTCACGGCTGACCCCACGAATGCCGTGCATCCGCCACTTGGCAAGTGGGTGATCGGGCTCGGCATCCTGGTGTTTGGGCCCGAGAGCGGATGGGGTTGGCGCAGTGCCTCAGCCCTCGCCGGCGTTCTCACCGTCGGCATCGTCATGCGTCTCGCTTGGCTGATGTCACGCAGCATGCTCGTGGCATGTGTCGCAGGGTTCGCGCTCGCGATCGACGGGGTGAACGTGGTGCTCAGCCGGGTCGGCCTGCTCGACGGCATCCTGACCATGTGCGTCACACTCGGCGCACTCTTCGTGTGGCAGGATCAACTCGCGGTCGCGCGGCGAATGACCGACGGCCGCGATTCCAACCGTCCCCTTCCCGTCGTGTGGGCCCGCCCCTGGCTCATCGCAGCTGCCGTGGCGTTCGGGGCAGCTACTGCAGTGAAGTGGTCAGGACTGTACCCACTCGCCGCCTTCCTCGTGTTCATCACCATCCGTGATCTCATGACGCGGCTGCGCTCCCGCACGCCACAGCCCGTTATTCGCGCGGTCGGGCAGGCCGGGGTCACCGCATTGCTCACACTGCCCGTCACCTTCGTCGTGTACGTCGCAAGCTGGGCCGGCTGGATCCTGAGCCCCGGTGGCTGGGGCCGCACCCCGGGCGTGGCATGGCCCACAGCGCTCCTGCAGTATCACCGGGACATGCTCGGCTGGCACGGCACGCTGAGCGCACCGCATCCGTACCAGGCCAACCCGCTCACCTGGCCGCTCGCACTTCGCCCGACCGCAATGTACGAGCAGCGTTGGAGCGAAGGGTGCCCCTGGCAGGAGTGTGTGTCAGCCGTCACACCGCTGCCCAATCCGCTCATCACCTGGGGTGGCGTGCTCGCACTGATCGTCCTGGTCTTGTTCGCAGTGCGCGCGGCACGGGTGCGGCACCAGCACAGGATCCTCGCTGCCGCCAAGCACACACAACCGATCCCGGTACGGGTTCCTGCCGCTCTCACCGCTCCCGCCGTTCCCACCGTTCCCGCCGTTCCCGCCTTGCAAATCTCACTCGCGGCCACGAGCACCTTTGTGCTGGTGGGATACCTGTCAGGCTGGCTCCCCTGGGTCGCGACGGTCACGCGACCGGCAGTCTTCCAGTTCTATGCCGTCGTGCTCACACCGTTCTCCGCGCTTGCGCTCGCGCTCGTGGTCGGCGTGATCTGGCGTGCTGGCGGGCTCCGCGAGATCGGTACCGAGCTCGGGCTCCGCTCAGTGACTGCCAGTGAGCTGCGCGGTCCACGCGCGGCGGTCATTCTGTTTCTCGCATTCGCGTTCGCGCTCGCGCTGTTCTTCTTCCCGACCTGGTCCGGAATGCCAGTGGCCGACTGGTTCTGGCAGGCGCACCTCTGGCTTCCCGGCTGGGACTAGTGCTCCGAGCTGCGTTTGGGTTCCCGGGCGTCCTCTGGCGCTGCGTCACGCAGGAGATTCGAGCTCGCGCAGGTCGAAAGCCCGGATCTCTTCCTGCGCGACCTCAGATTTCCTGCGTGAACTCGACTCGCACGAGTCGGAAAGCACTCTGATCGGCGCGGCAGGCGAACGCGATCTAGAGCAGGCGGCGCGACAGCGCCCAGGCGGTGAGCTCGTGACGATTGGAAAGCTGCAGCTTGCGCAGCACCTTTGACACGTGCGTCTCCACAGTCTTCACCGACAGAAACAGCTCAGCCGCGACCTCTTTGTAGGCGTAGCCTCGAGCAATCATCCGCATCACTTCCTGCTCACGAGCCGAAAGCCGATCCAGCTCGTCATCACCGGCCGCCGTCTCGCCACCCCCAGCGCCAAACGCATCGAGCACGAAGCCTGCCAAACGCGGCGAGAACACTGCGTCTCCGCTCTGCACACGAACCACGGCCGCAGTCACCTCCGCTCCCGAAGCCGTCTTCGTGAGATACCCGCGGGCACCCGCTCTGATCACGCTAACGACGTCGTCTGCAGCATCTGACACGCTCAACGCGAGCACGCGTGTCTCCCTGGTCGCGGGCACCGCACTGATCCGCTGCAACACCTCAGCCCCGCCGCCACCAGCGCCGCCAGGCAGATGGACGTCAAGCAGCACCACCTGCGGGACGAGATCACCGATCACCGCGACTGCTTCGTCAACGGTCGCGGCTTCGCCAACAACATCAAGCTCAGGGCCCAATTCCGCCCGGAGTCCGGTGCGGAAAATCTGGTGGTCATCCACGATAACGACGCGGATCGGCGAAGTCGATCCTGCCGTGCCCGGAATTGTCTCAGCCATCGGTCGTCCCCTCACTGGCGGGAACAGACTGCGTTCCCGACTCATCCGTCGTTGATTCACGCGAGATCCCCAACCGGACCGAAGCGCCACCACCCGGGCCCGCAACAATCTTCGCAGTTCCGCCGGCCCGCTCCATCCGACCGAGGATCGATTCTCGCACGCCCATCCGGCCCGGCGGGAGATCCTCGGGGTCCAGCCCAGGACCACGATCCGTGACATCGATTGAGATCCGCTCCCCCGTCGCCTCCACGTACACCGTGACGTCCCCGCCAGCGTGCCGCGCAGCGTTCAGCATCGCCTCGCGCGCCGCAGCAACAATGGCTTCAGGCGCGACACCGCTCGATCCCACTTCAACGACTTCGAAGCGCACCGCGTGATCCGTCTCAAGCGCGGCAGCGTGTGCCCGCAGTTCCTCGCCCGCTGCCTCGCGGTGCGGTGCCGGGGCCCCGTCGGCTGCGCGGAACAGCCAGTCGCGCAGCTCTCGCTCCTGTCCGCGCGCGATCCGCGCCACTTCGCTGCCGGGTTCCGATCGCTGCTGGATCAGGGCGAGTGTCTGCAGCACGGAATCATGGAGGTGCGCCGCGATATCGGAACGCTCTGCCTCACGCGCACGAGCGGCGCGCTCCGCCATCAGTTCCCGGTTCAGCCGCAGTAGCCACGGCGCGATCGCCAGCGCGACCCCGGCGAGCACCGCGCCAGCGGCGGCAACGACGGTCCACGCGTTGGGCTCGCGCGCGGTCACGAAGAACATCAAAACCCCAGCAGCCACGAGTGCGAGCGCGCCCAGCACACGCGGCACCTGATTGCGGTCCGGGCGGTCCCGATCCGCGATCTGCCACCAGGTGAGCCCGACCCCCACGAGCACGGCCATAGCTGGCAAAATCAGTTCCAATTGGATCTGCACGCCCAGGCGCACAAGCACAAAACCCATCCCAGCCACGAGCAGGCACGCACCGAGCAACAACTCTGCGATTGGCCAGCGTGACCGGCGCCGGGGCGCGCTGCCCTGCTCCTGAGCACTGGACTCGGCCCGGCTGGGAGGCTGGGAGGCCTCGTGAAGCCGATCAGGATCCGGCGGTCCCACCCGAACCCGCGCCTGACTATTCGGTCGTGTGAGGGGCGTCTGCGTCGTGCGGGGTGTCTGCGCCGTGCGGGGTGTCTGCGTCGTGCGGGGTGTCTGCGCCGTGCGGGGATCATTGGCCGGAAGCGTGCCGTCTGCCGGCCGTGTCAGCGCCCGGCGCAACGGCACCACGCCCTCCGTCTCGCCCGCACGCGGCACGAGTGCCCAGAGCCAGAGATACAGCAGCGCACCTGCGCCCCCGAGCAGCGTCAGCACCAGCGTCCCGATTCGCACAGCGTTGACCGGGAGCCCCAGGTGCGAGGCAAGTCCAGCGCACACGCCAGCAATCATGCTGTCGTCGCTCGCGCGAACCAGAGGGGGGCGGGTCATGGGTCTATCCAAGCAGTTCGAGGCCGAGATCGGGGTCTCAGCCGGGCAGGATCAGGGTCCGGTCAGGGTGAACCCCGATAGCAGCAACGATTCGACTGGGTCAGAATCGAAGACATGACGAACACATACGACTCTGATCCCCAGAGCACGCCTCCCCCCAGCAACGCGTTCTTCTCGTGGCTGCGCGGCCTCGGCATTGTGCGCGGCGGCGACCGCTGGTTTGCCGGTGTGGCCGGCGGAATCGCGGCGAAGGCGGGGATCGATCCGCTGATTGTGCGCGGCGTATTCGTGGTCCTCGCTCTGCTCGGCGGCCCCGGCATCCTGCTCTATCTGACCGGGTGGCTGCTACTCCCCGATGCCGCAGGCAAGATCCACGGGGAGGAGATCTTCCGGGGGCGAGCACACGCCGGGATCGTGACCGCCGCTGTCATTCTGGTGACACTGGTCGCGATTCCGGCGTTCGTCTCAATCTTCACCGGCGGCGTGGCCGCACCGTTCGCGTTCGCAGGCTGGGGCGCATTCGGAGCGTTCGGAGCTCCGGCCTGGTTGAGCGCCACGATCGCCTGGCTCGTGTGGATCGCGATCCTCGTATTCGGCTTCATCTGGGTGCGCCGAGTTCTGCTGAACCGCGGGCGCGCGCAGAATTCGCCGGCTGACCCCGGAGCTGGTCCCGCACCGCACTCCGGCCCGAGCCAGGGTGCGACCGGGGTGCCCACTGGTGCGCCGAGCGCTGCGGGGGCTGCGAGCAGCGCGGGTGCTGCAAGTAGCGCGGGTGCTGCGGAAGCCGCGAGCAGCGCGGGGGCCGCAGGTGCCGCGAGCGCTGCGAGCGCTACGTCATTTGCGGCACAGTTCACCGCCCCTCATCCAACAGAGCCTTCAGGCGCAACTCCATCCAGCGCAGCGGCCCCCGCGTCCGCCTCCGCATCGGCTTCCGATCGCGGCGAGACGTTCACCCCCCGAGGAGGCTGGCAAACTGACGACTGGAGCCAGAAGACCGACGACTGGAGCCAGAAGGCTAGCGAGTGGAGTCAGCGTGCAGGAGAAAAAGCCACGCAGTGGAGCGCCGACGTTGGAAAACAAGCAGATGAATGGAGCGCTCGCTACGCGCAGCACCATGACGCGACGAAGCTCGGCGCAGGGCAAACGATCCTCACCCTCGCACTCGCGCTGCTCGCTGGCGGCCTCACCGCGCTCTGGACGCTCGATGCGTTCCCCGCGGAACTCATCCAGGGAACAGTACCCGCCGCACTCGTCGCCGGCATCGTCGCGGCGCTCGTGGTGCTCGCGATATCCCTCATCGTCGCCGGGGTGCGTGGGAAAAACACGGGCTGGGTCGGCTTCCTCTCGTTCTGCGGGGTCATTGCGCTCCTCATCACGGTGGTGCTCCCGTGGGGCACGCGCTTCCAGCCATTCGGCACGATGGAAGTGACCGGTGGGTCGGTGCCGGGAGCGGTACTCCTCGCAGGGACCAGCGAACTCGATTTGCGCTCGCTCGATGCGGATCCAGCCGGGAACACCGACCTCGTGTTCTGGCAGATAGGGGGCACTACTGACCTTGTGCTCCCCGAGCACGCGCCCGCGATTGTCGATCTCCGCGTGCTCGCCGGGCAGATCAACGAGAACGGCAATGATGAGCAGCGCTCCGGCGGCCCGTTGCTCGCACGCACCATTGCGGTCAACATGCCCGAGCACGGCGGTACGCGTGCGGAGCGATCGGCTACCCGCGTCACGGTATACCTGGGCGCTGGAGTGGTCGATGTGGCCAGCAGGTCGAGCGAGCGCACCAGCACGACCGACGGTCTACAGCTTTCCAACCGTGACTCCGAACAGAACTCAGCCGAGATCTCCCGAGTCGAAGACGAACTCCGTACGCTGGACTGGAAGCTCGAAGAGCCCGGGCTGAGCCCGCGAGAAACGACGCAGCTCGAACGCGAGCGCGATGCGCTGAATGAGGAACTGCACGAGCTGGAGGACGCACGATGACCACCCACCCCACCACGCCGGAGCCGTCCGACTCTGCCATCAAGCCGAGCGAAACGGCGCCTGCCGCGCAGCCGCCGGCCGAAGCAGCAATCCCCAATGCATCGGGACCGGTGACCAAGGATTCCTTGGACGGAGTTGCCACGGTCCAGGCGCCTTCGGTGCAGGCAACGCCGGTCGAGCAAGCAGCTTCAGCTCTTCAGGCAGCTCCGGCTGTGCAGGCAACGCCGGTGGGACAGGTAGCGCCTGCTGCGCAGGCAGCTCCGGCTGTTCAGGCAGCTCCGGTGGAAACGCCTGCGCGGCCGACGTTTGATCCGCAGGCGACTACTGCTGGGCCGCAAGCGACTGTAGCTGGGCCGCACGCAACTGTAGCCGAGCCGCACGCAACTGCTGCTGGGCCGCACGCGCCCTTGCCGGAGGTGACTGTGCCGGAGGCCGCCTTGCCCGGAGTGTCTGTGCCGCAGGTATCTGCGCCGCAAGCGACTGTGCCGCAGGTATCTGCGCCGCACGCGCCTGCTGGCATCGGCGCGACGGCGACCGGAGCCCAGCCTCACCCGCACGCCGCCGCGCAGCCTGCGTCGCAGCAGAGCGGGCGGCCCCAGAATGGGCAGCGCAGGAAGCCCATCCCGCGCACCGGCCCGATCGTCTGGGGGCGTTGATCCTCGCGTTCTGCGGCTACGTCGCGCAGCGCGCCTTCGGCGGTGGTTCGCTCGACACCGCAGCCTGGATCACAGCGACCATCATCGGTCTCGGCGTCCTGCTGCTTGGAGTCGGCACGGCGGTCCTCATCCGGAACAGCCGCAACTAGCCCGCGCCCGGTCCCCGGCCACCTGCTCCCGGTATCCAGCTCCCCGTTCCCCACCCCGGCCACCTGCTCCCGGTATCCAGCGCCTCGTTCCCCACCCCCGGTCTCCTACTCCCGGTGCCCAGGTCCCCGTTCCCCCGCCCAGCCCCCGATCACCGATTCCCGCCCCACCGCTCTCTACCCGCTGACGCTCGCCCCCGCGATTGCCCCCGTGGCCGGGTCCTCGCCCGCCTCCTCCGCCCTCTAGTGCGCCCTCCCCCGCCGGGTGAAACGATTCATGGGTCGAATTTTGGGACTTCAACAAGCTGAAGGCCCGAATTTCGACCCATGAGTTTTTGGGAAGCGTGGGAATGGGATCGCAGGGCAATACCGGGACTTTCATGCCCGGGTTTTGCATCGCCAGGCAGGGCAAGGCATCGCAGGGCAAGGCAGCGCCGGGCAAAGCGAGGCAGCCGCCCTACCGAACAGGGGAGCGCCGGAGAGCGAACGAAGCGCTGTTGCGCGGCGCGGGATCAATGCCGGATCACACCCACAACCACGCGAGAAGCGCGCCCGCACCACGGCGGGTGGGCGGGCACACCACGCTGGGCGGGCGGGCGCACCACGCTAGATCAGCACCGCGCCACGCTACATCGGCGCGTGCCGCGAACCGCTACCCCCGGATGCGGGGGATCTCACGCGTCTGAGTGGAGATCCAGTGCAGTGGGATCTGAATCGAGACGCGGGTACCGCCTGCGGCATCGGGGGCCCAGACAATGCTGCCCCCGAGCTCCCCCTCAATCAGGGTGCGCACGATCTGAGTGCCGAGGCCGTCTCCGACAGTGCCTCCTGGCAGCCCGGTGCCGGTATCGACGACTTCAACGGTCAGCCGCGTATCGTTGCGATCAGCGCGGATGTAGACATCGCCCTCCTTGCCAGCGAGGCCGTGCTCCACAGCGTTCGTGACAATTTCCGTCAGGGCGAGCGCAAGGGGTGTTGCGTACTCCGACGGCAGCTCTCCGAACGATCCTTCTTTGTGCGGGTGCACGGTCGTACCGTGCAAGCTTGCGACCTCTGCTGCGAGCCCCAACACCCGGTCGAACACCTCGTCAAAGCTCACGATCTGTGACAGTCCGGTCGCGAGGGTGTCGTGCACGACCGCGATCGCGGCGACGCGGCGCATCGCCTGGCCGAGCACCTCTTTCGCTTCTTCGCTGCGCGCTCGCCGCGCCTGCACACGCAGCAGCGAGGCCACGGTCTGCAGATTGTTCTTCACGCGATGGTGAATCTCGCGGATCGTCGCGTCCTTGGTGATGAGTTCTTGCGCCTGTTGCCGCAGTTCCGTCACGTCGCGTGTGAGGACGATTCCGCCGACGCGCACACCGTCACGGATGACGGGGATCGATCGCAGCGTCACGGTGCGGCCTCGCGCATCGATCTCTACCCGCTTCGCGATCTTGCCCTGCGCGATCAGCGGCAACGACTCGTTCGTGTCGAACTGCCCTTTCACGATCTCGGCGATGACCTCGGAGAAGTTCTCACCCTCAATTTCGTCGCGGTATCCCAGGGTGGTGAACGTCGTCTGGGTATTCGGGCTCGCGAAGGTTGCCTCGCCGTCAAGGTTGACGCGCACGAGTCCGTCAGAGGCGCGCGGAGAGCCTTGTTCGCCGCCACGCGCGTTACTCGGGGAGGGGAACAGCCCCGCCTGGATCATCCCGAAGAGATCGCTCGCCACTTCGCGGAACGCAGCTCCGATGCGGGACGCCGGCTGCGTATCGGCCACGCTCGTGTGCACGGTGGCGACGGCGAACGGCCCCTGCTTTGCACCGTGGCTGTCGAGCCGGCTCACCGAGTATGCGGTGAGCCGCATCGGGTTTTCCTCGTACCACGCGGGTGAGGTGGAGGCGACGTGCTGCCCGGTCTCCATGGCCTGGTCCACGAGGCCACGCCAGTCTGAACGCAGGAAGTCACCGATCACATCGCGATAGAAGAGTGTCACGGAGCCCGCGGGCCTGCTGTGCGCGACTGCGAGGTAGTCACCGTCATTGGTCGGCACCCACAGCACGACGTCGCTGAGCGCGAGGTCTGCGAGAAGCTGCCAGTCCAAAGTGAGCAGCTCCAGCCACTCGATCTCCTCTTCGCTGAGGGAGGAGTACTTTGTCGCGAGGTTCCTGAGTGTGGCCACCTGACCAGAGTAGAGCACACACGCGTGGTTCTTGCAGAGCGCACACCGCGGCCAGAATGACCAGGGCGTAATTGCCATTTGACCAGATTCGGCTCGGGTTCCCTATGGTGGGCACCACACACCAGAAATCCGGGATCACGCGGGCAAGGTGGGGGATCACGCAGGGCGTCACATTCGGGATTTACGAGAGGATCCCCGTGAGCCAATCTGCGAGAGCGCCTGCCCCCGACACCGATCACCGCACGAACCACCGCGTTGCGAGCGCTGGCCCGTCCCAGAGCACCCAGCCGCCAGCACCGCTCCGACTCGTTGAGTTCCAGCCGCCGCCCGGCACAAGTGAGAAATCCAACGCCGAAGAGGCACCCAGCACCCGCAAAGCGCCGAGCAGCCGGGAGAAGCCCGGCACCGAGGAACCGCGCAGCACCGAGGAACCGCCCCATACCCAGGAGAAGCCCCGCACCCAGGAGAAGCCCAGCACCAGGGAGAAATCCAGCGCCCAGGAGCTGCCCAGCACCGAGGAGAAATCCAACCCCGAGAACGCGCCGAGCGAACGGGAGACGCACAGCACCGGGGAAGCGCCGAGGGCCCGGGACCCGCAGCAGGCCTCAGCCAGAGACGAAGGGAGGATGCCGGGGGCGCCCAGCACCCTTCGCAGACCGCATGCTTCGGGGGCGCAACGCAGCGCCGCACCTGCAAAGAAGGCAATTCAGGCCCTCGCGCTCTACGCCTTCGAGGTGATCGAGGGCAAGCGCACCATCGCCCAACTCGCAGGCACGATCACACCGGAGGTGAGAATCGAGTTGCAGAAACGGCGTGCCGCACGCACAGAGCGGCGCACGCTCTTCCAGGACCACCGCCTGCTGGTGCCGATACCTGGGCCGGTGCACGTCAGCCGGCCGTGCTCGACAGTGATCGAGGCGGCGGTCGCGCTGCACGCTCCTGAGCGCACGATTGCAGTGGCGCTCAGGCTTGAACTGACGGCAGAACGCTGGCGGGCGACGCATCTCACCGTATTGTGATTTGCGTTGCCCGCCAGCGTTCAGGGGTGCGAACTACTCCGCAGGGGCAGTGCCTGCGGCGCGCAGCCGCGATACTTCGTACAGTGCCACGCTCGCCGCGATCCCGGCGTTCAGTGACTCAGTGACCGCGCTGATCGGGATCGATACAACCGCGTCACACGTCTCCGTCACGAGGCGGGACAGGCCTTTGCCCTCGCTGCCGATTACGATCATCAGCGGGCGGTCTGCGAGTTCCAGGCCGGGCAGCGACACGTCGCCGTCGCCGTCGAGGCCGACGATGAACACACCCTGCTTTTTGTACTCTTTGATCGTCTGCGTCAGGTTTGACGCCATAGCGACCGGGATTCGGGCTGCGGCTCCGGCGGAGGTCTTCCAGGAGGCCGAGTTCAGGCCTGCTGAACGACGCTGCGGGACGACAACACCCTGGCCGCCGAAAGCTCCGACGGAACGAATAATGGCACCGAGGTTGCGAGGATCCGTCACGCCATCGAGCGCCACGATCAACGGGAGTTCATCGCGATCGATGATCTGATCCAGCATCTCCATGGGGTGGGCGTACGCCATCGGCGGCACCTTGAGCACGACGCCCTGGTGCACGGTATCGCGCTCGGTCATGCGGTCCAGCTCTTGGCGCATGACCTCGAGGACCGGCACGTTCCGGTTCGTCGCAAGGCGCAGGATCTCGCGCATGCGGTCATCCATCTCGACGCGTGACGCGATGTACAGCGTCGAGGCCGGGATCTGAGCGCGCAGCGCCTCGACCACGGCGTTGCGGCCGGTCACCAGCTCGGACTCGTCCTTCTTGCGCCCGCCGCCGCTGTTACCACCGCGGCCGCGATCGGGAGTCTGCCCCGTGCGCTCCGCATAGCGCGCTTTCGCAGCGTCGTAGCGCTCACGCGACTTTTTCGCCTTGTACTTGGCGTGGTACTCACGCTCCTCCGCTTTCGGCGTGGGACCGCGACCCTCGAGAGCCTGGCGGCCCTGCCCTCCGGAGCCTACGGCCTTGCCGAGCCCCTTCTTCCGGATCGCGCCAGTGCGGCTCTTCTTATTCGTCATATCAGGCTCCAGCGTGTTCCGGTTGCGGTGTCTTCGAGCGCGATGCCTGCCTGCTGCAGGGCGTCACGGATCTCGTCACTCTTGGCAAAGTCTCGATTCGCACGAGCTTCAGATCGCTGCGCGATGAGATCCGTGACGAGACTGTCGAGCGCGGTGGTGCGCTCGGGGGCGACCCAATGCGCGTCTCGGGGATTGAGACCGAGCGCGTTGAGCATGCCCAGGGCCTGATAAGTATACGTCCGAATCTGATCTGAATCCGCCGCACCCTTCGCGTCGAGCGCAGAATTGCCCGCGCGCACCGTTTGGTGGAGCACGGCGAGGGCTTGCGGCACGGCGAAATCATCAAGCATCGCAGCTACGAAGTCGGCCGGGAGCACTGCGGCGAGCGCGTCTGTCTCCACGGGGAGCGCAAGGTCAACGCCCCAGGCTTCTGCCCGATCCAGGAACCCCTCGATCCGCGAGAATGCGGCCTCAGCCTCAGCGAGCGAACCCTCCGAGTAGTCGAGCACGGAGCGGTAGTGGGCCGCCCCCAGGTAGTAGCGCAGCACAATCGGCCGGGCCTGAGCGAGCAGGTCGGCGGCGAACAGCGAGTTCCCGAGCGACTTCGACATCTTCTGTCCGCCGGTGTTGACCAGGCCGTTGTGCACCCAGTGCTGCGCAAACGCGTGTCCGGCTGCGTGCGACTGCGCGAGTTCGTTCTCGTGGTGCGGGAAGCGCAGATCCAAGCCACCGCCGTGAATGTCGAAAGCTTCGCCGAGGTAGCGCTGCGCCATAGCGGAGCACTCGATGTGCCAGCCGGGACGGCCGCGGCCCCAGGGCGACGGCCACGAGGCAGACTCGGGCTCGGTCTCGCGGTACGCCTTCCAGAGGGCAAAGTCACGCGGATCCCGCTTGCCGACCGGCTCAGAATCAGCGGCGTCTTCCATCTGGTCTCGGCGCTGCCGCGTCAGCGCGCCGTACTCCGGCCAGCTCGCCGTATCGAAGTACACGCTCGCCGATCCGTCGGCGGCGACGTACGCGTGACCGCGCGCAATGAGCAGTTCGATTAGGTCGACCATCTGCGCGACGTTCGCGGTGGCGCGGGGCTCATAGGTGGGGGGCAGTATCCCAAGCGCGTCATATGCCGCGGTGAACTCGCGCTCGACGCGGTAGGCCAGTGCCCACCACTCCTCGCTGCCACCGGCGGCCTGGCCTGCGCGTGCATTGTCGAGGATCTTGTCATCAATGTCAGTGACGTTGCGGATCAGAGTCACGTCGTGACCGGTCGCTTCGAACCAGCGCCGCATCTGGTCGTAGACCAGCCCACTACGCAAGTGGCCGATGTGCGGCGCCGACTGCACCGTCGGACCGCAGACGTACAGGCCGACCCTGCCTGGTTCGCGAGGTTCGAAGTCGACGACCGCTTGTGCGCGGGAGTCGTAGATGCGTTGCTTCACCCCTCAAGCCTAGCGTTCGTGCGTGGCAGCCCTCCAGGAAGGCTGCCACGCACGTATTCGCTTAGTCCAGGTCGACCGTGCCGCTGAGGAAGAACTGCATCTGCTTTGCAACGCTGACCGCGTGATCGCCGAAGCGCTCGTGGTAGCGGCTTGCGAGCGTCGCATCAACGACCCCCGTCGGGTTGTCCGCGAGCTTGTCGCTCAGGACCTTTTCGAACACTTTGGCGTGGAGTTCGTCCAAATCGTCGTCGAGATCTCGGATCTCGGCAATGACGCTGGGCTCCTGGGTGCGCAGCAGCTCGACCAGCTTCGCTGCCATTTCGACATCGAGCGCTGCCATTCGCACGAAGGTCTTCGAGAGTCCCTTCGGGATTGCACTCTCGGGGTACCTGTATCGTGCGAGCTGCGCGATGTGCTGTGCCAGGTCGGCCATGCGCTCGAGCGATGAGCTCATGCGCAGCGCGCCGACTACCAACCGCAGATCCGACGCCACGGGCTGCTGCCGCGCCAGAATGTCGATCGCGTGCTGATCGAGCTCTGCAGCGCGCGTCTCGATCTCCTCGACCCCGTCGATCACCCGCTCGGCGATCGCGACATCTGAGTTCCCAAACGCACTCGTCGCGTTCTCGATCGCTTCTTCAACAAGCTCGGCGATCTTCACCAACCGGTCTTGAACTTCGCGCAGCGACTGCTGAAACACTTCACGCATGCGGTTTCCTCTCTCGTTTCGCGCCACCGGGCACCCTCCCCAGTCTGCGTTGCATCGGTGAACCGAGCCGCACAGGCAGGTGAACAACAGTTGAACTCTGCCTGTTCAGGAAAACCACCCCTCTACGATGAGAGACATGAACCCGGCCTTGCTCGTGCTCGCCTCGATCGCACTCGGCGTGCTGATCGGCGCTGGTACCACGGTAGCAATCGTGGGCGCCCGCAGAGCCGGCGTGCGCCGCGCGGCGGAAATGCGACCCGAACTTCCTGAAGTCGCCACATCGATCCTTGATGAGATCGACACGTTCGCGGTGATCCTCGACTCCTCACTCGCCCCGGTGTATGCGAACCGGACGGCGAGAGAAGAGCGGCACATTGGCGACGCCGAGCTCGCTGATCCTGACTTCCTTGCGCGAGTACGGCAGGTGATGTCAACGGGGATCCCGGACACCCACGAGCCGGATCCCAATCACTCAGCGGACACCGTACGGATTCACATTGTTCGGTTCCAGCGCCGCTTCGTCCTCATCCTCGCCGAGGATCTGGGGGAAGAACAACGCGTGAACGCGATGCGCAGAGACTTCATCGCCAATGTCAGTCATGAGCTCAAGACCCCAATCGCTGCGATCGGCCTGCTCGCCGAGGCTACGCAGCAGGCCGCAGACGAACCCGAGCTAGTTCGTGAGTTCTCCAAGAGCCTGGTGAAGGAGTCTCGCAGACTCGGCGAGCTCTCGCGCGACATCATCCAACTGTCAGAAGCCCAATCCGCGCTGCGTCCGGAGGATCGTGAATCTGTCTCGCTGCGCGATCTGGTGCGCGGTGAGGTCGACTCGCACCGCTCGTTCGCGGGCCAGCACGATGTCGAGCTCGTCATCACCGATGATTCTGTCGCCAGCGAAGACTCCATCATTCTGGGACGCCCCACCTCACTGGCTTCGGCAGTCGCCAACCTCCTGAGCAACGCGATCCGGCATTCTCCGGAAGGTGGCAGAGTCGGCATCGGAATGAGCGCGGAGCGCGGCCGCTTCACGGTGACAGTGACCGACCAGGGTGAGGGGATCGCCCCCGAGCACCTTCCTCGCATCTTCGAGCGCTTCTATCGCGTGGATGGCGCCCGCACGCGCGGCGACGGCGGCACCGGGCTCGGGCTCAGTATCGCCAGGCACACGATGCGCGCGCACGGAGGCGACGTCGACGTGTGGTCGCAGCCAGATGTCGGATCCAGCTTCACCCTGACATTTCCGCTCCACGAAGCCTCGTCGTCGAAGGGTGCGAAGCGCATCAAGAAGGCGAAGCGCGCGGTGCGCACCGCGGCGGAGCGCACCTCCCAGTCTGCTCAGACGCCTGCTGCGCAGGCAGCCAAGCCCCCGAAGGGAACCCCGTAGTGGCTCAGCACATTCTGCTCGTTGAGGACGAGGAATCAATCTCTCGCCCGCTCGCCTTCCTGCTCGAACGCGAGGGATATCGGATTACGGTCGTCGATGATGGCGCCGAGGCGCTCACCAGCTTCGCCACCGTGCAGCCGGATCTGATCCTGCTCGACCTGATGCTCCCGAGCTTGCCAGGCACGGAGGTGTGCCGAGCGATTCGGCTCACCTCGCAGGTCCCGATCATCATGCTCACCGCAAAGGACAGCGAAATCGACATCGTCGTTGGCCTTGAGCTCGGCGCGGACGACTACATTACGAAGCCCTACTCCACACGCGAGTTGCTTGCGCGCGTGCGCGCGGCCCTCCGGCGATCCGGGTCCGTAGAGGAAGAGCGCGAGAATCTCGATGCTTTCGTGCTCGACGAGTTGGGGATCCGGCTCGATTCCGAGCGCCACTCCGTCACCGTGCGCGGTGAAGAGATCGCGATGCCCCTGCGTGAGTTTGAACTGTTGGAGATGCTGATGCGGCACTCTGGTCGAGTGCTCACCCGTGGCCAGCTCATCGACCGCGTGTGGGGCAGCAACTACTACGGCGATACGAAGACGCTCGACGTGCACGTGAAGCGGATTCGAGCACGCATCGAGGAGGAGGCCTCGCAACCGAAGCTGATCTCCACGGTGCGCGGCGTCGGGTATCGCTTCGGGTAGCAACACCTCGCGCTCGCGCACTTCCTATCCCGGGGGTGACTTCAGCGATGTCAGAGGGTGCGAGTAGCCTGAGCCAGTGCCCGATCTCGCTGCCATGAACGCTTCCCCCACGTGGTGGGTGCTGGGCGAATCAGCTGCGGGAGAGTTAAGCGCGGTTCCTCTGACACGCAGCGGAGAAACCGGGCCAGTCGTCCCGCTCTCCCCTGCTGCGCTCGCGGAGTTCGTTGCCGAGCGGGAAGCCGCTGAGTCGCCTCGCTGGGTGTGGAGCGATACACCGCACTGGTACCCCCGGCTGCTCGAAGCCGGAGTACGGATCGCGCGGTGCCACGACCTCAGACTGTGCCACGCAGTTCTGGCGCTGTCAGAGCGCGTGGCAGATCCGGTGCCGCTGCGCACGGCTCTGGAGTGGGATGCAGGCCCAACGATCCCCGTCGCAGCAGCACGCCCCGAGGCCACCCTGTTTGATTTTGGGGTGCCCGCAGCCGGCCCTGACAGCGTTCCGCATTCGCTGACCGCCGCGCTCGCCGAATTCGCACGACAGCGGGCAGCTGAGGCAACCCGTCGTGATCTGGGTCTGCTCCTCGCCGCAGAATCTGCTGGTGCACTCATCGCGATCGAAATGGCGACGGCTGGAGTGCCGTGGGATGTGGCGGAGCATGACCGGTTGCTGGCCGCGGAGCTCGGTCCGCGGCCTGCGCCTGGAGTGAAGCCGCAGGCGATGCTCACCGTTGGCGAGGAGGTGCGCGCGGCACTCGGCGACGCCACCGCGAACCTCGATTCGCCACCCAAGCTCATCCGCGCGTTGCGCACAGCCGGCGTCGATGTCGCGTCAACGTCGCAGTGGGAACTCATGGAACATGAGCACCCCGTGATCGCCCCGCTCCTGCGATACAAAAAACTCGCTCGGCTGTTGACCGCCAACGGGTGGGCCTGGCTCGATGAATGGGTCCATGAGGGGCGCTACCGCCCCGTCTACGTACCTGGGGGCGTGGTGACCGGGCGCTGGGCATCAAGCGGCGGCGGGGCGCTGCAACTGCCCAGGCAGCTCCGTCCAGCCGTGCGCGCGGATCCCGGGTGGCGGCTCGTCAGTGCTGATGTCGCGCAGCTCGAGCCGCGTGTCCTCGCAGCCTATGCTGGCGATCGCGCGCTTGCGGCGGCGGCACGCGGCGCCGATCTCTACACCGGGATCGTGGAAACCGGGGCCGTCGCTACCCGGGAGGAGGCAAAGTTCGCGATGCTCGGTGCGATGTACGGCGCCACCACCGGGGAGGCCGGGCGGCTCGCGCCACGACTGCGCCGGGCCTACCCAGCGGCAATGGGGATGCTGGATCGGGCGGCAAGCACCGGAGAGCAGGGCGGCAAAGTCGCGACCAAGCTGGGACGCACCTCCCCTCCGCCCTCTCCGGAATGGGCAGCGGAGCAATCGAAGGCGAGCATGCCGGGTGCGACCCCAGCTGATGAGGCGCGGGCGCGGCGCACAGCGCGCGATCTGGGCCGGTTCACCCGCAACTTTATCGTGCAGGGCACCGCCGCAGAGTGGGCGCTCGCCTGGCTCGCTGGCCTCCGAAGCCGGCTCTGGGAGCTGCCGCTCGTCACCGACGGGTCGCACGCGGCGGCCTCCGGACGAGTGTTCTCGCGCCGCGCCCACCTGGTGTTCTTTCTCCACGACGAAGTGATCGTGCACGCACCCGCTGAGCAGGCTGAAGCGGTCGCCACGGCGATTCGTGCCGCAGCCGACGATGCCGGACAGCTGCTGTTTCCAGGAGCGCCGGTCGATTTTCCCCTTGACCTGCGAATCACGGAGCGGTCCGACGCGAAGTAGCGCTCCATGCAACGCAGCACGCCCCGGGTCTGAGACCCGGGGCGTGCTGCGTTCGCTCGACCGCGAGAGCGGCCAAGACGGATTAGTTGATTTCTTCGACAGCCTCGCGGTCGTCGTTGATCTTGGTGTCAGCGGCAGCCTCATCGGCTGCTTCCAGATCTTTCTCGGACTTCGTCACATCAGCCGTCTGCGAGAAATCTGCGGGCAGCACGTAGTCGCGGTACTCGGCGAGCGTGCCGTCCAGCACGGGCACCTCGTACTTGACTTCTTCAGCACCGGCCTTCTGGAAGTACGCGTCGACCGTCGCACCGGGAACGGCGCCCGGGATCGTCACGAGCACGGGAGTCTCCTCGCCTGCCGGGTTCCCGAACAGCGTGTTGCCAGTCGGAATCGTGAACTCAGCGCGTGCCTTCTGGCTCCCCTCGCTGGTGAAGCTAATCGCGAGCTCCTGCTCCGCTTCGGTGAGATTCACCGAGCCGAAGACGACGTTGAAGTTCTCGCCACTCTCGTCGGCAATCAGCATGATGTTTCGCACATCAATACCGGAAACGTTGACGTCAACGCCATCGCTCGGGGCGTAGGGCTTAAGCGTGCCCTGCGGAGCGATCAGGCTGCACCCGGTGGCGCCGAGTGCGAGGGCCGCCGCGATCGCAATAGACGAGGCAATCCGAATCTTCAAGGTGGTCCTCCGAGCCGTGGTTCTGTCGTGTGTACCGCGGCAGAGTCTGACGCGCACAGTCAATCTCAATCATACTCACCCCCGCACAGCGGATGCAGCTTAGGTAAGCCTAACCCTGGGGCCCAGGGGTGTGGTATTCTAATGGTTGGACTGTAAAGGAGCCACTCGATGCAATTTGAGGTCGGAGAGACCGTTGTCTACCCCCACCATGGCGCCGCCAAGATCATCGAGGTGAAGAAGCGCAAGCTGGGTGGCGAAGAGAAACTTTTTCTGAAGCTGCAGGTGAACCAGGGAGATCTCACCATCGAGGTCCCCGCTGAGAACTGCGATCTCGTCGGTGTACGCGACGTGATCGACCAGGAGGGCCTCGAGCAAGTGTTCGAAGTGCTCCGCGCCCCCTTCACCGAAGAACCGACGAACTGGTCACGCCGCTACAAGGCGAACCTTGAGAAGCTCGCCTCCGGCGATGTCATCAAGGTTTCCGAAGTGGTGCGCGATCTGTGGCGTCGTGATCAGGAAGTACGATCACTGTCCGCCGGAGAGAAGCGCATGCTCGCGAAGGCGCGGCAGATCCTCGTCTCCGAGCTGGCGCTCGCCGAGAAGACCGACGAAGAAAAGGCCGGAGCAGTGCTCGACGAGGTTCTCGCCTCCTAGTGCTCGCACCCCCGGTTTCACGAAACGCCCCGCACCCTGTGCAGGGCGTTTCGTGTTTTCTGAAGGCCACCGAGGTCGCTGCAGCACGGAGTACCCTGGGCGTATGACCGTGATCCAGAATGATCCAGCCGCTCACTCGATTGCCACGCTCGGTGTGGTGCTCGTAGGTGCGGGATCCGGCCAGCGCCTCGGTGCCGCGGTGCCGAAAGCGTTCGTTGAGCTCCACGGCCGCACCTTGATCGAGTTCGGGATCAGTGTCGTGACGTCGCTGCCCCACACCGGCCATCTCACGATCGTCATCCCCGAAGCCCATGCGGCCCAGACACTCACGATGGTCGACGCAATCCTGCCGCGGGACTCGAGCTGGACTGTATCAGTGGTGAACGGCGGCCGAGAACGACACGAATCGGTCCGGTTCGGTCTCGCTGCGTTGCCAGAATCTATCGACACTGTGCTCGTGCACGACGCGGCGCGGCCGTTCGCCAGCGCTGACCTCTTCGAGCGCGTCGCAGCCGAAGTGCGTAGAACCGGCGACGCCGTGATCCCCGCCCTGCCCGTCTCAGACACGCTCAAGCGGGTCGATGCGGAGGGGATCGTGCACGAGACCGTGGATCGCGCCCCGCTCGTTGCCGTCCAAACGCCGCAGGGTTTCACGCGCGAGCTTCTCGCGTCCGCCCACAGTGCGCGATCGGAGGACGGCGCACCGTCACTCCCCACCGATGACGCTGAAGTCGTGCAGCGAGCCGGCGGCCGGGTCCGCACCGTGCCGGGCGAACTGCGCGCGCACAAACTCACCACGCAGGAGGACCTGCCAATCCTTGAGCACTTCTTGAACGCGAACGCGATCGGGCTCGAGGTCGAGGCATGATCCGCGTCGGCTCGGGTTTCGATGTTCACGCGTACGACGCCGCAGCGCCGCTTCGCCTTGCTGGCCTCGACTGGCCAGGAGAGCCAGGACTCTCGGGGCACAGCGACGGAGACGCGGTCTGCCATGCAGTCGTGGATGCGCTGCTGTCAGCAGCCGGGCTCGGGGACATCGGTGAACTTGTGGGCGTCGATGAGCCGGACACTGAGGGGGCAGCGAGCACCGCTTTCGTGCGCTTGGCGCGCGAGCGACTGACGGCAGCCGGTTGGGAGCCGGTGAACGTATCCGTGCAGATCGTGGGCAATCGTCCCCGGTTCTCGGCACGCCGCGCGGAGGCGCAGTTAGCGATGAGTGAACTCGTCGGCGCTCCGGTGTCCCTCGCCGCCACCACCACCGACCATCTCGGCTTCACCGGGCGCGGAGAAGGTCTCGCGGTGATTGCCACGGCGCTGATCCAGCAGGCGTGACTGAACCGGACTCATCCCGCACAGTTGACCCCGCAGCACTGATCCAACCCGACTGATCATGCCGGACTGATCTCGCTGCACTGATCCAACTGAGTTCTCCTGCGCTGTGAGTCCCGCAGCCGTGACCTCAGAGCCGTGACCCGCCGTTGTGATCCAGTCCACCCGCTGCTGTTGAGATGATCCTGCGCACCACGGTGCGGCGGGCACTCACACGATGTCAGGTTGGAACGTGATTCTCTCGCAGAGGGCCCCTCGTGCACGCTCTCGGCACCCCAGCGCAGGCTCTGCGGAATTGGGCGATGCGTGCGGGTCCCGTGAGTCGTCCCGTCGCAGTCCTGGCCCCTCCCGATCGCGGCCGGGGCACAGTGAGGACTACGCGGCGTAGGTGCCGGTGAGGCGCACGGCCCCGCCGTCGACACCCTTGGCACCCTGTTCGAAGCCGGTGAGGTCGCGTGTGCTCAGTGAGACGGCACCGGCGACCCACGTCTGCAGACCCTCAGCGGTCAGTGCGGCAGCGACCTGCGGTGCCTGGGCAGCGGAAACCACGGCAAACATGCCGACCCCGAGGTTCCATGCCCCCTCAAGCGACTCAAGCGAGTGACCGCCGAGATCTGCGAGGTGACGGAACACGGGCAGCGGCGACCAGCTCGCGCGATCAACCTCGACCCAGGATCCCTGCGGCAGGACGCGGGCGAGATTCGCAGCGATGCCGCCGCCAGTGACGTGGCTGAGAACGTGGATCGCGCCGTCGAGAGTCGAATCTTCCAGGACCCGCAAGAGCGGCGCTGTGTACAGCGCCGTCGGCGTCAGCAGTGCCTCGCCATAGCTGGTGCCCAGCTCTGCGCTGTGCTCAGAATAGCCAATGCCTTTCTCGGCAAGAATATGACGCACAAGCGAGAAGCCGTTGGAGTGCAAGCCGGAGGCCGCCATCGCGAGCACCACATCGCCGTCCTGGACGCGCGCAGGCTGCAACATCTTGTCGGCCTCAACCACACCGGTGGCGGCTCCTGCCACGTCGTAGTCATCAACGCCGAGGAGGCCGGGGTGCTCCGCCGTCTCGCCGCCCACGAGGGCAGTGCCCGTAGCCTCACAAGCTTCGGCAATACCACGCACGATATCCGCGATCCGCTGTGGAACAATCTTGCCGCACGCGATGTAGTCCGTCATGAAGAGCGGCTTAGCGCCCACCACCACGATGTCGTCAACGACCATCGCAACGAGGTCTTGACCGATCGTGTCGTGCTTGTCGATGGCCTGCGCAATTGCGACCTTCGTGCCGACGCCGTCAGTCGAGCTCGCGAGCAGCGGCTTGCGATATCCAAGCAGCGCAGAGGCATCGAACATTCCGGCAAAGCCGCCGACACCTCCGAGCACCTCTGGGCCGTGGGTGCGTGACACCGCCGACTTCATCAGCTCGACGGCGAGGTCACCCGCCGCGGTATCCACTCCGGACTGGGCATAGATCGACGCGTTTTCGCTCACGCCACCAGCCTACATTGCCGCGAGTGTCACCCTGCCCGTTCTGAGTGCACTGGCTGCGCCCGGGTGTGGGAGACTACTCAGTGCGTCTGTCTGGCGCACCACCCACCCCCAGGGAGCAACACAACAGCATGTGCGGCATCGTCGGTATCGTCTCATCTGAACCCGTCAACCAGCAGATTTACGACAGCTTGCTGCTGCTGCAGCACCGAGGTCAGGACTCAACTGGAATCGCCACGCTTGAGGGCGATTTCTTCCACATGGTAAAAGCTCGCGGGCAGGTGCGCGAGGCGTACCGCACCCGCGATATGCGTCAGCTCGCCGGCACCGTCGGCCTGGGCCATGTCCGCTACGCCACCCGGGGCAACGCCGCCCGCGAAGAAGAGGCACAGCCGTTCTACGTCGGCGCCCCCTACGGCATCATCCTCGTGCACAATGGCAATCTCACGAATACGCGTGAACTTACAGCTGAGCTGTACAACGTAGATCGCCGCCACCTCAACACGCACTCGGACACCGAGCTCCTCCTCAATGTCCTTGCGAACGAGCTCCAGGCAGGGATCGCGGGTCTGTCGCTCGACGAGGATCAGATTTTCGATGCGGTCACCCGCGTGTACGAACGGGTCGAGGGCTCCTACGCCTCGATCGCCCTCATCGCTGGCTACGGCCTGCTCGCCTTCCGCGATCCATTTGGCATCCGCCCGCTTGTGCTCGGGAAGCGCAGCGGGGCGAACGGGCAAGACGAGTGGATCGTCGCGTCTGAATCGCTCGTGCTCGAATCAGGTGGCTACGAGATCGTGCGCGATGTGCGCCCGGGCGAAGCGATTCTGATAACCCCGGACGGGGCGATGACCTCCCGTCAGTGCTCGACGACGTCCGAGCTGGTGCCGTGCGCATTCGAGTACATTTACCTCGCGCGCCCCGACTCCGTGCTGAGCGGCATTTCGGTCTACGACGCGCGTCTCCGCCTGGGTGAATCACTCGCCGAGACCGTTGCGCAGGAGATCCCGACCGGGGATATCGATGTCGTCATGCCGATTCCGGATTCAGGTCGCCCCAGTGCGATGCAGATGGCGCAGAAACTCGGGATTCCGTACCGCGAGGGCTTCTTCAAGAACCACTACGTCGGCCGCACCTTCATCATGCCCGGACAGGCTGTTCGCAAGCGCAGCGTGCGGCAGAAGCTGAACGCGATGAGCACCGAATTCGCGGGCAAGAATGTACTGCTCGTTGACGATTCGATCGTGCGTGGCACCACCTCGAAGGAGATCATCGAGATGGCCCGCGCCGCGGGAGCCGCTAGCGTCACCTTCGCCTCAGCGGCTCCCCCGGTGCTGTTCCCACACGTTTACGGCATCAACATGCCCACCCGCTCTGAGCTCATCGCGCACGACCGCACGAATTCAGAAATCAATGCGGCGATGGGCAGCGACCGGCTCGTGTACCAGACGGTCGACGGCATGAACCGGGCAATCCTCGGCGGCCAGTCCGCTGTGACCCGCCTTGAGCAGAGCTGCTTCACCGGCGAGTACATCGCCGGCAACGTCGACGCAGAGTACCTCGCCTGGGTCGAGGCCACGCAGGAGAGCTAGGGCGTTTCAGACACGAAAAAGCCGGGGTGCAGTTCGCACCCCGGCTTTTTGATGTGCTACACCGGATCAGAGCCGTCCGACGGCCGCTTCGGAGCAGGGGCATCCGGCGCGGCCTCCGCGCTCTCCGGCTTCGCCTCAGTCGCTGCTGTGCCTGCCTCGTCGCTCTTCGCGTCGTCGCTGCGCACTTCCTTCTTCAAGATGCGCATCGACTGGCCGAGGCTCTTCGCGAGACCGGGCAGCTTCGGTGCACCAAACAACAACAGCACGATGAAGAGGATGACGAGCAGCGTAGGGCCGCCCATGTTGCCGATCATTCTGTTCCTACTCCGTTCGCGATGGCGCGTCTAGGACGCGTCGGTGTTGCGCGGTGTTGCGGCCTTGTCAGCCGGGGTCTCTGGTGCGTCGTCCGCGTCGCTGCGCACTTCCTTCTTCAGAATACGCATCGACTGGCCGAGGCTCTTCGCGAGACCGGGCAGCTTCGGTGCACCAAACAACAGCAGGATGACGAAAAGGATGACCAGCAGGTGCCAGCCACTGAGGTTACCAAGCATGAGAGATGCTCCGATCGATCGTGGTGACGTGATTATCGCACGTCGGACTGAATTGCGACCCCGCGACCTCGGGTACGCCTGGCGATAACTCCCAGGATCAGCGCGAGCACGCCACCCAGGAAGAGCCCGATCGCGCCGCCGATGAGGGCCATGAAGCCGGCGATCTGACCGAGTGTGTAGTTGGCATCATCGAGGATCGGGAAGAATGCTGAAGCGATCATCCCCACCACGGCGCCGAGCAGCGCGAGTCCGACGATCACGCGACCATAGCGAACGGAGCGCTGGAGCGTGACCTCGCGCTCAGCAACTACCACGACCGGCTCAGGTTCCTCAGACTCGTGCTCCGGCGCTGCCGTGACGGGCTCCGCAGGAACACGTGCAGCAGCGGGCGCTGAAGCCGCAACAGGGGTTTCAGCCTGCGGGGCGGGATCCTGGCGGGTCTGCGGATCCGAGGCGTCGGGAGTACTCATGCCTCTATTGTCTCAGGCTCGGGCTGTGGATCGTGTCACCGGGCGGAGCGCATGAGCGGGAGGAGCCCATCAAGCGTGGCGCGCGATCCGGACGCGTTGATTCGTGCCGCAGCGACGGCTTCGTCCCAGGAGAGGCTCCCGGTCGCCAGAGCGAGCCAGGTATCGGGATCCGTCTCGATCACGTTGGCCGGAGTACCACGGGTGTGCCGCGGGCCAGGCACGCACTGCACGGCACCGAACGGGGGGACACGCACCTCGACGGAGTTGCCTGGCGCTCGCTCAGCGAGTTCTTCGAGCAAGAAACGCACGGCCATCGCGCGCACCGTTCGAGGGGCATCCGTGCCTGCCGGACCGGTGGCCTCCGCGAGCGCCGCGCGGCCCTCAGCATCCGAGATTCTGCGCTTCGCCATGCCTCAAGCCTAGCGCCGCACCCCTCCGGCGAGGGTGATGAGGCACCCCGCATACTCTAGGCTGGGGCGCGTGAAGATCCTTGTTTTGGGGCCGGGCGCCCGCGAACACGCCATCGTTCTTGCGCTGCTGAGCGAGGACGCCGACCACGAAATCGTCTGCGCGCCTGGCAACGCCGGCGTTGCAGCGAGCGGCATCGAAACGCCGGATCTGGCATACACGGACCCAGCCGCTGTTGCCAGCTTTGTGCGCGAGCGCGGTTTTGATCTCGTCGTGATTGGGCCGGAAGCACCGCTCGTTGCCGGGGTCGCTGATCCGCTGCGCGCCGCAGGGGTTCCCGTATTCGGTCCCAACCAAGATGCCGCCGCGCTCGAGGGTTCAAAGGCCTTTGCGAAGCGGATCATGGACGCGGCGGGAGTACCGACCGGTCGCGCGGCACGCGTGACCGCTGTTGCCGAGGCTGGCGCTGTGCTCGATGAGTTTGGCGCACCCTATGTCGTGAAGGCTGACGGACTCGCTGCAGGCAAGGGCGTGCTGGTGACGCATGATCGCGACGCCGCGATCGAGCACGTGGCCACGTGGGCCCCGCACGGCGACGTGCTCGTCGAAGAGTTTCTCGACGGCCAGGAGGTATCGCTGTTCTTCTTCGCTGACGGCCACGATGTCCTGCCACTGAGCCCAGCACAGGACTACAAACGCATCTTCGATGGCGACGAAGGCCCCAATACGGGTGGCATGGGCGCTTATTCGCCGCTGCCCTGGGTCGCCCAGGATTTCGTCGCGGAGATCACACGCACGGTCGCGCTGCCGACGGTGCGCCAGCTTGAGGCAGAGGGCACCCCCTTCATCGGGTTGCTGTACTGCGGCCTCATCGTGACTTCGAAGGGCGTGCGCGTCATCGAGTTCAACGCCCGCTTCGGCGATCCAGAGACGCAGGTCGTGCTCGCGCGGCTCGAGTCACCGCTGAGCCAATACCTGCTCGCCGCTGCGACGGTACGCTTGCCGCGCAGCCGGAGCCCCAGTTCTCCGAGGATCCCGCGGTGATTGTGGTGGTGGCGAGCGAGGGCTACCCAGGCGAAGTTTCGACTGGCCGCACGATCACCGGTCTCGATGCAGCAGCGGAGGTTCCCGGGGTGCACGTGGTGCACGCCGCGACCGCTCGCGATGCAGCTGACGGCTGGGTTGCGACCGGTGGACGCGTGCTCGGTGTCGTGGCGCGGGGCACGAGTTTCGGCGAAGCACGAGAGCGGGCCTATCGGGCCGTCTCAGCCATTGAGCTCGAGGGATCGCAGCACCGCAGCGATATTGCCGCGCGCGTCGCGTAGCGGCCAGCACACGCGTCGGATGGCGAAACGCAGTGAGGCTCCCCACCGTGGTGGGGAGCCTCACTGCGTTTCGGGGCGAACGGTCTACTTCCGATGATCCGGATCAGACCCGTCGCCGCGGATCAACGCATCGAAGTCGAGCTCTGCAAAGTCCTCAGTGTCATCCACTGTTGATTCTGTGCTCGCGACGGGCTGGACGTCGGACTCTTCCGTGCCCGCGGCGTCCGCCTCCACCGGCTCCGCGGCGTCTTCGACGGTGGAGACTTCGGCCGTGGCCAAATCCTCAGTTGCTGCCCGCTCCGCGTCAGCCTCGTCGTCGTTCCCTTCCGAAGTGTCACCTGGAGTGACCTCGGCGGTATCTGCTGCGCCGGCGTCAACAGCGCCGGCGTCAGCCGCGCCGGCGTCAGCCGCGCCGGCGTCTGCAGCGCCGGCGTCGGCGTCGGCGTCAGCAGCGGCACCGTCGACCTCTCCCTCGGCCTCAGCGTCGGCGTCGGCGTCGGCGTCGGCCTCGGCCTCGGCCTCGGTGTCAATCTCGCCAGGAGTCGATTCCGTCGAGACATGAGCTTCATCGGCGTCAGCCGCGCCAGGTTCATCAGTGCCAGCCGCGCCAGCGGTGCCAGCCGTTGCAGCTTCGTCAATGTCAGCGGCATCAGCTGCGTCAGCGGTCGCAACCGAGCGCTCCCCTCGTCCGCCTCGCCCGCAGGCGCGACTGCCGCGCCACCGTGGAGCACGTCCGCTCCAGCAACCTGGGCGGCTACAGCGTCTTCCGTGCCGGGGCCAGCACTGAGCAGCCCAGCTGCCACGGCATGTTCGATCGCCGTAGTGAGATCCCGCAGCAGCACCTGCCAGCCGTCCTGTGACGCGGCCGCACGATCCGCGGAATCAGGAAGCGCATCAAACCCGGTCTCGGTAATCGTGATCCCGGTGTCCTGTCCTTGCGAGCGCAACGTCAGCAGGACCGCGGTGTCTCGGAAGTCACCGGCCTCGCGCCACGTAAAGCCAATGGCGTGACCGTCAACCCACACATCCACCGTGCCGCTCGCGTCGCGACTGACGAGTTCGCCCTCGATCTCTTCTGACCAGCGTTCCGTGATGTCACCGCCGACACGCGGATCAAGCCGTAGCTCGGGCCACCACTCCGCGCGGCGATCCGCGTCGGCTAGATACGTCCATGCGGCGGTCCGTGCCGCCCGCAACCGGCTTCGCGCCACAACCGGCCCCAGTGGGATCATGGTTTTCCTCCGCGTTTGTCGGCTTCATATTTCCGGGCCGCGCACGTTGTCCCAGGCCGCGAGACCACGGCCTCGATTCCCGGGCCAGAACAACGCACTACCCGCCTACCCATGACCTTAACTGCACCCCCTGACATCCTGATCCGATTCGCTCGAATGTCGCGGATCTGTCACCGCCTCACCCTCGGCGCGCGAGTGATGAAAGAATGGGCGGGTGACGGATCTCACCTCTCCCCTGCACCTGCCCGGCTGGGCTCACACCTATTCCGGAAAGGTGCGCGACCTGTACGTACCCGCTGACGGGCTCGACAGCGTGCTACTCGTCGTGGCGAGCAACCGGGTGAGCGCGTTCGATCACGTGCTTGAGCCGCCAATTCCCGGCAAAGGAGCGCTGCTCACTGCGCTTTCGAACTGGTGGTTCGCGCAACTCGATCGCCCAAATCATCTGATCCTCCCTGCAGACGGCATCCCCGTCGTGCCGGAGTCCGTCGCCGACCGCGCGATGCTGACGCGGCGTCTGGAGATGTACCCCATCGAGTGTGTCGTGCGCGGTGCGCTGACGGGCTCGGGCTACGCGGAGTATGCGAGCACGGGAGCGGTGTGCGGGATCGAACTGCCAGCTGGTCTGTCAGACGGCGACCTCCTCGACACCCCGATCTACACGCCTGCCTACAAGGCACCTTTGGGCGAGCACGATGAGAACATCACCTTTGAGCGCAGCGTCGAACTCGTCGGGGCCGACGTCGCTGCCGCCCTGCGCGATGCCTCACTCGACATCTTCACACGCGCGCGCGATCTCGCGGCCGCCCGTGGCGTGGTGCTCGCCGATACGAAGTTCGAATTTGGGCTGGATCCTCGCAGCGGCGAGCTCGTACTCGCGGACGAAGTGCTCACAAGCGATTCCTCGCGATACTGGGACGCGGCAGCCTACGAGGACGAGTCGTTGCCGCGCGCCGAGCGGCTCGCCTCCTTCGATAAGCAGATCGTGCGCAACTGGCTCGCCGCGAACTGGGACCGCACCGGCGAGCCCCCGGTGTTGCCCGAGGAAGTCGTCGCCCAGACGCTCGCGCGCTACCAGGAGCTGTTCGACCGGCTCACCGGCACAGGAGCGTAGTAGACACGGAATAGGCCCGCTAGCGCGAGCGTTGACTCACATATGCAGACAACGCTCGACCTCCTCCCCGACGCAACCGAAATGGGCCCCGTCACCCTCGCGGTGGCCGATCTCGACCGCATGCTCGGGTTTTATCACGGAGCACTCGGCCTCACGGTGCTCGCACAGGAGCGTGGCACCGCGGTGCTCGGCCGCAACGACGTGGCGGTCTTGATCCTGGATCAAGACGGATCACTCGCCCATGCGCCCGCGACGGCTGCCGGGCTGTACCACACAGCGTTTCTGTTCGAGACAGCAGCCGAGCTTGCCTCGGCGGTCAACTCCGTCGCTCGCCGTGGCACAGCCCAATACCAGGGCGCGAGCGATCACCTCGTCTCGGAGGCCTTCTACTTCGCTGATCCTGAGCACAACGGGGTCGAACTGTATGTCGATCGCCCGCGGGCAAGCTGGAGCACCACGCTTGGCGGGGAGATCGAGATGGGCACCCTCGCACTGGATCCCAATCGGTTCCTGCAGGATCACCTCACGGAGTCTGGCGCGCGTGCTGTGGCAGATACCCCGGCCCGCGTCGGACACGTGCACCTCAAAGTGGGGAGCGTGGCGACCGCGCGCGAGTTCTACGTCGACACGCTCGGATTCGCCGTGACCGCGAGCTACGGCAGCCAGGCACTGTTCGTCGCTGCGGGCGGGTATCACCATCACGTCGGCATGAACACCTGGGAGTCCCAGGGCGCGGGCGAGCGCTCGCCCGCGCTTGGGCTGGGCGAAGTGACGATCGAGCTGCCCGATGTCGACGCGCTCGGTGCACTCGACGAGCGGTTGGCGCACCGCAGCGTGGCACGCGAGTTCGATGGGCAGGAGCTCACCGTGTTCGACCCATGGCGCAACCGGATCCGGATCAGAACCGCCCCGATCGCCGGGTAGACTGACACGTGGGTGCGGCGCGCTGGAGCGCGCCTCGCAATGCCCACTGACCGTCGAATCGCGAAACCGGAGTGCCAGTGCCCACGATTGTTGTTGATGTCATGCCCAAGGCCGAGCTGCTCGATCCGCAGGGCAAGGCCACGACCGGCGCGCTGAACCGCCTCGGTCACACCAAGTTTGAGAACGTCCGCATCGGCAAGCGCTTCGAGCTCACTGTCGACGGCGAAGTCACCGCAGAGGTGCTCGCCGAGGTGCGCAAGGTTGCAGATGAGATCCTCTCGAACTCCGTCATCGAGGACGTCGTCTCGATCACCGTCGACGGCGTGCCGGCGGGCGAGGCCCAGTAATGGCACCCCGTATTGGCGTTGTCACATTCCCCGGTTCGCTCGACGACCGCGACGCGCAGCGCGCAATCGGAATCGCCGGGGCCGAGCCCGTCGCGCTATGGCACGCGGATCACGATCTGCAGAGCGTTGACGCCATCGTGCTGCCCGGCGGCTTCAGCTACGGCGATTACTTGCGCCCCGGCGCGATTGCCGCGGTCTCGCCGATCATGACTGAGGTCATTGCTGCGGCACACCGCGGCATGCCCGTGCTCGGGATTTGCAATGGCTTCCAGGTACTCGTCGAGGCACACCTGCTGCCAGGCGGCCTGATCCGCAACGCGCACCAGCAGTTCATCCGGCGCGACCAGCGTCTCGTTGTCGAAAACGTCGATACGGCGTGGACGCACCTCTACTCCCCGGGAGAAGAGATCGTGATCCCGCTCAAGAACGGTGACGGCGGCTACGTCGCGAACGACGAGACCCTGAAACGACTCGAGGGCGAAGGCCTGATCGCGTTCCGTTACGCGGAGGTCAACCCGAATGGCTCGCTGAATGACATCGCCGGTTTGAGCAATGAGCGCGGCAATGTGGTCGGCCTCATGCCGCACCCCGAGCACGCGGTGGAGGCCGGATTCGGTCCGGACACCCCCGAAGCAATGAGCTCGGGCACCGATGGGCTGCGCTTCTTCCAGAGCGCGATCGAGGCCCTCACGGCCCGCGTCTCCTAGGCACTGTTTCTCGCGAGCCGCCGCCCCCCTAGGGTCGGCGGCTCGCAGTGTTTCTGGGCACTCCGCGGGCGCTCTCCTCGTTTCACGCGTCCGTACGCCCGTGCGCGCCTGCGCGCCAGCACGCCAGCGCTCCCAATCCCCCGTGCGTACAGCGCACCCCTGCACGCCAGCACGCCAGCACGCCAGCACGCCAGCACGCCTATGCTCCCGCGCGCGCCCACACTCCCACCTCCCCGTGCGTCCGCGCGCCCTTTCGTCCGCGGCCCGTGCCTCCACGCGTCCAGCGCACCCCCGCGCGCTTGCACGCCCAGCACCCCTGCGCCTGCACAACCCTCGCGCCCACGCACCACACCTCCTGCACTCGCGCACCCTCTTACCCGCACACCGCACACCGCGCACCCGCACGTCTTACGCTGCCCCGCGCGTCGCCCCCTCTCATGGGTCGATTTTTGGGCCTTCAGGTGCGCGAAGTCCCAAAAATGGACCCATCAAATGGGTGGGCTCAGCCCGCCGCCCGGGTTCACGCAGGAAGTTCAAGCCCACCCAGGAAGCTTGAGCTCACGCAGGAAGTTCACACTCACCCAGAAAGCTCAAGCTCACCCAAAAGCTCAAGCTCACCCAAGAAACCAAGCTCACCCAGGTAGCTTGAGCTCACGCAGGAAGTTCGAGCTCACACAGGACAGACTTGGCGCTTCCGTGCCGAATCACCTCGAATGTCCTGCGCGAGCGCGAGCGGTCTTCACCGGAACAGTGGCAACTACGCCGCGACGTCGATCCCGTACGCAAGCAGAGTGAATCCGGTGCCGTCCGGCCGGGTGATCTCAAACTCCCGCTCGGGGAGCCGCGCAAAGCCCATCCGGTCGTACATTTCGTAGGCGGCAACCATCTCAGTGCTGGTGTTCAGGACCACGCGTCCGATGCCACGAATTCGGGCGAGCCGGAGGCCGTGCCGCATGATGAGCGAGCCGATCCCCCGCCCACGCGCCGCGTGCGAGACGCCGAGCAACCGCAAATCCATCTCACCCTCGCGGGCCACGTCGCTGAGCACGGCCCCCGGCCGGGGCGTAGTGATCGTGCCGAGCAGGGCACCACTCTCCGTGTCCTCGGCCACCCACACCTGGTGCTGCGCCGCGCGCTCGGCGACGTTCGCGATCTCGGAGAGGTAGTCGCCCGGCAGCCCCTCATAGTCCTCGCGGTACGCAGCCAGCACGAGATCGCTGACCTCGGGGATCTCCGCCGCTCGAATCTCCCTGAGCCGCAAGTCAGTGCGCTCTTGCAGCGGATAGACATAGCTCACGGAAGCCCCGTAGCTCATGCCATCGAGCTGCGCATCGCGCTCGGGGGTGCGTTCGAAGCCGATCCGCTCGTAGAGCGCAGCCGCTGGGTTCTTGACGCCGGTGTCGAGCCGAACGGCTGCGGCGCCCCACCGCAACGCAAGCTCGACGCCAGCGCGAATCAGCGCACCGCCGAGCCCCGACCCTTGACTCGCCGGCGCAACGGCAAGCAAGCGCAACTCCACTTCGCCGGTAGTGGCGAGCTTCGCGTAGCTCGATTCGCCACGCAGCACCGTCACTGCGCCGATAAGCGTGTCACCCTCCACCGCGACAAGGATCTGGCCAGCTGCAGCTCTCCCTGCACTGTCACGCTCGGTAGCGGCCCACACGCTATCGTGCGCAAGCTCTTCCCGGTATGGCCCCGCGGCGTAGGCGGCATGGACCAGCTCGGCCTCTCGCGCGTACTCGGTCGGGACGATAGGACGGATCTGAAAGGCGGGCGCGGGAGTGTCGTTCACCCCAGCATGTTACTCCGAAGGCGAGTGTTGCAGCGTGCATGCCAGAACCGCTCGCGGTGCCAACGCCGGGCAGAACGCGAAAGCCCGTGAGCACACTACGCGCTCACGGGCTTTCGCCGATTCACTCAGCGGGATGCAGTCGCAACAGGGTCGCTGCCACATCTCTCGGAGGTATTACTGCGGTGGCAGCGGTGCTCCCGGAACCGAGAAATCCGGTTGGCCATCGGGCCGTGCGGGGATCGGCCGCCCATCGATGAACGTCGGCCAGGGCAGAAGCGGCCCCTGCTTCGTCTGCGGCGCAGGAGCCGGTGCGGAAGCCGACGCAGGTGCCGGTGCCGGTGCCGGAGCCGGAGCCTGCGCCTGCGCCTGCGGGTTCTGAACAAACGGCGGCTGCGGCGTTGCCGGCTGACCGATCGGGGCCTGTCCCCTGTACGGTGCGGGCATCATGGCCCTGCGTGCGTCAGCTGCGGCACGAGCGCTCTCACGATCCGGTGCACCGTAGAACCACCGCAGCAGCAGAGTAATGGCGAGACCGAGTGCCGTGAGGATCAGCGTTGCAACCGCGATCTTCCAGTACAGCTCGGGGATCGTGATGTTGAACGTTTCGATCGCGATCGGCGCCGTGAAGAGGATGCCGGAGAGCACCGCGAGCATGCTCGTCACAAAGGAGAAGCGGCCGATCGACTCAGCTTTGCCCTCACTCATGCTCAGCAATCCCTGGCAGCACAACAGCACGAGCCTCGTTACACCGACGACTACGATGCCCTTCCAGAGGAGCGCCCACCCGAGCCCGAACGGGTCGTATGGGGTCATCCAGGTGACGATCAGGAGCAGCGCCAGAATGTACGAGTTCGCGATGAGGGCGACCGGCGCGTACCACTCCGATTTCAGTTCCCGTCGCGTGTCGAGCGCAGTCAGCCCGACAAACACCGCGAACACAAAGAACGTCGCGAAGACGCGCTCGAACTTGCCCTGGAAATCACCGATGAACAGCAGAGAGATCGAGGCAACCGTGAGGGCTGCCAGCAAGATGATGCTGATCTTCAGGAACGTGGAGAGCTTGCGCGTGCTTCCGCTCCCCGTCGACGCCGCAGCGTTTGCGTGCGACGCGGTATCAACGGGTTGATCGGGTCCAGCAGTGGGGGTACTCATGTCTCTAGTTTCGCGGGTTCCCCTGACAAATGCCACATATACAGACGAAATACGTGCGAGCACGAGCCTTTTCCAAGGAATCTGTGGCGGGCTTCGTGCGACTCAGAACACCGTAGACTAGCGGGGTGAGCGCCCAGCCGCTTGCGATCGTTGCCGCACAGCCCCCGAGCCCACGGAGCCCACCAGCGTGAGTGAAACCACTGCCCCGATCCATGTCCCGGATACCGTCTCTGACGCGATCGCGACGCCCGATAAAGCGCAGCCCTACGAGGCCCTCGGCCTGAAGGCCGACGAGTACGCGCAGATCCGCGAGATCCTTGGCCGCCGCCCAACCTCGGGTGAGCTTGCCATGTACTCGGTCATGTGGTCCGAGCACTGCTCCTACAAGTCTTCGAAGATCTACCTGCGCCAGTTCGGCCAGAAGGTCAACGACAAGATGAAAGAACGCCTCCTCGTCGGCATGGGCGAGAACGCAGGCGTGATCGACATCGGTGAGGGCTGGGCCGTGACCTTCAAGGTCGAAAGCCACAACCACCCCTCCTACATTGAGCCCTTCCAGGGTGCCGCAACTGGCGTTGGCGGCATTATCCGCGACATCATCTCGATGGGGGCACGCCCTGTCGCCGTCATGGACCAGCTCCGATTCGGCGCTATCGACGATCCCGATACGCCCCGCGTAGTCCACGGCGTCGTCTCCGGCATCAGCTCCTACGCGAACTGCCTCGGGCTGCCCAACCTGGGCGGCGAAACCGTGTTCGACGCGGTGTACCAGCAGAACCCGCTCGTCAATGCGCTCGGTGTCGGCGTGCTGCGGCACGAGGACCTCCACCTCGCCAATGCCTCAGGCGCAGGCAACAAGGTCGTACTTTTCGGAGCCCGCACCGGCGGCGACGGCATCGGCGGCGCCTCGATCCTTGCCTCCGACAGCTTCAGCGAGGGTGGCCCAACGAAGCGCCCCGCAGTGCAGGTCGGCGATCCATTCGCAGAGAAGGTGCTCATCGAGTGCTGCCTCGAGCTGTTCCGCGGCGATCTCGTAGAAGGCATCCAAGATCTCGGCGCCGCTGGTATCTCTTGTGCCACCTCGGAGCTTGCGGCAAACGGTGACGGCGGCATGTTTATCGAGCTCGACAGCGTGCTGTTGCGCGATCCCTCACTCACGGCTGAAGAGATCCTCATGTCCGAGAGCCAGGAGCGCATGATGGCGGTGGTGCACCCGGACAAGCTCGAAGCTTTCCTCGCAGTCACCGCGAAGTGGGATGTTGAGACGAGCGTGCTCGGTGAAGTCACCGATACGGGACGCCTGATCATCAACTGGCAGGGTGAGGAGATCGTGAACGTCGATCCCTCGACCGTCGCTGTAGATGGCCCCGTATACGAGCGCCCGGTGGCGTACCCTGCGTGGATCGATGCGTTGCAGGCCGACTCGGTCAACGCCGCCGGTCTCGAGCGCGACGGCTCGGGTGACGCGCTCCGCGCCCAGATGATCGCGGTCGCGGCTTCTCCCAACCAGGCAGACGTGTCCTGGGTCACGAACCAGTACGACACCTACGTGCTCGGCAACACGGCACTCTCGTTCCCCGACGGTGCCGGCATGATCCGCGTGGACGAGGAGAGCGGGCTGGGCATCGCACTCGCGACAGACGCAAACGGTCGCTACTGCCAGCTCGACCCGTTCGTCGGCTCGCAGCTCGCGCTCGCCGAGGCCTACCGCAACGTGGCCACCTCAGGCGCCGTTCCGACGGCTGTCACTGACTGCCTGAACTTCGGCAGCCCAGAGAACCCCGAGGTCATGTGGCAGTTCTCGCAGGCTGTCGCTGGCTTGTCCGACGCCTGCCTTGAGCTCGAGGTGCCCGTCACCGGCGGCAACGTCTCGCTCTACAACCAAACAGGTGAGACCCCGATCCACCCCACCCCCGTGGTGGGCGTGCTCGGGATCATCGACGACGTTGCCCGACGCGTGCCGAGCGGCTGGCAGGATCAGGGCGAGCACCTCTACCTGCTGGGCGTCACCCGCGACGAGCTCGACGGCTCCGCATGGGCAGGCACCGTGCACGATCACCTCGGCGGGCGCCCGCCGGTGGCCGATCTTGATGCTGAGCGCCGCCTCGCTGGACTGCTGCACGCAGCAGCTCAGGGCGGGCTGCTCTCCGGCGCGGTCGATCTCTCCGAGGGTGGGCTTGCGCAGGCACTCACGGACGGCGCTCTTCGCTTCGGCGTCGGCGCTCGGATCTGGATCGACGAGATCATTTCCCGGGACGGCGTAGACGCGACGGCCGCGATGTTCTCCGAGTCGCAGGCACGTGTACTCGTTGCCGTCCCGCACGAGGAAGAAGTGAAGTTCCGCGGCCTCTGTTCCGGACGGGACTACCCGGTGCTGCGCATCGGAGTGACGGATGGCGCGGGTGAGGACGCCTCGATCGAGGTGCAGGATCGCTTCATGCTGCCGCTCGCTGAGCTCGGTGCGGCTTCGCGCGCGACGCTGCCTGAGCGCTTCGGCGCAGTGATCGGCTAGTCCTCGATTCACAGCCTGCGGCCCGCGGCGAGCACATGCTCGCTGCGGGCCGCAGCTGTATCTGTGTCCTCCTGGGGCGGCTCGCCCGCAACCTATCGACGCGCACTCCCGCGCCCCTGTAGCCGCGCCTCACGCCCTTGGGCCCGCGGGGCCTGCGGACGCGCCCGCGCGGGAGCCGGCGTTCAAGCTTCATGGGTCCATTTTTGGGCCTTCACCTCGGCGAAGCCCCATATTTCGACCCATGAACACGTTCACACGGCATGCAGGACGCGCACGGTGCACACGGTTTGCAGGACGGGCGCCTTGCACGGCGGCCTCGTCACACGCCACACGACTCCGGAACTAGGCTGGAGGGCCACACTCACACGGAGGTCACATGTTGCGCGTACTCGTCCCCTGCCGCTTCACTCGCGAGAACCGGGAGGCAGCGCTCACGGTGTATCGCGCACTCATTGCAGAAACGCGGACCGAACCGGGCTGTGTGAGCTACGAACTCCTCGCCGACGTCGAAGACGACACCGCGTTCGTGCTCGCGGAAAGCTGGCGGTCGCAGGAGGACCTCGACGCGCACACGCGCACGCCACACTTCCGCAGGGCGATGATCGCCCTAGAAACTCTCGAGACAGCAGAAAACGCACGCCGCTTCCACGTCGTGGAAACGGCGTAAATTCGGCACAGATACAGCGCAGGAGCGACGCAACAGCAGCGCAGAAGCGATGCAGATGCGGCTTGGAGGCCGCGCAACAGGTGGCAGAGTAGCGACGAAACAGTTGCGTGGCTACGGAATCGCTGCGCAGTCACTTCGGCCGAGCCGCCCGCTGGCGCCACACGTGCCCGCTGCGGACAGCGCGCCCGCACTCAAAGCGCCAGCGGGCAAAGCGCCAGCGCTCAGCGGGCCGGCAGGCAAAGCGCTATCGCTCACGCGCCAGCAGGCAGAGTGCCAGCGCTCGGCGCGATAACGGGCAAAGCGCCAGCAGAGCGCTCAGAGTCCGACTAGCGCGGGCAGGTGCAGCGATCTGCTGCAGCAACGCCGGCGAGAGCTTCCTCAATGTGCTCGCCGCAGCCAGCCCAGGTTGTCTTGCTGCAGGTATCGCAGCGCACGGAAGCGCACATGCTTCGTCCTCTCTCGAAGTTCGCGGGCGTCACACCGACACCCCACACCAGCCTACCCAGGCTCCCGGCGCGTCGCTCTCAGGAGTGGTAGCTTGAATTTGCTTCGGCGTATGCCGTGGAAGGAGAACACGCGATGGGACATCTCGCGGGGGACGCGTCTGCGCTCAACCCAGAACATCTGATCACTGCTGCGACGGCCTGGGCCGAGCAGGACATCGATCCAGCAACGCAGCGTGAGACCACACACCTCGTCGCGCTGGCGCGTGCCGGAGATGCGGCCGCGATTGCGTCGCTCCACGCGGCGTTCTCAGGTCGCCTCGCGTTCGGCACCGCGGGTCTGCGGGGTCCGCTCGGAGCTGGCCCGCTGCGCATGAACCGCGTCGTCGTCGCGCAAACGAGCGCGGGCTTCGCAGCGTACCTGTGGGAGCGCGCACAGAGCGGGGAGGCGGAGTCGCCACCCTCGATCGTCATTGGTTTCGATGGCCGCGTGAATTCGGACGTTTTTGCTCGCGACACCGCGGAGATCATGGCGGGGGCGGGGATTCGGGTGTTTCTCCTGCCGGAGCCGGGCCCCACGCCTCTCACCGCGTTTGCAGTGCGACATCTCCGGGTCTCGGCCGGGGTGATGATCACGGCGAGCCACAATCCGCCGCGAGATAACGGATACAAGGTCTACCTTGGCGATCAGGATGCCGGATCACAGATCGTGCCGCCGGTCGACGGAATCATTGCGGATCGGATCGCGCGCGCGGCGAGCCGCCCGCTCTCCGAACTGCCGCGCAAGACGGACTACACCGTTCTAGGATCCGGTGTCGCCGATGCCTACGTCTCAGAAACTGCCGCTGCCCTTCTCGCAGGGTTCCCGGAGGCCCCAGAGACTCCCGGCCTGCCGCGGGCCGCGTCGCAGAACCTCAGCATCACCTACACCGCGATGCACGGTGTCGGGTCGGATATCGCGCGTCGGGTCTTCACCTCAGCCGGGCTGCCAGCAGTGACCGTGGTGCCCGAGCAGGATCGTCCGGACGGTGCGTTCCCGACCGTGGACTTCCCCAACCCGGAGGAGCCTGGCGCACTCGACCTCGCGTTCCGAGTCGCGCGAGGGGTTCAGCCGATCTGGTTGTGGCGCACGATCCCGACGCAGACCGTCTCGCGATTGCAGTTCCTGATAGCGCTGATCCCAACGGCTACCGCCGTTTGACGGGGAACCAGCTGGGGCTTCTGCTGGGGTGGCGGGCCGCTGAACGTGCGTGGGCGCGGGCCGAGCACACAGGCTCTGAGCCGGCCGGCGCGCTGGCCTGCACGATCGTTTCATCTCCCGCGCTGCGGGCTGTCGCGAAGGAGTACGGGCTTGATTACGCCGAGACGCTCTCCGGATTCAAGTGGGTGTCCCGGGTACCCGGCCTCATCTTCGGGTTTGAAGAAGCGCTCGGATACCTGACGCACCCGGACACGGTGCGCGACAAGGATGGAATTTCGGCGAGCGCCGATGCGATCGCCCTGGTGCGCGAACTTGCTGCTGAGGGTCGCACGGTCTGGGACCTTCTGGACGAGGCAAGCGAGCGCTTCGGGCACTTCGCGAGCTCCCAGATCACGCTTCGGCTCGAGTCAATGGCAGCCGCGACGGCCCTCGCTGCTCGGATTCGCCAGGAGCCACCGCAGTTCTTTGGTGACGTTGCAGTCGACCAGGTGCAAGACTTGCTCGTTCCCGGCCTCGCCGAGGTGCCAGCCGACGTGCTGCGCTTCGACCTGTCCGATGGGGCTCGGGTGATGATTCGGCCGAGCGGCACCGAACCGAAGCTCAAGGTGTACCTTGATACGTTCAGTGACGCTGGATCGGCCGCCGAGCGCCGCGACGCCGCTGAGGCCGCACTCGCGCGGCTGGACGCCGCCGTCCGCAAGACGCTTGCCGCGCTGCTGGCAGAACCGACGAGCGCATGAGCACGCGCTGGACCGAGCTCGAGGCTGCGCAGTGGCTCCGTCAGCCCGGGCCAGCGGACAACAAGTACGGTCTCGGTACTCGGCGTGCGCACAGGCTCAGCGCAGTACCCCGGCGCAGCGGTGCTCACCGTGTCTGCGGCCTGGCGCACCGGCGTCGGCCTGCTGCGGTACGTGCCTCCAGCTGACGACGCTGAGCCGCCCTTCGGGCTCCCGTCTCCTGCGTCTGCAGTGCTCGCGGCCAGGCCGGAAACAGTCTTCGGAACAGCTGACTCTCGTGCATGCGATGCGTGGTTGATCGGCTCCGGACTGACCCTGCGGCGCGTTCGGCGGCCGAAACTGCGATCTTGAGCGAGTTGCTCAGCGGTCCGCAGCCCGTCGTCGTTGATGCTGGCGCCCTCGGTGGTCGCAGATCGTGCCCTGTCTGCTCCGAGCGCTGCGGCGCCACGCACCCCCACCATCCTGACTCCGCATGCTGGCGAGTTCGCGCGCCTGTGGCAGCAGCTCGGCATGGGCACCCTCCCACAGCGCTCAAGGAGCCGTTTGATACCGTGCAGCGAAGCGCCGCCGCCGCGGGCTTGCCACCGCGCTCGGTGCAACGGTGCTGCTCAAGGGCACCGTATCGATTTGTGCGACGCCCGGCGGGATCGCGTTGCACACTGGCCCCGCGACGCCGCGGCTGGCGACGGCGGGGTCCGGCGATGTGCTCGCAGGGATCCTTGGGGCACTGGTCACGCTGAACGCGGAGCGCGTTCAGGCCCAGCCCGAGTTGCTCGGTGCGCTGGGATCGACTGCCGCTCTCCTGCACGATTTGGCAGCGCACCACGCAGCCGGCTCTGCCCCGGTGGCACGCGAGGCACGTGCTCGCGCCGCGGTCACACGCCGGCTGGGTGCTCCGATTCTCGCGCTCGATATCGCCGCCGCGCTCCCTACGGCAATCGCCGATCTCCTCACCCGCGCCACGGCATAGCGGGTGGCGCCCGCGCGCTTCCGTGATTCTCGGCAGGCGCACTCTCCGGTGCGTGGCAGAATCGGCTCATGGAGATCGTCCTCAAGCGGGCCTATGAGCCCGCGGACCCGTCAGACGGCATCCGGGTGCTCGTGGACGGGCTCTGGCCGCGCGGAATCAGCAAACTCGCCCTCCAACTCGACGGCTGGGCCAGGATGCGGCCCCGAGCCCTGAGCTCCGCCGCGAATGGCACACTGACCCGCGCACGATCCCGCGGTCTTTGCGGCGTTCAGTGCCCGCTACCGGGCGGAACTCGACCGGGAGCCAGCGCTCGCTGCTGCCCGGGACCTCCTGGCACAGGCGCGAGCGGTGCCGCGACTCACGCTGGTGTACGGCGCGAAGGACACCGCGCAGAATCACGCGGTCGTGCTCCGTGACGCGCTTCTCGCGCTGGACGCCGCAGAACTCGCGTCTGCGGACGCGATCCGCCCGGCGATGAGTGGCCGCTCGACCGGGGCTGCCGCACCCAATTCCACCGCGGTGGCGAGTGATTCCAGCCCGCGGGCAAGCCGCCCAGGATCATCGCAGCTAACCTCGAACAACGGGTCACCTGCGCGCACGGTATCGCCTTGCCGCACGAGCACTTCGACGCCTGCGGCGTGATCCACGGGATCCCTGGACGCGCGACCGGCCCCGAGGCGCCAGGCCCCCACGCCAACCGCGCGAGCGTCGACCCGCTGCACGATCCCAGTGGCACCGGCACGCACGATTTCCGTTTCACGTGCAACGGGAGTGCTGCTTCAGGATCTCCGCCCTGCGCCACGATGATCCGCCGCCACGCTTCCAGTGCGCGGCCATCAGCGAGCGCTGGGCCCGGGTCGAGATCGGGCATTCCTGCGAGTGCGAGCATTTCCCGCGCCAAGCTGAGCGTGAGCTCAACAACGTCTGCTGGACCGCCTCCGTGCAGCACTTCGACGGCCTCCCGCACCTCGTTTGCGTTCCCCACCGCGCGGCCCAGCGGCGCGTCCATGTCGGTCAGCAGCGCAACCGTGCGCAGCCCAGAGTCGTCCCCCAGCTGCACCATCGTGCTGGCGAGCTCACGGGCCTCAGTGAGTGAGGGCACGAATGCGCCGGACCCGAACTTGACGTCGAGCACGAGACCATCCGCTCCCTCGGCGATCTTCTTACTCATGATTGAGGACGCGATCAGCGGGAGCGACGCCACCGTGCCAGTGACGTCACGGAGTGCGTACATCGCGCGGTCTGCCGGGGCCAGACCAGGTCCGGCCGCGCAGATCACTCCCCCGGTATCTCGGAGGGCTCGATACATCTCCTCGTTCGATAGATCGGCGCGCCAGCCGGGGATCGATTCGAGCTTGTCGAGCGTCCCCCCGGTGTGCCCGAGACCACGGCCCGACAGTTGTGGCACCGCAACACCGAGCGCGGCGAGCAGCGGCACAAGTGGCAGCGTGATCTTGTCGCCGACGCCGCCCGTGGAGTGCTTGTCAATTGCGGGCCGTCCGAGCCCCACGAAGCTGAGCCGCTCCCCACTCGCGATCATCGCAGCGGTAAGGTCCCGGATCTCGCGCCGGCCCATCCCCTGAATGACAATCGCCATCAGCAGCGCGCTCATCTGCTCGGGGGCGACGACGCCGCGTGTGAACGCGTCGACGACCCAGGCGATTTCGTCTGGTGCGAGCTCGCGAGCGTGCCGCTTCGTGGCGATCAGGTCAACGACGTCGTATGCCTCAAGAGGTGTGCGATCCTGCATGCACTCAACCCTACGGCTCACCCACGATTTGCCCGTGCTCGTGCCCGAACACTGCGCTCACTCCGAGGACGGCGCGTCACCCTAGTTCAGCAGCGATGCAGGTGCGGTCTCTGGCAGACCGAGCGTACGATCCTGTCCGGTCGCGATCCACGTGGCCGTGAGCAGCAGCGTGCGGCAGATGAAATTGAACCAGAGCAGCAGGCCAATAAATACCGCAAAGGTGGCAAGCAGGGGATTACTCGATGCCCCGCCCAGCAGCGCGCTCCCCAGGATCTTCAGACCCAGCAGCGCGAGTCCCCCGAGTGCGCAGCCGGAGATCAGCGACCATCGCGGCACGGTAACTTCGGCGAGGAAACGATGCATCGCGATCAACACGAGCACGTCGAACACGAACATTGCCGCGTAGCGCACGATCGCGCCGAGCCAGCCGAAGAACCAGCCATCAGGGTTGATTCCGATGAGCGAGAAGAACCAGTCAGAGAGCCCTGAGCTGAAAACTGTGAGCGCCGCAGAAACGAGAATTGCGGCGAAGAAGGCAACGGCGAGGACCAGGTCCCGCAGCTTCAACAGCAGTGCATTGCGATACTGCTTGACCTCGAGGCCGAAGATGATCCGGATTGACCGCCGCGTGCCCGTAAACCAGTTCAGTGCGACCCAGACGAGCGCGCCACCCGCAATGAGACTCGTCCAGTCGAGTCCGCGGGTTTCCAGAAGCGAGTTGATCTGCACTGCGCTGTCATCACCATTGCCCAGCAGCCCAGGCACCAACATGTTGAGCTGGGTAATCAGCGTTTCCAGGAGTTCGGGCCGGCTCCGCAGGAAAATCCCGAATGTCCCGAACCCAACATAGAGCCCCGCGAACACCGCGAAGAGTGCTTGGTAGCTCATTCCTCCGGAGAGCACGCTACCGCCCACATTCGTAAAGTGGGAGAACGTGCGCATCGGCCGGGTGCGCTGGGCCCACTGCCAGAGGGCGCTGCCCTGTTTCACGGCCACGGCAACGCGAGACGCCCCGGACTCCTCGTCGGCTGTGGCCTGGGAAGAATCGCGGGGCGTCGTCATGCGTCAATGCTAGCGGGCTGCAAGGCTGCAAGGCTGCAGGCCGCTCGCAGCTCGGTTAGGAGGTCTTTCCGGTGCGGATCGCCGCCTTGACCTCGGCGATTGCCTTGGTCACCTGAATGCCGCGGGGGCACGCATCCGTGCAGTTGAAGGTCGTGCGGCAGCGCCAGACGCCTTCGGTGTCGTTGAGGATATCGAGGCGCACCTCGGCGTTGTCGTCGCGCGAATCGAAGATGAAGCGGTGTGCGTTGACGATCGCGGCCGGGCCGAAGTACTGGCCGTCAGTCCAGAACACGGGGCACGAAGTGGTGCACGCAGCGCACAGGATGCACTTGGTCGTGTCATCGAAACGCTCCCGATCCGCGATGGACTGGATGCGCTCCTTGCCGCTCTCGGGCTTGCTTCCTGCAACGAGGAACGGCTGCACCTCACGGAATGACGCGAAGAACGGCTCCATGTCGACGATGAGGTCTTTCTCGAGGGGCAGGCCCTTGATTGCCTCGACGTAGATCGGCTTCGAAATATCGAGGTCCTTGATCAGCGTCTTGCAGGCGAGACGGTTGCGGCCGTTGATGCGCATGGCATCCGAGCCGCAGATGCCGTGAGCGCAGGAGCGACGGAACGACAATGAGCCGTCCTGATCCCATTTGATGCGGTGCAGCGCATCAAGAATGCGGTCCGTCGGATACATCTCGACGTCAAAGTCTTCCCAGTACGCCTCGCGACCCGATTCCGGGTTGAAGCGGCGCACCAGCAGCGTGACCGTAAACGGCTTGGGGGCGTCTTCGGTCGGCGCGGGTGCCTCAGCGGTGGCGGTGCTCATGACCTAGTACTTCCTCTCCATGGGCTGGTAGTTCGTGACGACGACCGGCTTCCAGTCGAGCCGGATGTGATCCTCAGGGTCGGCCGAGTGCGGGTCGCCGGTGAGGTAGGCCATCGTGTGCTTCATGTAGTTCTCATCGTCGCGCTTCGGGTAGTCGTCGCGCATGTGACCGCCACGGCTTTCCTTGCGGTTTCGGGCCGCGAAGACGAGCACCTCTGCGAGGTCGAGGAGGAAGCCCAACTCGATAGCTTCGAGCAGGTCGGTGTTGTACCGCATGCCGCGATCCTGCACGCCAACGTTCTTGTAGCGCTCACGCAGCCCATGGATCACCCCGAGCACCTCGGTGAGGGAATCCTCCGTGCGGAACACCTGTGCGCCACGGTCCATGGACTCCTGGAGCTCTTTGCGAATGTCGGCGACGCGCTCGGTGCCGGATCCGTTGCGGAACCCCTCGACGAGTTCGCGGACGAACTTCGCGGGATCCTCGGGGAGCGCCACGAACTCGGCCGAGTTCGCGTAGTCAGCCGCGTGGTTGCCGCTGCGCTTCCCGAACACGTTGATATCGAGCAGCGAGTTCGTGCCCAGACGGTTTGACCCGTGGACCGAAACGCACGCGCACTCGCCAGCTGCGTAGAGGCCGGGGACCACGGTGGTGTTGTCCGAGAGCACCTGCGCATCGTTGTTCGTGGGGATGCCGCCCATCGCGTAGTGCGCGGTGGGGAATACGGGGACCGGCTCAGTGACGGGGTCTACGCCGAGGTATGTGCGCGCGAACTCGGTGATGTCGGGGAGCTTGGTCTCGAGCACCTCGGCGCCCAGGTGGGTGCAGTCGAGGTACACGTAGTCCTTGTGGGGGCCAGCGCCGCGGCCGTCCAGCACTTCCTGCACCATCGAGCGGGCCACAATATCGCGGGGCGCGAGGTCTTTAATCGTCGGCGCATAGCGTTCCATGAAACGCTCGCCTGAGGCGTTGCGCAGGATCGCGCCCTCCCCGCGTGCGCCTTCGGTGAGGAGGATGCCGAGACCGGCGAGGCCGGTCGGATGGAACTGGTAGAACTCGATGTCTTCGAGCGGCAGGCCCTTGCGCCAGACAATGCCGACGCCATCGCCGGTGAGCGTGTGAGCGTTCGAGGTGGTCTTGAAGATCTTGCCAAAGCCGCCCGTTGCGAAGATGATCGACTTCGCCTGGAACACGTGCAATGCGCCCGTGGACAGCTCGTACGCTACGACACCGGAGGGCTTCTTCACGCCATCGACCTCTGTCATGACGAGATCAAGCACGTAGTACTCGTTGAAGAAGTTGACGCCAAGCTTGACGCAGTTCTGGAACAGGGTCTGCAGGATCATGTGGCCCGTGCGGTCAGCGGCGTAGCAGGCGCGGCGAACCGCGGCCTTGCCGTGGTCACGGGTGTGCCCACCGAAGCGGCGCTGATCGATCTTGCCCTCTGGCGTGCGGTTGAACGGCAGTCCCATGTTCTCGAGGTCGATGACCGCGTCGATGGCTTCCTTGGCAAGGATCTCGGCCGCGTCCTGGTCGACCAGATAGTCGCCGCCCTTGACCGTGTCAAAGGTGTGCCACTCCCAGTTGTCGTCCTCAACGTTGGCAAGCGCAGCGGCCATACCACCCTGTGCAGCTCCCGTGTGTGAGCGGGTGGGATAGAGCTTCGTGATGACCGCGGTCTTCGCCTTCGGCCCCGCCTCAATCGCTGCACGCATGCCGGCGCCGCCGGCACCCACGATGACAACGTCGAACTGGTGGTAAGTAACGCCGTCCTTGACGGTAACTTCTTCGCCCTGGTGGGTATCTGTAGTCACGTGAGTCCTATTCTCGTTTCAGAATGCCTGTGCCGGAAACCGGTGCTATGCCTTGCAGAATGACGCGACGAGCGCCGGGTCTGCACCAGCCGGGCAGGGGTCAAGCGTGTAAATCACGAAGGTGCCGAGCAGGATCAGCAGTGCGGCGGACAGGAAGAGCGCGACCTTGAACGCCTTCGCGAGAGCCGGGCGTGACACATAGTCGTTCACGATCGTGCGCATGCCGTTGGCGCCGTGAATCAGCGCAAGCCAGAGCAGCAGGGTGTCCCAGATCTGCCAGAACGGGCTCGCGAGCTTGCCAGCAACGAAACCAAAGTTGATCGCGTGCACACCACCCTCGGTCAGCAGCAGGTTGGATGCGAGGTGGCCAAATACGAGCACCACGAGCAGCACGCCTGAGACGCGCATGTAGATCCAGCCCCACTTTTCCCAGTTGGTGCGCTTCTTCGCGGGGGCCTGTGAGCGCGGAGCATCAATCGTCATCGTCATGTTTCTCTCCTCGCCTACGCGCCGAACACGTTCATCAGGTGGCGCGGCAGGAAGCCGGCCATCGTGACGACCCACAGGCCCATCACGATCCAGAACATCGCGCGCTGGTACTGGGCGCCCTTGCGCCAGTAGTCGACGAGGATGATTCGAATGCCGTTGTACGCGTGGAACACGATCGCTGCAACGAGAGCTGCTTCGCCGAGGCCCATGATGGGGGTCTTATAGGTGCTCATGACGGCGTTGTACGCCTCCGGGCTGACGCGGATCAGTGCGGTATCGAGCACGTGCACCAGAAGGAAGAAGAAGATCGCGACACCGGTAATCCGGTGCAGCACCCACGACCACATTCCCTCGTTGCCGCGGTAAAGCGTGCCGCCCGGGCGGCTCTTCTGCTTTGCCGCGGGCGCGGCCTCTGCCGTTTGGGCTGACACGGGCTTCCTCCTTGGTCCTGCTTTGCCGGGCGATACCCGACAGCTGACATCGTGATCTCAGATTCGCACATAGCGTGTTCCAAGCGCGCTCGGAACAGTGCAATGCTGAGAATCCACTGCGCCATCCATTATGGCACCATTCCGAAGCGCCGCCCGCACCTGGACACACACCGGTCACTCTCGGTGCCGCCCAGCTAGTCTGGAAGGCATGACCGACGCCTCCGAGCTCCCCTCCGCAATCGACCGGCTCACCTGCGTGATCCCCGCTGGCGGCGTAGGATCACGCCTGTGGCCGCTGTCTCGTGCAAACGCCCCAAAGTTCCTGCTGGATCTCACCGGCTCCGGTGATTCTCTGCTGCGCGCGACCTGGGATCGGCTCGCCCCGATTGCCCCGCCCGAGCGTGTGATGGTCGTCACCGGCACGTCGCACCGCGATTCAGTTGCCGAGCAGCTGCCTGAGCTGCTGCGCGACAACCTGATTACGGAGAGTGAGCCAAAGGATTCGTCTGCGGCGATCGGCCTGGCTGCGGCACTCTTGGAGCTCCGAGATCCCGACGCAATTCTCGGCTCGTTTGCCGCTGATCACGTGATCCGGGGCGATGTGCTGTTCCAGCGTGCGGTCACGACGGCAGTGCAGGCGGCGGATCAGGGCTACATCGCCACCATCGGAATCCACCCCTCACACCCGGCGACCGGTTTTGGGTACATCTCGTGCGGGACCGCACGCGGGGATCTCGCCCCGTTTGACGTGTATGAGGTCACGGAGTTCGTGGAGAAGCCAGATGCCGCGCAGGCTGAGGCGTATCTCGCAGACGGTGGGTACCTCTGGAACGCTGGCATGTTCATCGCTCGCGCAACGGTGTTGCTGGATCAAATGGCCCATGCGGAACCGGAACTCGTGCGCGCGTTGCGAGAGATTGCTGCGGCCTGGGGCACCGAGCAGGGTGCTGCGGTGCGCGAGCGACTCTGGTCGTCACTTCCCAAGATCGCGATTGACTACACGGTTGCCGAGCCCGCCGCGGCTGCGGGAAAGATGGTGTGCGTCGCTGCCCACTTTGATTGGGATGATGTCGGAGACTTCGCTTCGGTCGCAAACCTCCTCACCCGAGGAAGAGGCAGCGATCTTGCGGTCCTCGGTGACGGCGCGCAGGTCCTTTCAGACGCATCGAGCGGGATCGTGGTCTCTGAGACCAACAGGCTCGTCGCACTGGTCGGTGTGGACGATGTCGTCGTGGTCGACACGGCCGATGTGCTGCTCGTGACGTCGAAGCGGCGGGCACAGGATGTGAAGAATCTCGTCAACCGGATGAAGGTGACCGGCGGCGGGCACCTGCTCTAGCCGCACCTACCCGAATGTGGCCGCAAGCGGGTATCTGGCCGAGCGCACGAGTCGGGCTTCTACCCCTGGGGACGCACTCCCGGGCGTGGCAGAGCCTTCGTCCGCTGCGAGCGTGGCCGTGCTGGGGTCCGTGCCAAGCGCCTCGGCTCCGGGATGGCGATCGCCCGTCTCCCACCCAGGGTGGCTCGAGACAATCACGCGACCGTTCGCGTTGAGCAGTGTCACCCCGCCCGCCAGATTCGGCAGGAGCGCGCGTTCAAGCGAGGAGACCAGCACATCTGCGCAGATCACCCCGACGAACTCGGTTCCGAGCACAACGGGGAGCGCAGAAGTAATGGTGATCTCGTTGGAGCACAGGTAGTCAACGAACGGGCCTGCGACGTGACGCTCGCCGGTGGCCTCGGGCACCCGATACCATTCCAGGCGCACGAGATCGATCGCGGCCTGTCCTGGACCGAACGCTGAGGACGCGAGCAGGCTGCGCTCGGGTCCCTGCCACCACGCGAGCGGGTTCCCCTCAGAAACTAAACTCTCGCTGGCGCAGAATCCTGCACCGTAGAGTGGGCGGTCGCTGGAGTCCAGCACCGCGTGTGCATCGTGCTCAACGAGAGCCGCAAGCTGCGCGCCTGTCAGGAGCCCGTCTTCGAGTGCGCCCGTCAGCCGCTGGCGCAAGCGTGGCAACCACGCCTCGAGTGGGGCAAACACTCCGTCGAAGAAGGTCTCGGCGCTCGCGAGCGCATGGTCGAGACCCAGATCTACCTGTTGTGACACGGTTCATCCCCTCTCCAGTGAGGTCCCCGCCGAAGTCACCTGCTTCGGTTGCGAGCCTCCAGTGTGGCATGAACGGCCTCACTCTGGGGAGCCGCGAGCAGCTCCGCCCGGAAAGCTACGAGCCAGCGGACCGAGGTGCGCACTCCGTCACGCACAGCTGAGCGGGCGCGTTCGATGTCGCGAGCGCGAGTTGCAGTGATCTGCGTGGCAAGCGCGTCGTGTGTCGCGAGACGCGCCGCGCGGTCAAGGTCTTGGAGGGCAAGCAGCGGGGTGAATTCGGTCTGCACACGCACATGCTCGTTGGTGAGTCGCACTGACTGGCTGAGTGCGGCGAGTTCGAGCTGCACCTCAGTGATGCGGCGTCGCCACGGGGCGCGTTCGAGGTCACGGGCGTCATCGAGGATCTCCGCCACGACTTCGAGCTCCTCCGGCGTGGCGCGCTGACAGGCGAACTCGGCGCAGGCCGCCGCGATCGCTTCATAGTGCACACCGAGATCAGCGAGGGCCACGCGCGGCATCTCCATGAGGGCCCGCGCGTTGACCGCTTCGACAGAACCGTGACTCGGCCGCACGAAGCTGCCGCCGTTGCGCCCTCGCCGCGTCTCGATGAGCCCCCGATGCCGGAGACCGCCGAGGGCTTCTCGCACGGTGACCACGGCCACACCGAGCAGCGCCGAAAGCTCGGTCTCGCTCGGGAGTCGCTCCCCTTCGGTGAACGCCCCGACGGAGATTGCTTGCACGATCCGGGACTCAACGAGCTCGGTGCGCCCTTCTTCACCAATCGGCGCGAAGGCGGCGATACGGAGTCGACTGGGCGGCGAGTACACCGGCGTACCGCTCATCTACCCCTCCGTTCGACGACAAATCTGGGTCTCGATCTGGGTCGAGTCTGCCATGTGGTGAGTGAGGAACCCCTGAGCCGCACCGTCATCAAATCGTGATCTGTGGAATCTCCGCGTCTCTAAAACCTATTAACTCATATGTTATGGTTTCTGACATTGGTTCGACAACGACGTTGAGGAGCAGCGCACCATGCCCCACCCCACCCCACATTCCACTGACGCAGACATCGCGGTGTCCGTCCAGGGCGTGCGCAAGCAGTTCGGCGATCTGGTCGCGGTCAATGATCTTGATATCGACATCCGCGCTGGTGAGTTTTTCTCGATGCTCGGCCCGTCCGGCTCAGGCAAAACCACGGTGCTCCGCATGATCGCCGGGTTCGAAGAGCCCACTGCCGGCCGAATTCTGTTGCACGGCGCTGATGTCACCTCGTCCGCACCGTTCGATCGCGAGGTCAACACGGTCTTCCAGGACTACGCGCTCTTCCCGCACCTCACAATCGCTGAGAATGTGGCCTACGGACTCAAGGTGCGCGGGGTCGGCAAAGCGGATCGCGCCGCACGTGTGGCCGCCGCGCTCGAACAGGTCCAACTCGCGCACCTCGGCACCCGTCGTCCGTCACAACTCTCGGGTGGGCAACGGCAGCGGATCGCGCTCGCGCGCGCGCTGATCCTGCGGCCACAGGTGCTGCTCCTCGACGAGCCCCTCGGCGCACTGGACAAGCAGCTCCGCGAGCAGATGCAGTTCGAGCTCAAGCAGATTCAGCGCGAGGTCGGAATCACCTTCGTATTCGTGACGCACGACCAGGAGGAAGCGCTCACGCTCTCCGACCGTGTCGCGGTGTTCAACGGCGGCAAGATTGAACAGGTCGGCAGCCCACGTGAGGTGTACGAGTTCCCGCAAACCGAATTCGTCGCGCGCTTCCTGGGCGTCACCAATTTTCTGAGCGGCGCCAACGCGCAGCGCATTCTCGGCGATTCGGGGCCCCACAGCGTGCGCCCGGAGCGGGTCGAGCTCGTTGACCCTACAGCACCACTGAGCACCGACGCGATTGCCGTCCCGGGCACGATCGTCGAGGCCGTGTACGCGGGCGCTCACACCCGCTATCTCGTCGAAACCGAGGGCGGCCTGCGCTTCATCTCGGAGCGCCAGAACACCGAGCTGCCCAGCGCCTCCCCCACCGCCCGTCGCGGCGACGCTGTGAGCCTGCGCTTCGCCCGCGCCCATGCCGTCGCCGTCCCGAGCGCACCCGCGGCTGTCTAGACCCGGCGGGACCGGCCCGCCACGCACGACCCCACCATCGCTCAACAAAGGAGTTCCGATGCACAAGAAACTGCTCGTACCCGCCGCCCTCGTCGCAGCGGTCGGCCTCGCCCTCTCGGGCTGCGCCTCCACCACCGGCGGCGAAGCCGCACCCGGCGAGCTCAAGATCGACGTCCCCGACGTTCCCATGATGGAACAGCTCGGAGACACCGAAGACGAAGTCAACATCGTCGCGTGGTCCGGCTTCGTCGAAGACGCCTGGGCACAACCTTTCGAAGAGGCCACCGGTTGCACGGTCAACCGCAAGGTCGCGGCCACAAGCGATGAAATGGTCCAGCTCATGCGCACCGGCGAATACGACCTCGTCTCCGCCTCAGGTGACGCGAGCCTTCGCCTCATCGTCGACGGCGGCGTGCAGCCGCTGAACACCGAACTGATTCCGAACTTCGGCGACGACATCGTCGAAGGCATGAAGGGCCAGCTGTACGACACCCTCAATGGCAATGTGTACGGCATCCCGATTGGCCGCGGCGCGAACATTCTGCAGTACGACTCCTCAGTGGTCACCGAAGAGCCGAGCAGCTGGGACGTCGTGTGGGAGAAGGACAGCCCCTACGCCGGGAAGATTGCCGCCTACGACAGCCCCATTTACATTGCGGATGCCGCGATCTATCTGATGGAGCACGAGCCGGATCTGGGAATCACCAACCCGTATGCGCTCGACGAGTCGCAGTTGCAGGCCGCAACTGACCTCCTCAAGCAGCAGAATGCGATGGTGTCCGAGTACTGGTCGCCCGCGACGAACGTCACCTCGTTCACCGGCGGCAATTCGGTCGTGGGCACCTCGTGGGAGGTGCTGCGCAAGGCAACGCAGGACGAGAAGTTCAAGAGCGTGCTGCCCGAGGAGGGCTCCACTGGCTGGTCCGACGCGTGGATGCTCGCAGCTGATTCGAAGAACCCCAACTGCGCCTATGCGTGGATGGACTACACCAGCGCGCCCGACGTCAATGGGCAGATCGCGATGAACTTCGGAATGGCACCCGCGAACGCCGCGTTCTGCGATACAAGCGACGAGGCGAAGGCGCACTGTGACTACTTCAATGCGACCGATGAGGAGTACTTCAAGCAGGTGTGGTTCTGGACGACCCCCATCGATCAGTGCCTCGACGGCCGCAGCGACGTGCAGTGCACGAACTACCAGGACTGGACAAACGCCTGGGCCACGGTGAAGGGATAACCACCCGCATCGGAGGGGTACCCGCAGCAACGCGAGTACCCCTCCGGTCTCCCGGACCGCACTCACGCGGCCTTGACCGCCACTCTCGGGCGCTCGCCGCGCCCCGATCAATCCGACTTCACAGCAGCGAGGAAGCACCGTGAACCAGCAGCCCGTTCTCGAACGCCGCCCGAAACCCATTTCCACCGCATTGGCCAGGCACCCGCGAGCCCGCCTTGCAGCTCTGCTCGCGCTGCCGATGACGTGGCTCGTCGGGGTCTACATTCTGTCGCTCGCGCTGCTGCTCATCACGGCATTCTGGACCACCGACCCGTTCACTTCTCGCGTGAAGCCCGGCTTCACGCTTGAGAACTTCCAGCAGCTCGTCACGGTACCCGCGTACCTCGCGACTGCGGCGCGCACCCTCGGAATTGCGCTCGCCGTGACGCTCATCTGCGCGCTCGTCGCGGTCCCGCTCGCGGTGTTCATGGCGAAGGTCGCCGGCCCGAGGCTGCGCGCCACTCTCGCAATCCTCGTCACGCTTCCGCTGTGGGCTGGCTACCTCGTCAAGATCATTGCCATGCGCCTCGTGTGGACGGATACCGGTTTCTTCAACTGGGCGCTCTCGCCGCTCGGCATCGAGGGGCCGGGCTTCGGGGTGCTCACCGTGATTCTCACGCTCGTGTACCTGTGGTTCCCGTACATGGCAATCCCCGTGTACGCCGCGGTGTCTCAGATCCCCGCAAACCTCTTCGACGCCTCCTCCGACCTCGGAGCGAGCGGTGCCCGCACAATCCGATCGATCGTCGCCCCGCTGCTCTTGCCGTCGCTCATCGCAGGCTCGATCTTCACGTTCTCCCTCAGTCTCGGTGACTACATTGCCGCAATGTACGTCGGCGGATCCACACAGATGATCGGCAGCATCATTGCGCAGAACATCAACCTCAACCCGCCGCTCGCCGCAGCCTTCTCGATCGTGCCGATCGTGCTCGTCATCCTCTACCTCACCGCGGTGCGACGCACTGGCGCGCTCAACAACCTCTAGCCCGATCCGGCTTCCGAAGGAGACCTCATGCTTCGCCTGAATCGCGGCACCAAGATCGCGCTCGCACTCGTCACGCTCATTGCGCTCGGGTTCATGTACATCCCGCTCCTCGTCATCATCCTGAACTCGTTCAACGCGGGTCGGGTGGCCGGATGGCCGATTCCGGGATTCTCACTCGAGTGGTGGGGCAAAGCACTCGCGAACCCAGCTGTCCACGCTGCGCTACTCAATTCGGTTGTCGTCGCACTCATCGCGACAGCCTTCGCACTCGTGCTGGGCACGCTCGCGGCGTTCGCGCTGCAGCGATTCTCGTTCTTCGGGCAGCACACAGTAAACCTCCTGATTGTGCTCCCCATCACGCTGCCGGGCATTGTCACCGGTGTCGCTCTCTCGAACACCTTTCACCAGGTGCTCAAACCCATGGGGATCAACGTTGGCTACTGGGGAATGATCATCGCGCACGCCACATTCTGCGTGGTGATGGTGTTCAACAACGTCATTGCTCGACTCCGTCGTATGAACCCAAATCTCGAAGAAGCATCGATGGACCTCGGGGCCGGGATCGCACAGACGTTCCGACTCGTCACGTTTCCCCAGTTTCGCAGCGCTTTCATTGCGGGCGGCCTCCTCGCCTTCGCGCTCTCGTTTGACGAGATCGTGGTGACGATTTTCACAGCACCGCCCGGGGTGGAAACACTGCCCCTGTGGATCATGAACCAGATGGCTCGTCCCAACGAAGTCAATCAGGTCAACGTCATCGCGACAGTCATGATTTTGCTCTCGCTGATCCCGGTGTACTTCTCCCAGAAAGCCTCAGCGGCCGGTGACGCCAAATAGGGAAGCGCACCGCCCGGTGAGCAGAAACTCTGGCTGCGTCATCGGTGTGCGGGTGGGGCCTCGTGTGCGCCGGCCGAGGTGGGCGCTAGGCCGAGTGCGGCGTACTCCGCACGGAACCCGGTGAAGAGCGCTCGCAGCCCGAGCTGGAACGACGCCTCTGCAGGTCCTTCTCCTCGCGCGGCGAGGTGCTCCGCACGGCTGCGGTACGCCTCAGAGAACGCCGGTACGTCGCGGCGCGGACCGGGATCCATCATGTCGTCGACCGCCGCGAGGTCGAGCGCGGAGCCCAGTATGAAGGACTCGAGCGCGACCATGAGGGTGAGCGCTCGATCAGCGGGCCACCCGCCCCGCATCAACGCGGATATCACCGTGTCGTACATCTGTGACGTCACCGAGTCTTCAGAGAGCGGCAGCACGGCGAGCAACGCGATCGTTGGGGGATGCGCGGCGAACGTGCGCCGATAGCCCACCGCCCACTCAGCGAGCGCAACATCCCAGGGCTCTCGCACGAACATGTCGACGGGGATCCGGTCGCTGATGAGTTCCCGCACTCCGGCGACCAGCTCATCCTGCCCTGCGACGTGGTTGTAGAGCGCAGAAGGCCGCACTCCGAGCTCTTTCGCGATCGCGCGCATGCCAACACCATGCGCGCCGACTTCGTCGATGAGCCGCAAGCCCGTCTCGAGAATGAGTCGGCGTGAAAGCACACTCGTGCGCGGTCTGCCCGCGCGGCGCTTGGGTGCGGGGTCTTCGGATTCGGAGCGAGGCACCGACCGCGATTGCCCGTGTGCACCCGCGCGTGCGAAATCACTGTTGCCCGAATCCCCTGTTCCGGGTGTCTTCGCCGTTGTCGACATTTTTCTTTCCTCCGAGGCCCAGCTTGCCATGATTTCTGCGGTGCATTTTCCACGGAGTCGCGTCGGGGGCGATTTCGTACTATTCTCAACCCGATCGTAAACGAACCCCGTTCATTTACGCAGCAGTCGCATTTCGTCGAAGGAGATTCATTGAGCGAGCGAGCCGAGCGCAGCGGCCTCAAACGAGAACTAGGCCTCGGAGGACTCGTCCTCTTCGGCTTGGCCTACATGGCGATTGCGACGGTGTTCACCACCTACGGCATCGTGAATCAGATCACCGAGGGCCACCTGCCCCTCGCGTATGTGGTCGCACTGCTCACCATGCTGTTCACCGCGAACAGCTATGCGGCCATGGTGCGCCGCTATCCAGTCGCCGGATCCGCCTACACCTACACACAGCAGGCCTTCGGTGGCGGCGCCGGCTTCCTCACAGGCTGGGTGCTGCTCCTCGATTACCTCTTCATCCCGATGATCAACTTCATGATCCTCGGCCTCTACGTCAGCACGCAGTTTCCGAGCATTCCGGCGCAGCTCGTCTCGTTCATCACCCTCATCGCAGTCTTCGCGTTCAACGTGCTCGGCATCACTCTCGTCAACAAGCTGAACATCATCATCGTCAGCATCTCGGGCGCGGCAGTCATCCTCTTCGCGGTGTTCGCGATCAAGACGGCGATCGCGGATCCGAACGCACCCGGCATCCTCGATCCCTTCATCCCGGGAGCAGAGGGCTTCAGCCCGATCTTCGCAGGCGCTGGGGTACTCGCGCTCTCCTTCCTGGGCTTTGATGCGGTCTCGACGCTGTCCGAAGAGGCGAAGCATCCGCGCCGCGACATTCCGCGCGCCATCTTGCTCACCGCCCTCATCGGCGGAGCGCTCTTCATCTTTGTATCCTGGGTCGGCGCCCGCGCATACCACCTCGATGACTGGTCACAGGCACCGCGCGAACTGCTCGATGCGGCCGGCATCGTGCTCACGCACCACGTCGCTGGCGAGTGGCTCGGCCTCCTCTTCGTCGTGTTCACAGTGGCGGGTTGTTTCGGATCCGGGCTTGCGGGCCAGGTCTCTGTCGCCCGCATCCTGTACTCAATGGGGCGCGATGGCACACTTCCCAAACCGCTCGGCAAGCTCTGGTCTCGCTTCGGCACCCCGGTCGTCGCAGCCGCAACCGTGTCCGTGTTCGCACTCGCAAGCCTCTTCCTCACGCTTGAGCAAGCGGCATTCATGATCAGCTTTGGCGCACTCGCAGCGTTCGCGATGGTCAACCTGTCCGTGATTCGCGTCTCGTTCTTCCCGAAAAACGGAGAGCGCCCAGACCGCTCAGCGAAGAACATCATTCTGCACGCCGTGTTCCCCGTGATCGGCTTCGCACTCACCATCTGGCTGTGGACCTCACTGCAGCCCACCACTTGGATCGTTGGCGGGATCTGGTTCGCGATCGGGCTCGCGATCTTGCTCGGCAAGACACGGTTCTTCAGCCGCCCGGTCCCTCGCATGGACTTTTCCGAAGGGCCCGCCACCGAGGTCGTCGATGCGATGGGCGAGGCGGCGCCTTTCAAGTAGACCGAGCCGGGCCTGGTGCCCGAAGCACTCACCAGGCCCGCACCCCACCCCTCCACTCACGAGCAGCAAGGACGCAGTCACATGAGCATCACCGTTTTCACCGGAGGCACCGTTCTCGTCGATCCGACGCACGAAGATGGTCCACTCACAAGCAGCGCGATTGCGTTCTCGTCTGGCACCGTGGTGGCCCTCGGAGCCGAAGCCGCGGCGCTCGCAGACGCTGAAGACGCCCAGCTGATTGATCTCGCGGGAGGAACCCTCGCCCCAGCGCCAGGCGACGGGCACGCACACCCCATGCTCGGTGGAGTAGAGGCACTCGGACCAGCAATCCGTGCCGCAGCTGACCGCCAGGGCATTCTCGACGCAGTTGCCGCCTGGAAGGCTGAACATCCTGACGCGGAGTGGATCGTAGGCGGCAGCTATGACGCCACGTTCTCCGAGGGGGGACTGTTCGATGCCACGTGGCTCGACGAGGTCACCGGAGATACCCCGACGATCCTGCGTGCGTGGGACTACCACACTGCGTGGGTGAATTCGGCCGCACTCGCGGCTGGTGGAATCACATCCGAGACCCCGGATCCAGCACTCGGGCGAATCGTGCGTCGTGCAGATGGGTCACCGCTCGGCACACTGCAAGAGGCTGCGGCCAACAATTTCCTGGCCGACGTGGTGCCAGCGTTCACGCTGGAACAGCGCCTCGACTCAATTGAACGCGCGACTCGGGAATACGCCACACTCGGGATGACCTGGGTGCAGGACGCCTGGGTCGAGCCCGGCGACATCGAGGTCTACCTCGCGGCCGCAACGCAGGAGCGCCTGCACACCCGCGTGAACCTTGCGTTCCGCGCCGATCCTGCGCGCTGGCGGGATCAGCTCGCCGAATTTGTCGCGGCCAGGGCCTCGGTGCGGGAGCTCGACGCAGAACGGCTCTCGGGTGAGACCGTGAAGTTCTTCCTCGACGGCGTGATCGAAAGCCACACCGCCGCACTCCTTGCACCCTACGCGGATCAGCCAGACGACACCGGGCTGCCGAACTGGGACGTCTCCGAGCTCACCGCCGCAACGACGGCCTTCGACGCACTCGGGTTCCAGCTGCACCTGCACGCGATCGGCGATGCCGCCAACCGGTATGCTCTCGATGCGCTGGAGGCCGCAACTGCGGCCAACGAGCCCCGCGTGCGCGATCACGTCATTGCGCACGTTGCGCTGCTCGATCCCGCGGATGTTGAGCGATTCGCCGCGCTAGACGTCATTGCGAACTTCGAGCCGTACTGGGCGCAGTGCGACGCTGTGATGCGTGATCTCACGATCCCGCACCTGGGACAGCCGCGCGACGAGTGGCAGTACCTTATCGGGTCGGTGCACCGAAGCGGAGCGACCATCTCGTTTGGCAGCGACTGGCCCGTCACGACCATCGACTGGCGGCCAGCGGTGTCGACGGCGATCACCCGGCACAGTCACGCAGAGCCAGAGGCAGAGGCGTGGCTTCCCAATGAGCGTGTCGACGCTGCCACCGCATATGGTGCGTATACCGCGGGCATCGCTCGGCAGGCGCTCGCGAGCAATACCCGCGGCACGCTCGCCGTAGGCCGGGTTGCCGACGCAGTCTGGCTCGCAGATAATCCACTCGCCATCGCCCCGGAACTGATCGCTGATCTCGCGGTTCTCGGCACGTGGCTCGCTGGAACTCGGACCTTCACCCCATAATTCACCGTAAGACCGCTGCATTCGATTCAAAGGAGACGTCGTGAGCACATCAACCCAACCAGAACCACGTTTGAAACGGTCCCTCGGCCTCGTGGGCCTCACCCTCTTCGGGGTGACCTACATGACCGTCATTACGGTATTTACCACGTACGGCATCGTCAACCAGACAACGGACGGCCACCTGCCGGCCGCGTACGTCGTCGCAGTGGTCACGATGCTGTTCACTGCGGCGAGCTATGGGGCGATGGTGCGCCGCTACCCCGTCGCCGGATCCGCCTACACGTACACACAACAATCGTTTGGTGGCGCGGCAGGGTTCCTTACCGGCTGGGTGATGCTCCTCGACTACCTCTTTATTCCGATGATCAACTTCATGCTGATCGGGATCTACCTGAACACTCAGTTCCCCGCGATTCCGGTGTGGGCGTTCACCCTCGCAGCGCTGCTGCTCGTGCTCCTGTTCAACATCCTTGGGATCAACCTCGTCAACAAGGTCAATTTCGCGATTATTGCGCTGTCGGTCCTGCTCGTCGTGATCTTCATGGTGCTCGCGTTCAAACATGCCCTCGGCGGCAATGCCGATGTGAGCCTCATTGAGCCGTTCACCTTCGGTGAGGGCGGAATCGGTGCCGTCGCCTCAGGCGCCGCGATCCTCGCACTCTCGTTCCTGGGTTTTGATGCTGTGTCGACACTCTCCGAGGAAGCCAAGCGCCCCCGCAAGGACATCCCCCGCGCGATCGTGCTCTCGACTCTCGTCGGCGGCCTGTTCTTCATCCTCGTCTCCTGGGCCGGTGCGGTCGCGTACCAGCCAGACTGGGCGGCGCTCACCGATCCCGAGATCGAGGCAGCCGGCGTGACCGTGATGAACAACATCGGCGGCGAGGCGTTCACCGCATTCTTCGTGGCTGTGTACGTCGTCGGAGCGTTCGGCTCCGGGATGACCGGGCAGGTGTCGGTCTCGCGCATTCTGTACGCAATGGGTCGTGACGGGATGCTCCCCAAACCGCTCTCCCGCCTGCATCGACGCTTCGGCACGCCGATCATTGCGGCAATCGTGGTCTCGGTGTTCGCACTCTCAAGCCTGTTCCTCTCTCTCGAGACCGTCGCATTCATGATCAGCTTTGGCGCCCTCGCGGCGTTTGCGATGGTGAACCTCTCGGTGATCCGCACCTACTTGTTCCCCAAGGGCGGACGGCGTGAGCCGCTCAGCGCGCGCACTGTTCTCGCGCACGGTGTCGCTCCGCTCATCGGTTTCGGCCTGACAATCTGGCTGTGGACGTCATTGCAGCCGGCCACCTGGCTCGTTGGCGGCATCTGGCTGCTCGTCGGCGTCGCGATCATCGCGCTCGTGACCGGTGGGTTCAAACGCCCTGTGCCGATGATGGATTTCTCCGAAGGAGACCCGACGACCGAGCAGATCGATGCGCTCGGCGAGGAGTACCCACTCGAGGGCACGCGCTAACCGTCGCGCTCCGCGCTGATCGGGGGTGAAGGATGAGATCCTTCACCCCCGATCGTGCGTTTCAGCCGTTGGGCACCACGGGAGCCCGGACTCCCGCACCGGCGGCAAGCGCCGAACGCTCAGCGGAGGTGTTCGACGTCTCCGGCTGACACCGTGAGCACGCCGCCTGTGGGGCGTTCGACCACCAGAGCGCCGTCATCCGCAAGCGCGCTCGCCCGCCCATCGACGGTCTCGTCTCCGGCAAGATGCACGCGCACCTCTGTGCCGAGTGTCAGCGAATGTCGGGCCACCCGGGCGCGTGCGGCTCCGGGCCGGGTGGCGGCGAGTTCGAGCAGTTCCCGCAGCTCGGTGACGTAGTCCCAGAGGATCGCGTCAACAAGTTCTGAACCAGCGGGCCCAAACAGATTCGTCGCGCCGTTCACATCAGCGCCCGCAGCGAGCAGTGAGGTTGCACGGCCGGTCGGGAGTTCCTCCTCCGGGATCAAGAAGTTGATTCCGGTTCCAGCAATCACGGCTCCATCAGGGAGCAGCTCGCACAGGATTCCGCACAGTTTCAGTCCGGGACGACCGGCGATCGCATCGGCTTCGTCCCGCACATGCACGTCATTGGGCCACTTCACTCCGACCCGCAGGCCAGCACCGAAGCGCCGTTGTAGCGCTGCGCTCATGGCAGATCCGACGAGCAGCGGCATCCAGCTCACCCCGAGTTCCCCAGCATCGTGGCGGAGGAGCACTGAGACCGCCAGGGACTGGCCGGGGATCGTCACCCAGCCACGGTCGAGCCGACCTCGACCGGCGGTCTGATCTGAGGTCACCAGCATCGTGCCGTCCGGCAGCGGCACGGCAGCAGCTCTGGCGAGTTCGCGCAGCTCGGCGTTCGTCGACGACGAACTCTCCCGCCAGATCACTCGGGGCAGCAGCTCAGAGATGCGCGTCAGTTCCATGCCAACCACGCTATACCCGCGAGGCACGCGGCGCCTCCGAACCTCAGCTCCGCTGATGCCCAGCCACACACGATCCTCAGCACGACCACGGAGTGATCCTGCTCACCACGACGACACAATCCTGAGCAGGACCACCGCGCAGTCGGGTGACACGCCCGGGAGACGGAGCGGATCCTCCGCACCGCTGCACCGTGCGGCCAACTCGGACCACACTTCGAGCTCGGCCTCCGTCGTTCCGCTCGCCAGTGGACGTGTGTGGTTCACCGTGGACGCCAGCCGGGTACCGCAGGAGCGCCCTGACACTCCGCACACGCGACTGGTTTCGTAGACAACCCACCAAGGATCCTCGATTCCGTTGGAGAGGTTCGGAGGCTCGACGCATGGGAGCCGCGCTAGGCTGGCATGCGTGACTGCAGAGAATGCCGCTTCAGCGACCCCAACGCCCGCTACCACCGCGGGTCGCATCGCCGACCACCGCCGCAAGTACCAGGAAGCCGTGGGGGATCGCGACGCCGCTGCCGCGGCCAAGCAGCACCCGCGGGGCAAGATGACCGCTCGTGAGCGCATTACCGCGCTCCTCGATCCCGGCTCCTTTGTCGAGTTCGACAAGTATGTGAAGCACCGCAGCGTCGGCTTCGGCATGGAGAAGAGCCACCCCTTCGGCGATTCAGTGGTGACCGGCGCCGGCACGATCCATGGCCGTCAGGTTGTCGTCTATTCGCAGGACTTCACGACCTTCGGAGGCTCACTCGGCGAGGTCGCCGGCGAGAAGATCGTGAAGGCCATGGAGTTCGCTCTGAAGACCGGGGCACCCATTCTTGGCATCCTCGATTCCGGCGGCGCACGCATCCAAGAGGGCGTCGTCGCTCTCTCCAAGTACGCGAGCATCTTCCGCCTGAACACGATGTGCTCGGGAGTGATCCCACAGATTTCCATCGTGATGGGTCCGTCCGCGGGCGGCGCGGTCTACTCACCCGCGCTCACCGACTTCGTCATCATGGTCGACAAGACGAGCCACATGTTTGTGACCGGCCCCGATGTCATCAAGACGGTCACGGGTGAGGAAGTGGGCTTCGAGGAGCTCGGCGGCGCGCTCACGCACAACAAGACCAGCGGTGTCTCTCACTATCTTGCGAGCGATGAACACGACGCGCTCGACTACGCGCGGGCGCTCATCAGCTACCTGCCGGACAATAACCTCGCAGAGGCCCCGGTCTACGACAGCGACACGGCGCTCGAGATCACGGACGCTGATCGCCGCCTGAACTCGCTGATCCCGGACAGCCCGAACCAGCCCTACGACATGAAAGCCGTCATCGAAGCGATCCTCGATTCAGGGGATTTCCTTGAGGTGCAGCCACTGTTCGCTCCGAACATGCTTATCGGCTTCGGCCGCGTCGAGGGCCGCACCGTTGGCATCGTCGCAAACCAGCCGAATCAGATGGCGGGCACCCTGAACATCGACGCGAGCGAGAAGGCTGCGCGCTTTGTGCGGTTCTGCGACGCGTTCTCGATTCCGATCTTGACTCTCGTCGACGTCCCCGGATACCTGCCCGGCACCGACCAGGAGCTGCAGGGCGTGATCCGCCGCGGCGCGAAGCTGCTCTACGCCTACGCTGAAGCTACTGTTCCGCTGGTCACGATCATCACCCGTAAGGCCTACGGCGGGGCATACATCGTCATGGGTTCGAAGCAGATGGGCGCCGACTTCAATATCGCGTGGCCCACCGCCGAGATCGCAGTCATGGGCGGATCCGGCGCGGTCAACATCCTGTACCGCAAGGAGCTCGCGGCCGCCGCCGAGCGCGGCGAGGACGTCGAAGCACTGCGCGCCGAACTGACGGCGAAGTACACGGCTGATGTCACGAGCCCGTTCCTCGCCGCCGAGCGTGGTGAACTCGACAACGTGCTCGAACCAGCCGGCACCCGCCTGGCGGTTATCAAGTCCCTGCGCGGCCTTCGCGGCAAGCGCACTGAACAGCCTGCTAAAAAGCACGGCAACATCCCGCTGTGAGCATCGTGGAGACGAGCAACACTGCTGAAGCGCAGCTCCCACCCGATGCTTCGGCGCGCGATGCAGCGAAGCGAGAAGAGCTCGGCCCACTCGACGATGCGATCCATGGTGAGGATATTCACTTCGTGACGCGTCAGGTGAGCGACACTGAGCGGGCCGCCGTCATCGCGGTGCTCACGCAGGTGCGGGCGGAGGAATCTCAGCAAATGAAGCGAGTCGCCCGGCGCGACCGAGAGCCGTGGGCCCGCTCGCAGCGCGTGCCTGAGGGCATTTCAGACCTTCTCCTCGAGGGGTAACGCAGAGGAGCCACGCACAGTGGCAGTGGGACCGACGCCCCACAATCAGAGCATGAATTCACTCGAACCGTACCACTGATATCAAATAGGGCTTGCGGCGATACGGCACGCGCCGTACCATTGATACGTGGATATCAGATCAGTGATAATTGAGCGTGCCTCAGAGCAGCTCGCGCGCGACGGCGAGATCTCGACGCGCGCAGTGTGCGAGGCAGCCGGAGTGACCCAGCCCGTGCTGTACCGGTTGTTCGGCGATAAGGCCGGCCTCCTCGCTGCCGTCGTCGACGCAGTCTGGGACGGCTACCTCTCCGCCAAGCGCGCAGCGGCGGACTCGGACGATCCCCTGACAGATCTCACCGCGGGATGGCACAGTCACGTGGCCTTTGCGCTCGAGCATCCGCACGCCTACCAACTCCTATTTGGCACCTCACTCACCACCCGCCCCGAAGCGAGCACCGAAGCGATGCGCCTGCTCCAGCACAAACTGGAGCGTCTCGCGGAGCAGGGCAGACTGAGCATTGCGCCGGTTGACGCGGCTCGCATCGTGATGGCCGCCAACACCGGCCTCAGTCTCGCGCTCCTACTCCGGCCGGAGGCATACCCGGATCCTGCGGTCTCTGAGGCGACCCGATCCGCGGTGTATGCATCGCTACTCGTCTCAGAGCACCCAGATCCCGCACCAGCCTCCGCCCAGGCAATCGCCGCCACCACCCTGCGCGCCGCGATCGCTGCGTCTGATCGACCTGCCGCGTTTAGCGCGGCGGAACTCCTCCTCCTCGACGAGTGGCTCGCTCGATTCCAGACCCCACCCACCTCAGACACACACTCACACGACACTCACTTGAAGGACGCCTGATGACCAGCACTCCCAGCTCAGCCTCCCCGCATTCCCAGCGCGTCGCGCTCGTCACCGGCGGAAGCGGCGGGATCGGCAAAGCCGTCGTGCAGCGCCTCGCAGCTGATGGCTATGCCCTCGGCATTCACTTCGCCAGCAATCGAAGCGCAGCCGATGCCCTCGTGCGCGAGGTCACAGATGCTGGAGGCCAGGCCATCGCAGTCAGTGGCGACGTCGGAGACGAAGCCGACATGATCCGCGCGTTCGACGCTGTCACACACAGCTTGGGTGGGATCGACGTGGTGGTGAACACCGCTGGCATCATGCTCTTGTCCCCCATCGCGACACTCGATCTCGCAGACCTTGACCGGATGCACCACACCAACATTCGCGGCACGTTCGTCGTCAACCAGCTGGCCGCGAACCGGGTGCGCCGGGGAGGGGCGATCATCAATTTCTCGACCAGCGTCACACGAACGCAGTTCCCCGCCTACGGCGCGTACGTGGCAAGTAAGGCCGCGGTCGAGTCGCTCACCCTCGTCCTCGCACGCGAGTTGCAGGGCGCAGACATCACCGTCAACGCAGTGGCCCCTGGCCCCACCGCGACACCGCTGTTCCTGGACGGCAAGGATGAAGCCACAGTCGCGAAACTCGCGAGCGCGGTGCCATTGGGCCGCCTCGGGGAGCCCGAGGATATCGCCGAGACGGTCGCGTTCCTCGCTGGCCCTGGCCGCTGGGTGAACGGCCAGGTCATCTTCGCGAACGGCGGCCTCGCCTAGCCTCGGGGGCCCGGAGCGCTCCCTGAAATCGGCATGCACAGATCGCGGTGCTGGCGCCCGCGCCTGCCATGATGCTGGTCCTCACGATCGCGCCAGCCCTGGCGCCTCCCCGGTAGGCTGACCTCTATGGATCGGTCTGTAGCGGAGGCACAGCGCGAACTGCGCGAACTCATGCAGCGCGATTTTCCACTCCCGTTCCAGCCGCAGGGCGCGCTCGCGAGCACTCCGCTCCGACACTCCGCCGTCCTCATCCTGTTCGGCGCGCTCGACCGGAAGCCTGCGGTCGACGGCGCGACGACCGTGCCCCCTGAACTCGATGTGCTCCTCACCCGCCGCGCCGACGGGATGCGACATCACGCTGGGCAGATCGCGTTCCCCGGCGGCGGCGTGGAGGCCATCGATCTCGATATCGTCGGGACCGCGCTGCGGGAGGCCCACGAAGAAACCGGACTGGATCCCGCAGGAGTCGAGGTGCTGGGCGCCCTCCCCGCCATACACATCCCAGTGAGCAACAATCTGGTCACCCCGGTGGTGGGCTGGTGGCGTCTCCCCAGCGAAGTCGCCGCGGACCACTCCGAATCAGTCGAGGTATTCCGCACCCCGGTCGCAGAACTCCTGAGCCCGGCCGCGCGCGGGACGTCAGTGCTGGATCGAGACGGGTTCAGGCATCGCGGTGCAGCGTTCAAACTGGGTCCCCGGTTCGGCGAGCACACGGTGTGGGGATTCACCGGGATCCTGCTGGCCACGCTCTTTGACGAGCTCGGCTGGGCAGAGCCGTGGGATCCCCAGCGGGAGCTCCCAGTGCAGCCGTAATTGCCCCGGCGTCCGCGGCGGGCCGCAGCACATAGCCAGAAGAGGGCTACCGCCCGGTGAGCGCCCGGTGCGTCTGAATCGCCTGCTGATCGCTCAGCGCCGCGACATAGTCAAGGATCGCGCGTGCGCGCCCCTGCCGCCTGAGCCCGGCATCGCTCGTGTCTCCAATCAACAGCTCCGGTCGGTCCCGGCGAAGCACAAAGCTCGCAGCAGTCGCTTCGTCGACCCACTCAAGGAGACGCCGAGGCGCCCGCCCAGCGTCAACTCCGTCCGTGAGCCAGGCTTCGAACCCCAACGCCAGCTCGGTGACGATTCTGGCCTGGCCGCGCTGAGTTTGGCCAAGCTCGGGGCGTTCCAGCACGAAGTGCGCGTGCACGAACTTTAGTACCATCACCTCGTGCCAGGCGCGCTGGTCAAGCCGCACGTGACCGCTGCGCACGTGCGGACGCTCTTCAACGACGATGGAGGTCCGCAGATGCTCGATCCAGCGCCGCGTGAAGCCCGAGACCGCGCGCTCGCTGTCGATTCCGCCGTCGTAGGGGGCCGCGAGCAGAGATTCGGCCACCTCCTCGCTGACACGCGCCACGGCGGCAGTAAATGCCTCACGGTCAGCGATCCACCCGTCTTTCAGTTGCGTCCTGCGCCACAGCAGCTCGAGCGAGTGCCCTGGCGCTCGCCAGCTCGCTTGGAGCACTGACAGCTCGATGGCGGCGAGCGCATCCGTACAGGTCAGCCAGGCGCGCAGCTCCCCGGAGACCGCGGATTGTTGGAGCACTCCGGCTCGGGCGAAGTCGTCAAGATCATGCACCGCGTAGGCGATGTCGTCAGCAAGATCCATCACGGCACACTCAACGGTCTGCACGCCGGGAGCGATGCGGGGAAAAGCGGCGAGCGCCGCTTCCATTTCGCCGGCTTCAAGCGCATACGCCGAGAATTTCTCAGCGCCCTCGTCTGCATCGGCGCCCACGCCACGTGGCCGCTCAGTGACCGGGCGCTCATCTGTGGACAGTCCGATCCAGGCAACGCGGGTCCACGGGTACTTCAGCGTGGCGGCACGAGTTGCCGCGGTGAGGTTGAGGCCGGGGAAATCGCGTCCGAGCGTATCCAGCTGGGTCAGGATTCGGAAGCTTTGCGCGTTCCCTTCAAACCCCTCGGCGAGCCCGAGGTGATCCCGCGCCACACGGTCAAGCACACGCTCTCCAAGGTGCCCGAACGGCGGGTGCCCGAGATCGTGCGCGTGCGCCGCTGACTGTGCCACGACAGTGTCGCAGCCACCGAGCCTGGTCACGATAGCACCGACCGGATCGTCGACCGGCGCCTCGCCGCGCACAAACGCCGTGTGCGTCGCCTGCTGTCCGGCAAGCTGCGCGGCGATGACGCGCGCCACTGCGCTCACCTTCAGAGAGTGGGTGAGCCGGTTGTGCATCACCGGGCCGACGCCAGACTGCGGCACGACCTGGGTGACGTCAGAGAGCCGGGCGAAGTAAGACGAGAATCGGATCCGTTCCAGGTCGATCCGGAACTCCTGCGCCGCAGGTGCCTCCTCGACCGGGCCATCGGCATCATGAATCCCAGCCGATCGGTGCTGTGATGTCTCGTGCTCGACATAACGCCGTGCGACGCGGGACGCGCCCGCCGCTCCGTGGCCGGTTTCGCTCATACCCCTATTCAAGCAGTTCTCGGCTCCTCGGGTTCTGCCGCGCACGTGTCACTGGTGCTGAGTACACTGGGCGCAATCAAGGAAAGGGGCGCTCCCATGGCCGAACCAGCACCATCAGGCAACCTCACCCGTGGCGAGCGTATCCCCGCCATCGAACGCGCGACTGGTCGCTCCTGGGCAGACTGGCTGCACATCTTCGAGGCCGCTGACGCCAGCAGAATCGGTCACTCTGAAATCGCACGGGTGGCCAGGGCAGCTGTCCCCGATGATCTGCAGAGTCCCGATTGGTGGGCGCAGGGGATCGCGATCGCGTACGAACAGCATGTGGGCATCCGGGTTCCCGGTCAGTCGACCTCCGGCACCTTCCGCGTGAGCGCAAGCCGCACCCTCCCGATGGATCGCGACGAGGCAATCGACGCCTGGGTCGCGGCGCACGGGTCCGTCCTCGAGCATCTTGGCCACGCGGCGAGCGCACCTCGCCCCTCCCGCACCGACAAACGCAGCTTTTGGCGCTTCAATCTCGAGGGCGCAGGCAAAGTCGAGGTATCTGCGACGCCGAAAGGTGAGGACCGCGTGATTCTCGGCGTGAGCCAGGACGGGCTCGCAGACGGGGATCGCATCGAGGAGTGGCGAGCACACTGGAAAGCGCTGCTCGCTGCGCTGTAGGCCCGCTCATGCCTGCGTAGGCCTGCTCTGGCCTGCTCTGGCCAGAGTGTCTCCACGGACCGGGGCTACGGGCCGAAAGCACGGACCGGGGCACAGGCCGGGCTACGGGCCGTGGACACCGTGCGTTGTGGCGTTCACCTCATTTCACGATACTCAGCTGTTTCACGACCAGCTCCGAGGGGCTTCATTGTGGCGGCTGCGAAGGTAGAGACCTCACCGCCACCCCTGAGGAGCCCCTCGTGAAAAAGTCCCAGAAGATCTTGATCGGCGCAGGAGCGAGCGTGCTCGCGCTTGCCGCCGTCGCCGCGATCGCTGGACCACTCGTGTACCGCGAGTTCTTCGTCCCCCCAGCCGCGGATGCACCGTCGCTCAGCGGCAGTGAGCAAATCATGGGTGAGCCCAGCAGCGGCCCACTGGATCCCGCAACGCTCGCCGGCGAGTGGCAGGTTGGCGCAGACTCAGAGGCGGGGTACCGCGTCAACGAGGTGCTGAACGGCACCGACGTTACCGTGACAGGCCGCACCCCGGAGGTCACCGGGACCTTCCACATCGGCGCTGACGGCCTGACGCTTGAGGAGGCGACGCTCTCAGTCGACGTGGCCTCGATCAGCACCGACAGCGCACAGCGCGATTCCTATTTCCGCGATCAGGCGCTGCGGGCTAGCGAGTTCCCCGACGCAACATTCGTTCTCACCGAGCCGGTCACGCTGAAGAGCGCTCCCGGATCCGGCGAGACCGTGCGTGCGACCGCCACCGGCGATCTGACGATTGCGGGGGAGACGCGGTCGACCACTGCAGATGTGGAAGTACGCAGTGACGGAACCACCGCCGAGATCGCGGGGTCCATCCCGATCACCTTCGCTGATTTCGGGGTCACCGCCCCCAACCTCGGATTCGTGTCAGTTGAGCCAGACGGCTTTGTCGAATTCCAGCTCACGGCGAGCCCTGGCACGTAGCGCCCACTGCGGAACAGGCGTTAGCCCTCCGCGAGGTCCATCGCCTCCTGGGGCAGTTTGCGCACGCGCGCCCTGCGGCGCGGCTTCTCCGGGATCATCGACCGCATCTCCTCGAGCTTGCCAAAGCACAGCAGCCGATCTTCTGGCTCCAGCACCACATGCTTGCGCGGGTTCGGAATCACCTCGACACCGCGGTGCAGCGTGAGCACGGTGATATCGCGATCCCACAGGCCGAGATCACCGAGTGCTTTCCCGACGTGCTCGGAACCCGCGTGCATCGCGATCTCTGCGACGCCGTACCCGGTCGAGACGCTCAGTCGCTGTCGCACGTCGATCTCGGGGAAGTTCACTTGGTGTGCGATGTAGTCGATGATCGCGCCGGCCACGTCCAGCCCGGTCGCGGTCTCAATCCCCTGCAGGCCGGGTGACGAGTTCACTTCCATCACGAGAGGACCGTCCTCACCCTCGAGCATGTCCACCCCTGCAACGCGCAACCCCATGATCTGAGCGGCGCGCACCGCAGTCTGCTCATACGCTGCGTCCAGCTGCACAGCCTCAACGGTGCCACCACGGTGCACATTGGAGCGGAACTCATCGCCGCTCGCAATCCGACGCATCGCAGCGACCACGCGGTCGCCCACCACGAGGGCGCGCACATCACGTCCACGGCTTTCGGAGACGAAGCGCTGAATCAGGACGTTCTGCCGCGTCGAGTGCAGTGTCTCGATGATGGCCTCAGCGACTTTCACCTGCGGCGCGAGGATCACACCGATCCCCTGCGTGCCCTCAAGCAGCTTGATCACGACAGGCGCCCCGCCGACGCTCTCGATCGCTGCCCGCACGTCAGCACGGTTGCGCACAAATGCGGTTGCAGGCATATCGATGCTGTGGCGCGACAGGATCTGGATCGCACGCAGCTTGTCCCGCGCGTTCGAGATCCCGTTTGCAGTGTTGGGAGTATAGACATCCATCTGCTCGAACTGACGCACCACGGCGGTGCCGAAGTACGTGATTGAGTTGCCGATCCTTGGCAGCACCGCGTCGTAGTCGCTGAGCTGTTTCCCGCGGTACAGGAGGTCTGGTTCACCCCCGGCAAGATCGATGCCGAATCGCAGCGTGTTGAGCACACGCGCCCTGTGCCCGCGCTGCTCGCTCGCCGCCATGAGGCGCTGCGTCGAGTACGCCTGGGGGGCGCGCGAGAGAATCGCGAGTTTCACGGTTTTTCCTGCCAAGATAGATGCGTGATCGGACACCACCATTCAAGCACTCTCACCGGGTGGCGTGAGTGGGTTTCTCTCAGCGATATCGGTGTGCCGTGGGTGAAAGCCAAGATCGATACCGGCGCACAGACCTCGGCGCTGCACGCGACGGAGATTTCGGAGTTCGAGCGTGACGGCGCGCCGTGGGTGCGCTTTGTCGCGCACCCCTGGCAGCTCAGCGATGAGGATCCGGTTGCGGTGGAGCTCCCGGTGCACGATCGCCGCATCGTGCGCAGCTCTTCGGGACACGCGCAAGAACGACCGGTCGTGCTCGTTGCCGTCGATTTTGTGGGGCGTCGAATCTCAGCCGAGTTCACCCTCACCGATCGCGACGGCATGCAGTTTCGGATGCTGATTGGCCGTGAAGCACTGCGGCAAGGCTACGTCGTCGACTCTGCCGCGTCGTTCCTCGGAGGAAAACCACCGAAGCACGTGCGTCGCCGCAATCGCGCCCGCGGAGTCGAGACGCCGAACTGAGTTCAGGAAACCCCTGTTCAGACACAGTCACCCTGGCTAGTCTGATCTCATGAACGCCAGCAGACTTGATCTCATCCCCCGCGGAACCGTGTTCACGCCCGAACAGATCACGCACTACGCAGATCCCGATACTCGCACGCTTGAGCAGGCGATCTCCGACGCCGATCTCCTCGTCGCGACGCCCCACTCCGGAGCCGCGATCCCCGAGGAGCTCTTCGAATTCCTCTCCCCCGCGCTCACGCGCCGGCTGCAATACGACTTCAGCGACGTGGCAACGGCTTCGATCGTGCGGCGCTGGGCCGAAATCGATCCACGCATCGTCGCAGTGATCAATCCACATCCCCGTCTCATTCGCGATCCGAATCGACGCAAACCTGATGACGTGCGCGCGGATCTCGCGGCCGCCATCTCGCGGGTTCGCGAGGCGGGCCAGTGGCAGAAGGTAGATCTGACCGGGGTCGACGCGATCCGGCCCGTGACGTTCTCGTTCTTCCCCATCCTCGAAATCCCCGAGACTGAAGATGGGCTCCAGCGCCTCGTCGATGCCTTCGCCGAGACCGCCGAACAAGGACTCGGCGTCTATGAGGCCACGCGCGAGGCACTCACCGAGATGTTCCTCGAGCAGGGGCTGGAGCACGGCGGATCGTTTACGCGGCTCTCGTTCCACGACACGATGAACACGACGACCACGCGCGACGGTGCCGTCAACGTGGCCCGGGCTGCGTCCGATCGTCTGCCCGATGTCGTCGCGCTCTCCAATCGCGGCGATCACGACGGCGAGGAGCGGGATCCTGAGGACCGCCCGACGATGGATCCTGCTGCGCTGCGCACGCTCGCCGCTGCCCATCGTGAGGGGTTTGAGGTCGCTCACCCCGAGGCGGTGCTGCTCAATCAGCCCTATCTGGGAAGCGAAGAGATCCGGGCTGCCGGCGCGCGCTTTGGCGCGATGCGTGCAGAGGCAGACGCTGCCGGGCTGCGACTGGGCGCCGTTCAGGCCGAGTTTCTGCGTGAGTACCTGCTCGGGCCCGCGGCAGTGGCCGAGCTCCACGAGCCGGGAAAGGACTGGATTACCGAAGACCCCGAGCACATCGATGCGATCGCGTACGCCTGCAAGCGTGCGTGGGACGCATTCCGCGCAGCGGAGTAGGCGCGCGCACTCGCACTCAACACGGAAATCCGAGTTCACGCAGGAAACATTCGGCGAATGTTTCCTGCGTGAACTCGGATTTCCTGTGTGAACTCGATTGGCGCACCGCCTCAGTTTCCTGCCTGCGCCCCAGCGGCTAGCCGCCCCAGAGCGCCCCGAACAGTGCACCCGCCGCGATCGTCGTGACCGCAAGGATCAGCGTCGGGAGGAAGAACGAGTGATCGACGAGCTTGGTGCCGAGCTTAGTTGAACCGGAATGGTCGAAGTTCGCCGCGGCGATCTGCGAGCCGTTAGTGGGAAGCAAATAGATTCCTGCAAATGCACCGGCCCACATACCGGAGAGGAGCCCCAGCGGGATCCCGGCTGCGAGGCCGATCGGCACGATCGTTCGGGTCGCCGTCGACTGGCTCGTGGTGAGCACGCAGACGAGGAAGATCCCGAGCGCGAAGATCCACGGAGCCGCTGTCACGAGGCCGCCAACGCCCTCTGCGATGAGCTTCGTGTGCTCGCCGAGGAACGTGTCGGTCAGCCAGGCCAAGCCAAACAGCGCGATCGCCGAAACCATACCTGCTTTGAACACCGACATGGTGGGGATCTCGGCAACTTTCGGACGGGAGATCAGCATGATCAGCGTGCCGACAACGAACATCACGATCTCAATGATCGGGGTCATGGCCACCGGATCGCCAGCTGCGTCGAGCGGTCGAATCCCCTTGAACAGGCCGAAAACCACGATCGCGGCAACACCCAGGAGGAATACGATTCCAGCGTTGCGGCCAGCCGCGGTGACCGTGACTTCAGCACGCACCTCAGCGGCATTCGCCGATGGTGCAGCGATCTTGCCCTCGGCGATCCGGGCCTGAATCTCTGGATCATCGGCGATGTCTTTCCCGAGCCGGTTCACGACGATGCCGGAGAGGATGATGCCGACGATTGCCGCAGGGATCGTGACCTTCAAAATGTCGATGAGCTCGAAGTCCCACGGCGCAGTGTCCGTGAGCGTCACCATCGCGGCCATTGCGGCGGAGACGGGGCTACAGGCCAGCGCAACACCAGTGGCCACCACCGACAGCGAGAGTGGGCGGGAGGGCCGCACACCGTTGCGGTAGGAGAGATCTTGGATCACTGGCAGGAGCGGATACAGGATGTTCGAGGTGCCGGCGCCCGCCGCGAAGAGGAAAGAGACGAGCGGCGCGATAATCGTGATCTGCTTGGGACTGCGTGCGATCAGCTTCGCGGCGATCGACACCATCCAGTCGATCCCGCCTGCCGCCTGCATCATCGATGACGCAAGTACGACGGAGAGCACGATCAGCAGCGCGTCGACCGGGGGTGAGCCAGGGGAGATCCCAAACACGAACACGAGGATCGCGACACCTGCACCACCCCAGAGTCCCAGGCCGACCCCGCTGGAGCGCGTGCCCATGACGATACAGCCGAGTACTACCAACAGCTGTGTGATGAACAGGAAAATGTCCATAGGGTCCCCCTTGGTTCTACTGAGCATCAGAGTATCGCTGCGCAGGGTTTCCGCACAGCACTATTTTTCGCGTGCCTCACGAAGACGCTCTGCTCCAGGGTCCTTGCCCCCCAGTGAGGCAAGATGGGGGTGGGGAGTGAGCGGAAGGCGAACCATGTCATCGATCGTGTCGGGGCTGCGCGCCCTGCTGCCCACTCGCGCGGACTATCGCGGAGTGCGCACGAGCTGGCGCGCTGATCTGCTCGCTGGCCTCACGGTTGGCATCGTCGCGTTGCCACTCGCCCTCGCATTCGGTGTGAGCTCGGGGGTCGGCGCGGAGGCCGGGCTCGTCACGGCAATCGTCGCGGGGCTCGTGGCTGCGGTGTTCGGCGGCTCGAACGTCCAGGTCTCTGGACCGACCGGCGCGATGGTCGTCGTGCTCGCCCCGATCGTGATGCTGCACGGCGTCGGTGCGGTCGCTGTGGTGAGCCTCATGGCCGGCGTGCTCGTGCTCGCGGCGGGGGTGCTCCGCCTCGGGAGGGCAGTCAGCTACATCCCCTGGCCCGTGATCGAGGGCTTCACCGCCGGGATCGGGATCATCATCTTCCTCCAGCAGGTGCCCGCCGCACTCGGCGTGCAGGCATCCGGTCACTCCTCAAACGCGGTAGTCGCCACGTGGCAAGTCATCACCGAGGCGAGCTGGCCTGCTGCGTTCCTGCCGCTTGCGGCCGTTATCGGCATCGCGCTCATCATGGTGCTGCTCGGCCGGATCACGCCGTCGGTTCCTGCATCGTTCGTCGCGATCCTCGTCGTCTCAGTGATCGCGGTGCTGGCCGGGTCCCCGCTCGCGACGATCGGGACGCTGCCCAACTCTCTCCCGGCTCCGTCCTTGCCCGCGCTCGACCCGGGCATGCTCGTGTCACTCGCGGGCCCTGCGTTCGCCGTCGCGGCGCTCGCAGCGATCGAGTCGCTGCTCTCGGCCCGCGTTGCCGCAACACTCGCAGATACCGGGCAGGTGAACGCCGATCGGGAGCTCTTCGGCCAGGGCCTGGCGTCGATTGCCTCTGGAATCTTCGGCGGGATGCCGGCTACGGGAGCCATCGCTCGCACCGCCGTCAACGTGCGCAGTGGAGCGCGCACCAGGCTCGCCGCGGTGATTCACGCGCTCGCGCTGCTGCTCGTGGTGCTCGTGGCGGCGCCCGTCGTGGGCGCGATCCCGCTCGCTGCGCTCTCCGGTGTCCTGATGATGACGGCCGCACGCATGGTGTCCCCCAGCACCATCGGCAGGGTCCTACGATCAAGTCGTTCGAGCGTCGCGGTCTTCTCGATCACCCTGTTCGTCACGGTCGCTTTCGACCTCGTCATCGCCGTCGGCATTGGGCTCGCCGTCGCCGCATTCTTCGCGCTGCGGACCCTCAGCAGAATGAGCGACGCGACGCGAAAGGAGCTTCCTGGAGTGGCCGAGCCTGGCGATGAGCGGATCGCGTTGTTCACCGTACACGGATCGTTGTTCTTCGGGGCCGCCGATCGGCTCGTTGAACAGATCGCGGACGAACCCGACGTCTCAGTCGTTGTTCTGCGCCTCGCAGACGTGCAAATCATCGACGCGACAGGGGCGCACGCGCTGGCCGAACTAGTGGGGGCGCTCGAACGCCGGGGCATCACCGTGCTCATCAAGGGGGTACGCCCGGAGCATCAAGCGTTGCTTGAACAGCTCGGGGTGATCAGCGCGCTGCGGCACCCGAACCACCTCTTCAGTGAGCTCCCACCGGCGATCAGTCACGCCCGTGACCACGCGCGCAGAGCGGCGGCAGCATCGTGAGCGCCGCGTCTGCCTACTCCCCCGCGTCTCTGACAGTGGCGCGAGCACGAGCGCGCTATATCGGCGTCGACATCGCCAGATTCTTGGCGATCGCCGGGATGATGGCGGCCCACCTCATCACGATCGCCGCGTATGTTGCCGAGCCTGGCTCGTTCGACGAGGCGGCCGGCGCCGTCGCTGACACGCTCACCGAGGGGATCGCCGCGCCGCTGTTCGCGGTGCTCGGCGGGGTCAGCGTGGTGTTCGCGACCCGCAGGACCCTGCGCGAGGGACGAACGGGCGCCGCGATCGGGGCAACGGTACTCCGAGGCGCGTTGCTCATCTTGATCGGGCTGCTCTTGGGCCTCATCGAGACCCCCGTCGCGATCGTGCTCGCCTACTACGGCGTCGCAATGATCCTCATCGCCCCACTGGTGGCCGTGCGCAGCTGGGTGCTCGGCACGATCGCGGGTGCCCTCGGGGTGTTCGGTGGCCCGCTCAACGCGCTCGCTCGAGCGGGGCTCGAGGGAACGGATCCCAGCGGGTCACTCACCTTCGAGGACTTCGGAATCGACTGGTTCGCGTCGCTGCGTGCGCTGCTTCTCACAGGCGAGTATCCCGCGCTCACCTGGTGTGTGTACCTCCTCTTCGGGGTGCTCATCGGCCGCGCACTCGTCGCAGCCACCGCGCGCGCCGCACTCGGGCGCACAGCAGCGGTGCTAGCCGCACTCGGGGCGGCCGTTGCCGTGGCAGCGCAGTTCGTCTCCACCGCGGTCATCGCGAATGTCTCGGCGTTCGGCGGCCCGTGGCCGTCAGGAACTGATCCGGCAGAGGTGGCTGAGATCGTCGCGCACTCCTCCGATGGTGCGCCGCTCGCACCGGAACTCTGGGCACAGCTGATTGCGACACCGCACTCCGGATCCCCGCTCGACATTCTCCGTACGGCCGGGATCGCGCTCGCCGTGATCGGGCTGCTCGTGCTGCTGTGCGATGTCAGTCGCGCAGCAGCAGGGCGACCGCTAGGCCCCGTGCTGGGAACGGTCCGAGCTGCTGGTGCGGCACCGCTGACCATTTACTCGCTGCACATCGTGGCGACGGGAGTGCTGCTTGAACCAGCGTTCCAAGATCCGAGCATCTGGGAGTCCGGGTTCCCGTGGTGGGCAGCAGGGATCAGCGCCTACGCGCTGCAGCTGGGCGGCGCACTTCTGATCGGAGCGCTCCTCGCCAGGCTCGGCACGCGTGGCCCGCTCGAAGCCGCGGTCTCCTGGATCGTGCGACTGGTGGTGCGCGGCTAGCCACGTACTGAGCTCGCACCCGGCCAGGATCCCCCGCCCGAACGCGAGCCGCGCTGCGGCAGTGTGACGTTGCTTTACTCTCAGGGTCGCGCCAGTTGGCGGCCCGCGAGACGATGGGGATATGACCGAGCCAGACTGTCGCCGCTCCACGGACACTGATCCCGCTGGCGTCCCCTTCGCCGACTTGGACCCTACGCTCCTGCGAGCTCAGCGCACCAGCCTGAAGTGGACGCGGTTCCCCGCGGATGTCCTCCCGCTGTTCGTCGCCGAGATGGACTTCGCCGTTGCACCGGTCATCCGTGACGCCATCATCGCCCGTGTCGAGGCCTCGGACACCGGATACCTCGACGGACCTGGCCCCCTGGCCCCAGCCTTCGCTGACTACGCTGCCAGTGCCTGGAACTGGAACGTTCCCCTCGATCATGTCTATCTGGCCACTGATGTTGCCACCGGCGTCGTCGAGTCGCTCAGGATCGGGTGGGAATTGAGCCGTCGCAAGGCGGCAGCAGGCGATACCCCCGCCTCCGGCAGGATCGTGGTCCCCACTCCTGTGTACCCTGGGTTTTTCGAGATGCTGCAGGAGGTGCCGTACGAGATCGTCGAGGTGCCGCTGGCGCCGGTGGCGAGCGCCGCTCCTGCTGCCGCTGCGGGTGCGAGTGCGGGTGCGGCCGACGACGGTTCCGGATCCGGCACACCCGATCCGGCGCCGCATGACAGCCCGGAGCTACGGCTCAACCTGCCAGCAATCGCCCGCGCCTTCGAAGCCGGTGCAGACGCGTTCCTGCTCTGCAATCCGCACAATCCGCACGGCACGGTGCACACGGAGGCGGAGCTCGCCGAGCTCGCGCGCCTCGCAGCCGCGCACGATGTCTTCGTGGTGTCAGACGAAATCCACGCGCCGCTCACACACGCGGGAGAGCGATTTGTGCCATTTGCGCCGCTCGCCGCCGCTGCGGGCGCACTCGCCGTCGTTGCGACCTCTGCAAGCAAGGGCTGGAACTTGGCCGGGGCCAAGTGTTCGGTTATCGTCGCCGCCGATGAGCGGGCGAACATCGCGCTCCAAGAGCTGCCGCCCGAGACGGTGACCCGGGCAAGCATTCTCGGGCTGCACGCCAGCATCGCCGCGTTCAGCGAGGCCCGCGACTGGCTCGACCGCGCGATCGCGCAGATCGAAGCGAACGCCACGCTGCTCGCTGAGCTCGTTGCCGCACAACTTCCCGGTGTCCGTCTCGCTCGCCCGCGCGCGGGCTACCTCGCCTGGTTGGACTTCCGCGAGGCGGGGCTCGGTTCCGATCCCCACGCCAAGATCCTCACCGAGGCGCGTGTGGCGCTGAACAACGGTGCCGACTTTGGGCTCGGTGGTGCCGGACACGTCCGGCTCAACCTGGCGTGCGCGCCAGACACAATCCGGGCGGCCGTCGCTCGCATCGCCGCAATTCTGCCAGCAGGGAAGGTGTCAGCATGACCACTCACGAATCCAGCTCAGCGGCTGCCGCAGCGACGCCTGTGGTTGTGCCAGCCGCACCCGTCACGGACTGGGCCGATTTCAGCTTCGAGACCCGGCAGGTGCACGCCGGTGAGTACCCGGATCGCAACTCTGGGCTCCGGGTGCCCCCGATCGCCCTATCCGCCGGTTACGTCTTCGACAGCTTCGACGACCAGATTAATCGCTTTGCCGGGCGCGCGCTGTGGCACGGCGGTGGGCTTACCCGCGGCGACGGAGCTGAGCCAGAGGTCGTGAATGAGCTGCTGCCAGGCGAACCTGCTCCGATCTACTCCCGGCAGGGAAACCCGACGAACGCGGTGGCCGAGGAGCGGCTTGCATCGCTCGAGGGCGGTACAGCGGCCGTCGCCGTGTCGAGCGGCCAGGCTGCGATCTCCTCCGCGCTGTTCGCGATCGCGCAGCACGGCGACCACATCGTTTCGACGGCCTCAATCTACGGCGGCACACGGATCCTCTTCGGGCGCAGCTTCAAGCGATTTGGCATCGAAGTCGACTATGTCTGGGACGCGGACGACGATGCCGAGTGGGATCGCGCGATTCGCCCCAACACCAAGGCGATCTACACCGAGACGATCCCGAACCCGCGCAACGACGTCACTGACCTGCGCAGGATCGCGGCCGTGGCTGCGCGCCACCATCTCCCGCTCATCGTCGACAACACCGTCGGCACCCCGGCACTCATTCGGCCGATTGAGCACGGTGCGAACATCGTGGTGCACTCGACCACGAAATTCCTGACCGGACATGGCGCGGCGGTCGGCGGGGCTATCGTCGACGGCGGCACCTTTGACTGGGATGCCGCTGAGCGCGCCGGCCGACCCTTCCCGCTCGTGACCGCCGCGCCCCGCCCCGGTCTCACGTCACTGCTCGACCGTTTCGGACCTGTCGCGTACGCACGGGCGGTGCGCGAGGCCGTTGTCAACGACATCGGGCCGTCACTGTCTCCGTTCAACGGCTTCCTGTTGCACCAGGGTATGGAGACGCTGTCGCTGCGGATGGAGCGCCACGTTGCATCATCGCTGCAGATCGCAGCATGGCTCGAGGATCAGCCAGAGGTGGACACTGTCGACTACGCCGGGCTGCCCTCACACCCGCTCTTCGATATCGCGAAGCGCGACTACGCTGGCCGCACCGGCTCCGTGTTCGGGGTCACCGTGCGCGGCGGCATCGACGGGGCGCGCGCCTTCGTGAACGGACTCCGCGTGTTCTCGCGGATGACCGGAATCGGCGACACGCGATCCATGGTGATCCACCCGCTGAGCTCAACGCACGCGTCGTTCACCCCCGAGGTATCCGAGCGACTCGGGATCACGCCTGGTCTCTTGCGGCTCTCCGTCGGCCTCGAATCCGCAGACGATCTGATCCGCGACCTGCGCTCCGCCCTCGACCGGGTGTAGCGCAGGGGCAGAGGCCCTGGGCTGACTAGTCCAGGGCGGCCCTGGCGGCGGCCACGGCCTCCGGCGTCGCCGCATAGCCGTGCTCTGGGCCGGGGAAGGCTGCCGAGCGCACCTCAGCGGCATACGCCGCGATCGCTTCGGTCGTGTCTGCCCCGACCGTGCCGTACGACTTCACGAACTTCGCGGTGCGTCCCTCCGTCACACCAAGCAGATCGTGCAGCACGAGTACCTGCCCCTCTGCTGGCCCGGCCCCGATCCCGATGATCGGGATATCGAGCGCCTCGCGCAGCACCGCGGTGATCTCTGAGGGCACCGCTTCAACAACCATGCAAAACGCGCCGGCTTCCTGCACGCCAAGCGCCTCAACAACCAGGCGTGCGGCGCTCGCCTCCGTACGCCCCTGCGCCCGCAAACCCCCCAGGGCAGTCGCGGTCTGCGGTGTCAGGCCAATGTGCCCAACGACCGGGATGCCCGCGTCAACAATTGCCCGAATCCGACTCAGGCGCGCGGCGTTCCCGCCCTCCAGCTTCACCGCATCGGCACCGGCCTCTTTCACGAAGCGCACCGCCGTCTCGATGGCCTGTGCGTCGGAGGATTCCGTCGTACCAAACGCCACGTCGCTCACCATGAACGCGGTCTGGGTGCCGCGCCGCACGGCCTGTGACAGCACGAGCAGCTCATCTGTCGTAATCGCCACAGTCGAGTCGTGCCCGAGCACGACCTGCGCTCCAGAATCGCCCACGAGCACCATGTCGACTCCAGCGCGCTCGGCCGCACGCGCCCCGGGGTAGTCATACGCAGTCACCATGACGATCGGTTCGCCAGCGGCCTGCATCTCACGCAGCCGCGGGATCGTGATTCGTGTCATCGGGTTACTCCTTCTCGCCGGCCGGGGCCGGGTTCAGCACCGCATTGTCGATCAGCCGCACCTCACCAAAGCGCGCCGCGACTGCGCACAATACGGCATCGGTCACGACGGTAACGGGGGTCAAGTCCGTCGGGCTCACAAAGGCAAGATACTCCGGTTCGATCCCCGCCGCAGCAAGCACGTCCACGGCCGTGTTCCGCAGTTCCGACACCCCGTGCTCGCCGGCTGCAAGCTGCGCCGCAACGCGCTCAAGTGCGCGGGGGATCCCGAGCGCCCGCTCCCGCTCGGCAGCACTCAGGCGTACGTTGCGACTTGACAGGGCGAGGCCATCGAAGTCTCGTGCCGTAGGACACGCCACGATCCGCGCCGGAATTCCCAGATCAGCAACCATCCGCTGCACCACGAGCAACTGCTGGGCGTCCTTCTGCCCGAAGTAGGCTGCGTCAGGCTGGACGGCAAGCAGCAGCTTTGACACGACGGTCGCCATCCCGTCAAAGTGCGCGTCGCCGCGGCCCGCGCCTTCTAACGTCTCCGTCAGCGGTCCCGTCACGCGCACGGTCGTAGCGAACCCCGCTGGATACATCTCAGCGGCGGAGGGCGCAAAAATCAGATCGACCCCGGCCTCCTCAGCAAGCGCGGCATCGGCTGCCTCCTGCCGCGGATACGCCGCAAGATCGCTCGCCTCGGTGAATTGGGTCGGGTTCACGAAAATCGAGAGTACGACGACGTCGTTCTCCGCATGAGACGCATCCACCAGCGACAGGTGTCCGCGGTGGAGTGCCCCCATCGTCGGCACAAAGCCGACCGACCTCGCACCTGCTGCGCGCGCATTCCCCAATTCCGCCCGCAACTCGGCGATCGTGCGTACGGTCTTCATTGCCCATCCTCGGGAGTCGATGTGTCCAGGGAGTCCGGCTCGCGGCTGCCAGCTGGGTCAGGTGCCACTTCGGAGCCGAGCTCCACGCCGAGAGCAGAATCTGCCAGCGCTCGTGTCGTAGTGGTGAGCGCATCAAACAGCGCGAGCTCCTGGGGTAACCGGGCGGCCACGGCGTCGCGCTGGCGAGCAACGGTCTCCTCGTCACCGCGTGCGATCGGGCCGGTAAGTGCGGCGGCTGCGCCGCGCGCTGCCCAGTTCTCAACGGCTGCACGTGCAAGGGGGATGAGCGCCTCCCGCGGCACGCCGGCCGTCACTGCAAGGCGCTCAGAGACCCACTCGAGTGCGACGAGCGAATTTGCGGCCAGGCTGGCTGCCGCATGATAGGCGGCTCGATCCTCATCTGCGACCGTAAAGATGGTGAGCCCAAGAACCTCTGCAAGCTCTGCTGCGACGTTCCGCGCACGCTCCGACGACCAGGCGACCGCGGCGTGGGCGCCTGCGAAGTCCGTCGCTTTCCCGGTCACACTCAGCAGCGGGTGCAGACTGAACGCCTCGTGCGGAGCCAGAGCGGAGAGGCCCGTCATGCCCGACAGATGGCCGACGAGCGGTCCAGGGATAATCTGTGCCGCGGCCTCCGGAATCGCGGCGTCCGGCACCGCCAGCAGCACGACATCCGCGCCGGCTCCCGTCGCGCCTCGCCCCACGAGGGGAAGCACCTCGGCAGCCCGGCCGGCCGCGCGCAACCCCGCATGGAGCGCAGTCCCCATGCGACCGGCGCCAACGATCTGGATCCGCATCGCGACCGCTACAGTTCGAGCCCGTACAGATTGGGCTCAGGCGCGAGAATCACACCGAACTCCTGCTGCACGCGCTGCACGATGAAGCGAGCGAGCTCGGCGACCTGGGTTGCCGTTGCTCCCCCACGGTTTGTGATCGCGAGCGTGTGCTTCGAAGACACCGCAGCCCCGGATCCCGGCAACCGGAACCCTTTCGCGACTCCGGCGTGCTCAATCAACCACGCAGCGGAGAGCTTCACCATGCGCTCGGGCACGGGGCCTGAACTGTGCGGCTGCTTCCCTGCAGCGAGTTCCTCAAACGAGATCACCGTGTCGCTCGCCTCAACCGCAGCCATCGGGAACCTCGGCGCCCCCTCAGGCAACGTACGCGCAAACCGCTCCGTCACAATCGGGTTCGTAAAGAACGACCCGGAACTCCACGAGTCATGGTCCGCGGCGTCGAGCACCATCCCCTTGGCCGCGCGCAACCGCAGTACAGAATCGCGCAGCACTCGAATCGGGACTTCCGTGCCCACCTCGACGCCGAGCGCAGTGGCAAGCTGGGCGTAGCGCACCGGCGCCATCGGAGTAGGCGGACTCGGTGCGATCGCCTCCGAACCCTCTGCCACCGCCGGATCAGCGCTCGGAGCAGGATCTGCGCCGTGTCTGCCGCGCCGAGGGGCTGACACCGCAGCGGAGGCTGATGCGCTCGCTCCGGCCGATGAGGCCGAGAGAATGAGGTCAAGAGAAAGCACCACGCCTTCGAGGCCCTGCTTGATCACTGAGTCACGGTACCCGAGCTCAAGCTCGTCCGCGGTCATTCGGCGCGGGGCAGAGCTCAGCGCATCGAGAAACTCGATCGAGTGCAGCACGTCTGAGAGTTCCTGACCGTAGGCCCCGATGTTCTGCACCGGGGCGGCACCCGCGAGACCGGGGATCCCAGACAATCCCTCAATGCCGGCCCAGCCGCGCTCAACCGCGGTCGCGACCAGCGTGTCCCAGTTTTCGCCAGCGGCAACGCGCACACGCACGCTTCCAGCGGGCAGTTCCGGATCCGCGATCTCCTCGATCCCGGAGGTTCGCACGAGGAGCGCGGTGCCCGGGAAGCCGTCATCGTGCACCACGGTGTTTGAGCCACCGCCGAGCAGCAGCCAGTCCTCGCCAGAACTCCACAGCTCGGAAGCGAGCTGGGTCAACTCGTCGCGTGTGTGCGCCACGAGGATTCGCTCGGCCGGACCACCGACCCGCATCGTGGTCAGCTCAGCAAGCGGTGTGGTGTCCGCGACCACTGCAGGCGAGTCGCGGTCAGGCGAGGTCACGCGAATGCCGCCACAAGCTGGGCTTTGCCCAGTACAGTTGCACCCTCGAAGACCACTTTGAGATCGATCCGAGCCGTGCGCGCAGCAGTGTCGAGTGCACCGACCACCGCCGTGACGCTCACCGCGGCCCCCGCCACAGCGTCCACCGGGACGGGGCGCGTGAAGCGTGACTGGAAATCCTGCACCCAGCCGCTCTCGCCGAGCCAATCCGCAGCGACCGCTCCAGCGGCACCCATGGTGAGCATTCCGTGCGCAAGCACGCCGGGCAGGCCGACCGCTTCCGCGACGTCATCGCGGTAGTGAATCGGATTGAAATCACCCGAGGCACCGGCATAGCGCACGAGGCGATCGCGGGTCAGGGTGAGCTCGCGCTCCGCGACGGTGTCGCCGACGCTCAGCTGGTCGAATACGGGTGCGGTGCTCATGCGGCACTCCCCTCTGCTGCGGTGTCGTCCGGCTCGGGCGCGCGCACCACGAGCGTTGAAATCGCGGTGACCACATGCTCGCCAGCGGCGTCCGAGATGCTGCTCGAAGCGGTCACCATAGAGTGACCGCCGAGCTGTTTCACGGCGGCGATCGTGAGTGTCGCCGTGAGTTCGTCTCCAGCGACGATCGGGCGGGTGTAACTGAAGCGCTGGTCTCCGTGCACCACACGGGTGAAATCGACGCCCGCTTCGGGATCTGCGAGCAGCTGCGCGAGAGTCGCTTCCTGCACCACGACCGCGAAGGTCGGGGGAGCTATCACATCTGAGTATCCGGCCTGGCGCGCGGCCTCCGAGTCGAGATGAAGCGGAGACTCGCTCAGCACAGCGCGAGCGAACTCGCGGATCTTCTCACGGCCGACGAGATAGGGCTGGGTCGGCGGGTAGACCCGCCCTTGAATTTCAGGATTCACCACCCCGCCAGTGTACAGAATCGCTCCTGGCGTTGGCGGGGTGGTGCTCCGAGACCAGTGCCTACTTCTTGCCGCCGAACAGGCCGCCAAGCAGATCGCCCAAGCCGCCGCCTGCGGACTGCTGCTGCCCGCCACCGCCGAGCAGGCCGCCGAGCAGATCCCCGAGGCCACCCCCTGAAGACGCCTGCGCGTTCTGCTGGCCGCCACCGACGAGGCCGCCAAGCAGGTTGCCGAGCACGCCGCCGAGGCCTCCTGATCGTTCGATGCCGACGCCACAGTGCCCTGGTTGCCTCCGCTCATCTTGCCCGCAAGGAACTGCATCACGAGCGGAGCGAGCAGCGGGAGCAGCTGCGGCACCAGGCCAGCAATCGCGTTGTTGTCGGCTTGCTGGCCCAGGGCTTGAGCCACCTCGTCCTTCTTGTCACCGAGCACGTGCTTCACGATCTTCTCGCCGTCGTCAGTGTCAATCGCGTCGAGGCCGATCTTGCCCTCAGCCGGCTGGTGCTTCTGAACTGCGCTTTCGAGCTTCGCGGCGCCGTCTGCGTCGCTCGCGTTCACGGCCATGCCGCCGATCAGACCGGGAAGTGCTTGCTGCACAGCTGCGCCAATGGTGTCTTCATCAACACCGAACTTCGCAGCGAGCTCACCCACCGGGATGTTCTTGAGCAGGGAATCGAGATCGTTGTTCTGTGCCATGGTGTGCTCCATTTGTTCTGCGGGAGGGGTGACGGCGGCGCAGCCACGGTGCCGCACAGTCACAGCGTAGTGCGTGCGTCCTTCCCGGGGAATACCTTGCATTCACACCGCCTACGCCGCATGACACGCCAGCACGTGGCGCACTGCTCCACACCGGCGCTGTCCACTTCCGCAACGGATCATCGAAAGGTTTGTGCCATATATCCAAGGGCGAGGGCCACCCCTCCAATAGGCTGGAGCCTATGTCGCGCATTCGTAAAGTCCTCATCGCCAACCGCGGTGAGATCGCCGTCCGCATCATCCGAGCCGCCGCTGACAGCGGCATCGCATCCGTCGCCGTATTCGCCGACCAGGATCGCGACGCCCTGCACGCCCAGCTCGCCGACGAAGCGTACGCGCTGAACGGCACCACCAGCGCAGATACCTACCTCATGATCGACAAGCTGCTCGCTGTCGCGCGTCGCTCAGGTGCCGACGCTGTGCACCCCGGGTACGGCTTCCTCGCCGAGAACGCCGACTTCGCGCGCGCCGTGATCGGGGCCGGACTGATCTGGATCGGGCCGAGCCCCGACTCGATCGAGCGGCTCGGCGACAAGGTGTCCGCCCGGCACGTTGCCGAGAAAGTCGGTGCACCGCTCGCTGCCGGCACGAGCGACCCGGTACAGGACGCATCCGAGGTGGTGGCGTTCGCTGATGAGGTCGGCCTGCCGATCGCGATCAAGGCGGCCTTCGGAGGCGGTGGCCGCGGTTTGAAGGTGGCCTACACCCGCGAGGAAATCCCCGAGTTGTTCGATTCGGCGACTCGCGAGGCCGTCGCTGCGTTCGGTCGCGGCGAGTGCTTCGTCGAGAAGTACCTCGAGAAGCCCCGTCACGTGGAGACCCAGTGCCTGGCGGATCAACACGGCAACGTGGTGGTTGTTTCAACTCGCGACTGCTCGCTGCAGCGTCGTCACCAGAAGCTCGTCGAGGAGGCGCCAGCACCGTTCCTCACGGACGATCAGAACGCCAAGCTCTATGCTGCATCAAAGGCGATCCTCACTGAGGTCGGCTACGTTGGCGCCGGCACCTGTGAGTTCCTCGTTGCAAAGGATGGCACTGTCTCCTTCCTCGAGGTCAACACGCGCCTCCAGGTCGAACACCCCGTCTCCGAAGAGGTCACGGGGCTCGATCTCGTCCGAGAGCAGTTCCGGATCGCAGAGGGCGGCACGATCGACTACGCCGATCCGATCCCGCACGGCCACTCATTTGAGTTCCGCCTGAATGGTGAGGATCCCGGGAACGGCTTCCTTCCCGCGCCGGGCCCCGTCACGCTGTTCAAACCAGCCTCCGGTCCCGGTGTTCGCGTTGATACTGGAGTCAGCTCAGGCGACGTGGTCTCCGGCGCATTCGATTCGATGCTCGGCAAACTCATTGTCACCGGCGCGACTCGCGAAGAGGCGCTGCAGCGCGCCCGCCGCGCGCTCGACGAGTTCGAGGTGCAGGGGCTCCCCACGGTGCTGCCGTTCCATCGCAAGATCGTGCGCGACCCCGCGTTCACAGCCCCCGACGGCGTCTTTGGCGTGTACACGCTGTGGATCGAGAGTGAGTTCACGAACGACATCGAGCCCTGGGAAGGCGAAGTTCCGCCGATCTCGCAGGATCCAAAACGCCGCTCCGTTGTCGTTGAGGTCGAGGGCCGCCGCGTTGAAGTGTCGATGCCAGCCACGCTGCTCCCCCTCGTTGATCAGGACGTGACGCGCGGGCCAGCGCCGCGCCGCGCAAAGGGCGCAGGCGTTGCGACGGCGGCGGGGAACGCGATCACCGCCCCGATGCAGGCAACGGTCGTCAAGGTCGCCGCCGAGGAAGGTCAGGAGGTCGCCGAGGGCGACCTCGTCGTGGTCCTCGAGGCGATGAAGATGGAGCAGTCGATCTACGCGCACCGCTCAGGTGTGATCGCCGGCGTCGATTCGCCGCTGGGCCAGACCGTGCCGAGCGGGCACGTGCTACTCACGATCGTCGACGCCGAATAATCCACACGCGCTCGTCGCACACAGCCGTTCCGCCGCCCCACCGGGCGACGGAACGGCTGTGTGCGATCCAGCCCTAAAACACCCAGCTGGCGCCAGCTGCGATCGGCCACGACCACGCGGTCGCGGCACGAGCGATCGCCTGTGTGTCTCCGCGCACGAGGCCGGCCTGTGCGAGAGCCGCCAAAGAAGTAGCCCCGAGGTGAGCCGCACCCAGCTCCCGAATATCGAGCCACAAGTCCGGCTCTTCAGCCGTCTGCGTCACCTCAGCATGGCCGTATGCTTCGGCAGCCACTCGCCATCTGCCAGCGTTTGCCGGCACGAGCGCGTCGGTCACCTCGAGCACGACATCAATGGGAGCAGCGTAGCGCCGCTCAGCGAGGGCGCGCGGCAGATCCAGGATCCGCACCCATTCCAAGTCATTCGTCACGGGCATGGCTGAGCGCGCGTCGACGAGCAGAGTCAGGATCGGATCATCGGTCGTGAGTGGCCCCGTCTCAACGCGCGCCATGAGATCGAGGTCGAGCAGCACGCTCCAGATCCGATGCGCGGCAGCCGCGTCGAGCGCAACGACATCACGCAGCTCCACTGTGCCGTCAGGGACGTTGCGCTTCCAGCCCGGCTTCCGGCGAAACCGCGCGTAGCCACGCGGTGCTCCCGCCGTGTCGCGCACAACGAGCAGTCGCTCCACTTCGAGCCCCTCGCGCAGAGCAGGGGCGTCCTGATCCGCACTTGCACGCAGTCCCGCAGTCTCCCAAGTCACCCAGCCGGGACGCCCCAGCCCTTCTGGCACCGCCGCGTAGCCCGCGTGCAGCGCCGCAATCTCGGCCCCGTCTCGCTCAGCATCCCACTCACGCAGTTCGACCAGGAGTTCGGCGCTGCCCGCCACGTCACGGAGCGATGCGCCGCGGGGAATCGTCAGCGACACTTGTGTCGCCGCCATGCCGTACCCAAAGCGGCCGTAGATACCGGCTTCTGCAGCGTTGAGCCCCGAGATCGCTTCACCGCGCGACAGGCAGTCTGCAAAGTGGTGTGCGATCAGCTCACGCAAAATGCCGCGCCGTCGATACCCGGGATGCACGCCAACCCAGGTGAGCCAGGCACCGGGAACGACTGCTCCAGGTACGGGAAAACTCGCGAGAGTGTAGGCGGCGTACATCGCGGCGAGCTCGCCGGCCTCATTTTCGACGCCCCACGCACGGCCCCACGGGAGTGGAATGGCCAGCTCGAGCAGGTCTGAGATGGCGACACCGGTGGGGTACGCCCAGGCGTCAAACCGGAGCACCTCCTCGAGCCGATCTCCAGAGTCGAGCGGGACAAGCTGAGTGCCGGCGGGGAGCTGCATGTCACCACCGTATCTCCATTTGAGGCGAACTTCACGGCCGGATTCGGCACGCAGTCACTCGCCAGGACCCCCTGGACTGCCGAACGTCTCGATTCGGTATCCACCTGGATAGTGCCGTAGCATTGAGGCGAACCACAGTAGTTTCTATAGTTGGACAAGGGCGTCAAATAATGACTCAATCCGCAGTAGCTCCCACGAGCACCCCCAAAGAGCGGCGTAAAGTTGTTGCCGCCTCGATTATCGGCACGACAATCGAGTGGTACGACTTCTTCATCTACGCGTTCGCCGCGAACCTGATCCTGGCCAAGCTCTTCTTTGAGCCCGCGGGGCCAGGCATGATGCAGATCCTCTCGCTCGTGACAATCGGCCTGTCCTTCCTGTTCCGCCCACTGGGAGCGTTCCTCGCCGGCCACTTCGGCGACAAGCTCGGCCGCCAGCCAATGCTCGTCATCACGCTGCTCCTCATGGGAATCGCCACAGTCGGTATCGGTCTGCTTCCGACGTACCAGTCGATCGGCATCGCTGCCCCGATCCTGCTCGTGCTGCTGCGCATCCTCCAGGGCCTCTCAGCGGGCGGCGAATGGGGCGGCGCCGTACTGATGTCGGTGGAACACGCGCCCAAGGGCAAGCGCGGCCTCTTCGGAATCTTCCCCCAGCTCGGTGTGCCGTTTGGCATGCTGCTCGCGTCGGCGATGCTCGCGCTGATGCGTGTCATCGCGCCCGGCGATGCGTTCGAAGAGTGGGGGTGGCGCGTGCCGTTCCTCTTCTCGGTCGTGCTGATCATTGTGGGCTTCATCATCCGCCGCACCGTCGATGAGTCTCCAGTGTTCAGCGAGATCGCCGAGGCCAAGCAGCAAGAATCTGCGCCCATCGTGCAGATCTTCAAACGGCACCTCCCCCTCGTGATCCTCAGCGCACTGCTCTTCGCAGGGAACAACGCAGTCGGTTACATGCTCACCGGCGGCTACGTGCAGGGCCTGGCCTCACGCCCTGAAGTTGATGGCGGCCTGGGTTACGACCCGGTCCAGGTGCAACTCGCGGTGCTCACCGCCGCGATCGTGTGGGCCATCTTCACCTACCTCTCCGGCCCTCTCTCCGACCGCTACGGCCGCAAGCCCATCATGGCGATCGGCTGGATCGTGCAGGCAATTGGCGTGATCCCGCTTTTCCAGTTCGTCTTTAACGGTGGCGTAGTAGGCGTGCTGCTGGGAACCTGTCTGCTCGCGGTCGGGCTCGGCCTGACCTATGGACCCGCGGCTGTCTGGTTCGCAGAGAGCTTCCCTGCCTCGGTGCGGTACTCCGGGATCTCGATCAGCTACGCGCTCGGCGGCGTCATCGGCGGCGCATTCGCCCCCACGATCGCGCAGATCCTGTTGCAGACCTTTGGAAGCACCTGGGCCATTGTGGTGTACCTGCTCATCATGACCAGCCTCGGTATGCTCGCAACGATTCTGCTGCGAGACCGCAGCAATATCCCGCTCGACCTCGAGTTCGAACGCAGTGGCCAGTGGAAGTCGTGGACGCCACAGGGCAAGTAGCGCTCGGTTTCGCGTGACCGCAGCGGCCGATCCCGGGTTCGGGATCGGCCGCTGTGGTCTGCGGCGCCGTGGCCTGCGGAGCTGTGGCCTGCGGCCGCTGTGGCCTGCGGCCGCCCCGCTCTCCCAGCGCCGCGCAATGCCACGGCTCTGGCCCCGAGCTGCCACCGCGGTGGCACCGTGCTGTTCCGGCGCTGCCCCGGTGCTGCCCCGGCGGTGCCGCCGCGGTGGCACCGCCGGAATAGCGTGCCCCCGCCGGGTGTTGCACCGGGTATGACAACGCTGCCCCCACTCTCAATCCTTGATCTCGCAACTGTGGAAGCCGACGGCAGCATCGCCGATGCCCTCGCGCACTCGGTCGCACTGGCGCAGCTCGCGGAGCAACAGGGCTATACGCGCATCTGGTACGCGGAGCACCACAACATGTCCTCGATCGCGTCGAGCGCAACTGCGGTACTGATCGCCCACGTCGCCGCGCACACGCGAGCCATCGGGCTGGGTTCTGGCGGAGTCATGCTCCCGAATCACTCCCCGCTCGTTATCGCGGAGCAGTTTGGCATGCTCGCAGAGCTGCACCCCGGCAGGATTCACCTCGGGCTGGGCCGCGCGCCGGGCACCGACGGCGCGACGTTCCGGGCGCTGCGCCGCACCCACGAGGCTGCGGAGCGTTTTCCCTCCGACGTGCTCGAACTCCAGCAGTACCTCTCAGACGAACTGCCGCGCACCGCCGTCAACGCGTATCCCGGCCGCGGTACGAAGGTGCCGCTCACAATCCTCGGGTCGTCCCTCTTCGGCGCACAACTCGCTGCGCAGCTCGGGCTCCCCTACTCGTTCGCGTCTCACTTCGCACCGCAATTGCTCACCACGGCGGTGCAGCACTACCGCGCAAACTACACGCCGAGCGCCGCGCACCCGGCTCCCTATGTCAGTGCCGGCGTGAACGTCGTTGCGGCGGCCACCGACGAGGAAGCCGAGCGGCTCTTCGCGCGTACCGAGCTCGACCGGGTACGCCGCTTTCTCTCCCGCGGGCGAGCGCAGGATCTCACCGCGGACGAGGCCGCATCGCTCATGGACACCCCGGCCGGCCTTGAGATTCGAGGCATGCTCACGCACACGGCAATCGGTGGGCCCGAGCGCGTGCGTGAGGAGCTGGCGGCGTTCGCGCAGCATGCAGATGTTGACGAACTCGTGACCGTACACGCCGCCCCCACGCGGGCGGAGCAGCTCGAGTCAGTGCGACTCACCACGACCGTGGTCTAGCCCTGTGCCAGGATCAGGCGGCTTCTCCGCCAGATCTGGTGTGCGCCTCCGCCGGATCCGGCGCCGGGCCTGACAACTTTGGTGGCGTACTCCGGTCGCGTACTCCACCAGCGGTATGCACTCCGGCCGCGTAGCCCGTCAGCGGCACGACGCCACGCAACAGGCCCGAGCTCACGCAGGAGATTCGAGCTCGTGCAGGAGACTTTTGGTCCTGGACTCCTGCGTGAACTCGAATCTCCTGCGTGGGCTCAAATCCGGTCGCCCACGTCCCCGACAACTGCGAGTGGCCATCTCGCTCCGAGCCCCGTGTTGGCGAGCCCGCCACTCGGTGGGAGTGTCCCAGCACCCGGCGGATGCACCACGGGCGGTTGGGGCGTCACCCCCCCCTGGTCCTGCGCCTCGTAAACATAGGTGACTGTCGCCGCGGCACTCTCGTATACGCCGCTCGCGTTGCCCTCGACTCGGAGGCCCTCAACCGTCACCGAGCCATCTTCCACGTGCAGAGTGTCATCCGTCCATTGCGCATACAGTCTGAGGTTGCCTGCCGGGAAGGTAGTCGCACCGGCAGGGTAGACGCCGTTCCCAACTTCAGACGTGTTCCAGCCGGCAAAAATCTTGCCATGGGGTGCAGTCGTCGGTTCAGGCTGGGTCGCCCGGCTCAAGCCGACAGCACCAACGGCCCAGACCAACGTGGCATCCGGGCGCTGCACGATGCGCTCTCCATCAGGTTTCGTCAAGCATGAGTGGCACTTTCATCTTGACATGAGTAGCCCAGGGGTCTTGAATGTGTGGAAATCAACATTGGCTGTTGACCTCAGTGGGGAGGGGACGTGAGCGAAGCGGGTTTCGTGGGGGACTCACGCGCGCGCCTGCACGGCGTCGCCGAGGCACTCGTTCGCGCGTACCGCACGCTCTGCGCCCACCCCGGAAGCACTTCCCCCCAGACCTGCGCGAGCTGTGAGCAGATCGAGGAGGTGCGCGACATGATCCGCTGCACAGATGATTCGCCGTTTGAAGCATCTGCACTCTGCGCACACTTCCAGCAAGAGTTGCGCGCGCTACGGGGCCCTGAGCGTGTGGCATTGGACCAGCGACTCGGCGCGTAGCTGCACCAAAACAGTCATCTGAATCAGGCTACGCAGCCCTCGGGCTCGCGCACCGATGAGTGGCCGTTGAGGGAGTGCTGGGTCCCCCGGCTTCGCGACGGATTCCGTGGAGACCCGGTCTGACACCTACTGGATCGTTTATCGCGCCGGGGACTGATTGGGGATCACGGCGCGGCTTCAGTGTCAGGCCTTGCGTGAGAAAAATACTTCTCCAGCGCGCTTCCTGTCAAGTGTTTTCAGGCGATTGGGGCTCAAGCGGTGAGTCGAGGTTGCGTGGCGATTGCGGGACCGAGGCCCGTTCCTCGCCTGCGAGCGCGGCACCCCGCTCGCCACCGGCACGAATGACGCTGTGGCCGACCGAGGGGATGGGGGATGGGGGTATCGGTCGACCACAGCGAAGTGCTAGCTTCATCAACTCCGTCGTTGCGAAGAATCCACCAGCTGTGAGAAGCACACAGAGACATGACCGGAGCCTTGCCCCTCCCTTTCCGCTCCGAGCCCGGAAACCCGGGACTGCTGGCGCGTTGTCTACCTCTCATGAAACACACTAGGCAGTAGAAACGAGTTTTGGTCAGTACTGAGTACAGGTGCTGGGTAGTAGAGTGATGTCCCGCGAGTCCTGAGTATCTGCCTACCCTCGCATGCTCCTGCGTTAGGTAAGCTCGCGGGAATCGTGGCCCAGCCAGCTGTTCACTGAGTCGGCAACTTCCTGTCTCGTCGACACCCGGAGTTTTCGCATGAGCCGGTGCACGTGATTCTCGACTGTGCGGATACTGAGTACCAGCGCCTCTTGGATTTGCCGGTTCGTGAGCCCCGCGGCGATGAGCCGAGCGACCTCTTCTTCTCGACGCGTGAGTTTGGCCTCAGAAGCGACCACTTGGAGGAGGTCGAGGCCACTGTTTTCCAGCGTCGCACTGAATTTCTCCCAATCAGCGGCGATCTGGTCTGCGAGCTCCCGATTCCCGCGCACACTGGGCAGCAGGCGGAGATCGCGGTAGGCCTGCATCGCGTGCCCCACCTGTCCCGTCGATGCCAGGCGCGGGATCACTTCCTGGAGCTCAGTGGCGTTTCCGTGCGCTCGGGCTCGCAGAAACGCGAGGGTGGCTGAGAGCTGCTCACTCTCGAGCTCTGAGAGCCATTCAGTGACGAGGTGCGCCCGTACTTCGTCGAAGCGATACTGAAGCGAGTGCACCGCAGCCTGCGCTGCGGCAAGGTACCCGCCGCGTCTGCGCAGGTCCAGCGCATCGTCCCAGCACCGCTGGGCAGCAGATCCCGGTTCGCCGTCGGCTGCCGCCAGCTTCGCCTCGGCCCACTCTCGGGAGGTACCGGGAAGCGTCGAGCTGGGCAGATCCACGCGGTCGAGTGCGCGCACCAGCCCGCGCAGTTCATCAGCTGAGGCGGTGACGCTCAGTATCCCGCAGACCCGGATCCCGAGATAGGCTCCCTGCGGGAAAACAGGGACGTCTCCCAGCGCGGCAACAAGCTCGGTGTATTTTGCAATACTCACGCCTTGACCGCGTACCACGATGAGCAGACTCAGTACGTAGACGAACGAGCGCATCATCATTCCGTCGAGTTCATCTTTCGCGCGCTCGAAACCCAGCGTGGCGAGCCGCATGGCCCGCTCGTATCGACCTTGCTCGAGAGCAATGAGGGCTTCATACACGCGCAGCCGATCCTGCGGCCCTGCGCTGCCCTCTCCCAGCGCCTCCGTGAGAGTTGCCTCAGCGAGGGAGAGGTGGCCACGTACGTAGTGCACGCCCACGAGCACTCGGCGCATTTCCGCCTGCACGGAGAGCGGGAGTCCGTTGAGATCCGCGAGTTGCTTCTCAGCGTCCAGAGGGATGACGTCGAGGTCGCTGCAGAGCCGGATCCGCGCCGCAACGATGAGACCCTGGTACTGCGCCAGTTCGGTCTCCCCGTCGAGGATCGCGAGCGCGCGCTGCAGATCCCCCAGCTGATGCGCGTGCACCCGTGCTTGCCAGATGCGCAGCCAGGCGCGGTCTTCCCGTGCGGGCTCGGTATCAAGAGCTGCTGAGATCACCCGTAGCGTCTCCTGCGCTGGCGCATACTGGTCGATCATCGTCTGCACATACCGCACCCCCGTGCTACCAGAGGGCTGTTCTCCCCACCCGCTCTTGGCCTCGTGCATAGTTGCTGCCCGCTGCGCAGCAACCCGCCGCAACAGGAGCGGGTTCACGGGCGAGACACGTATCTGCCGCTGCGGCGGATCCTGCGCCTCCAGCCTGCGTGACGTCACCTCTTCAATTCGTCCGGCTACGCGCGCAAGACGCATCGGCGACCGGCTATGCCGGTACATCTCGCCAAGGATCGGCGGCGTCACCGTGACCCAGTGGCGTGTCCCGGACGGTTCAATAGACACCACCCGGGAGCGCTCCAGGCGCTCGAGTTGCGCCTCACCCACAAGCGTCAGAGCTTCGGTCGCTGAGACCAACCCCGCCACGCTCAGTAGTTCGAGCGCATCGACGTCTGCCGGCTCCTCCAGTTGTGCATAACTACGCACTATGGGAAGGAGTCGATTACTCCAGAGATCTTGCACCGCGACCCAGTTGCCGTCAATCATCTTCAGCTGGCCCTCAATGATCCCGACTTCGCTGATGGCCAGTGCGAGCTTCACCAGCCCAGCAGACTTCGCGTAGACGCGACTCACCGATTGAGCGTCCAGCGGAGCGCCACACGCACCATTGAGCACCGCACCCAGTTCCTCCAGCGTGAGCATCGGCAGATGAACAGACACCGCCTGCGGTGCGCGCACAGCGGCAGGGGTTTCCCGATCCGTGAGGAGCGCGATCTGCACGGGAGCGACGAGACGATAGTGCGCTACCGCCGCCCGCAGCATCGGTGGCAGGGCCTGTGGCCCATCGACCAGGAGCGTGAGCGGACGCCCGCCGTATGCCCGCTCCATGTGCGAGGCGAGTTCCGCTGGCGAGCTCATCGCGGAGGTGGGCACCGCGCGACCGTGTTCCGAGAGCGCGGCTAACAGAGCGCTCGGCAGCGGCCGTTCTTCGCCAACCTCAGGCAACAACAGCACTGCATGCCCGTGCTCTCGAATCTCAGTCAGGAACTCTCGAAGAAAGCTCGTCCCCCCGTTTCCACGCGGAGATAGGAGCTCCACGTCGTAGCCAGCGAGCAGATAGCGGCGCAGCACTTGCACCGTGTGTGGGCGTGGCTGATAGAGCACCTTACGCAACACGACCTCCAGGTCCGGTCCCCCCGAGCCCCGTGGTATCAGCGCAGGGCGACGCCCTCACTGTTGTACCCAGTCTAATAGCGTTGGAGGACTTTCGTGTGCGCGGCAGCCAGCGCCGTGTCGCTCCGTCTCTTCGGACGTACGCCGGGCCTGCAGCATCGGCCCGCTCGCGGTGCCACTACCAGCTGCCGCGCGCTGGCTCGTGGAATGTGCATGACTCCTGCGCCCCAAGCGCGAGGTGTTCACGACTGCGTGCCGCAACGGCGTGCCGATATGGCACGGGCGTCCACCTATCGCCGCGAATCTGTGTCAGCGCTCGAGCATTCTTGGGTTCACGCCGTGGTGCGATGGGACCCGCTGCTTATGTCTCCGGGTGAGTGCTTGAGGAGAGCTGCCCTGGAATCTCTGGACGAGCTGTGCGCTGAAGTGACCGAGCACTCACCGTCCAGTCGCACAACACCCAAGCGCTCAGGGCGGCCCGTACGAAACGGACCGCCCTGAGCGCTTGGGTGTGGTGCACGTTTAGGTGACATTCTGACCTGACCTACAGTTTGGTTTCCACTCTGACCTGGCCTACAGTTTGGTTTCCACTCGGGGTAGCTAGTCGATGGCCTTCAGGAAGGCTCACCAACAGGCCACGCCCCTACCCACCAGAATTCCGTGCACGTGCGGTCGCGTTCCTCCGCTGTTGATCGTTCAAGCGTCCCAGGTTGGCAGATCAGCTTTTAGTCACCGAACTGCACTTCCAACCCCATCCCAGTGAGGAGCGTCAGCACGTCGATTGCATCTGCAAGGGTGGCGCAGAGACGGTCGATAGTAGCGACCCTGATTACGTTACCCCGCCTCGCCGCAGTCAGCATCGCTAAGCTACGGCTGACAGCCGTTCACCCCAGAAGTGGCGTCAATAAACAGGGCCTCGACAGTTCCCCGGAGGGCTTCCTGCGCTTCTGGTTCGGTGTCGGTGTCGTGGATACGGAGGTATTCGATCACGCGGGGTGCGCATTCCGGTGCATAGGTGTGGGTCGTGAGTTTTGAAGCTTTGTATGCCATTCTCGTGGTTCCTGAATCGTCTGCCCTTGGCGGCCATGGGCTGGCCACTTTCCAAGGGGTCTCGATCATGCCCGCACAGATAAGCGCTCGCGACTGCTCAACTGAGCCACTTTCATCCCCCTGAAATCGCATCAGTTTCATTGCCTGTGAACTTTGCTCACTCCTGGCCGTTCGGCTGCTAGTTCTGCAATTTCTGCTTGGTCTGTTCGGCGCTTGTTGGGGGTCTAGCTCACATCCAGCTGGTAAACCTGCCGTCTAGATGATCGCCAGCCTAAACTCCGGCCCGCTGTACTTAGGGAGGCTTCAGCCTCTGATGAGCAGCTGGGTGAAATCTGGTTGCGTCATCTCATCGCGCAGACAGATCAAGCTCACCCCGTGCGGCGATTTGGGTGCGCGATGCAAACACTGGCCCGGTTCGTGTTTCAGGCTTTAGCTGGAGATCGACTGCTCCTATAAAAGGTGTGTGCCCCGTATCGGACTAGGGTCCGATACGGGGCACACAAACGCCGCCTTGGCTCGCAGGGGGGGGAGACCCGGCGGCGTTGGACGCCACAATCAGCACTTATGGAACTCCACCAAGCGGCGGCGGCCATTGTCTGTGTGGCGGGTCTTAGCGCGGCTTTGACCCACGAGGCACCGACTCAAGCCCTTGCGGGGGGGGGAACCCGAGGGCTTGAGACGGTGCCCAATGAACTCGTTGCTAGCTCAGCTCAGTGAGCTCGCCAACTGCGCGGCGCTTGCGCACCATCAGCAGCAGGAGCGCTCCGCCGCCGAGCAGCAGACCTGTGGCGAGGATCCCCGTACCGACATAGTCAGAACCGGTGATCGCGAGCGACCCGACGACGATCTTCACGTCGTCTTCGTCGGTCACTGACTGTCCCGAGGGCGGGTTTCCGACAGCTGTGGCATGGTTGTCCACTCGCCCACGGTCTCGGTCAGCACGAGTGACCATGTACTCTGCGGAAGCAGTGACTTGCTCGCCCGGGGCGAGTACACCCGCTTCGGTCGGCCATACGCCGTAGGTGATCTCCGACAGGCCCGCGAGCTTGTCAGTGATTTCCACTCCAGTGAGCGTGACATTGCCAGTGTTGGTCACGGTGAAACCGTAAACGATCTTGTCACCGTTCAGCTTCCCGGTCTTCACCAGCTCGATGGATGGAGACTGCGGCAACGGCGTCTTCTCGTCGTCGTCATCGTCCACCGGGTCACCGGTCGGCGGGGTGCCGCTAGTGATCGCATGGTTATCCACGCTCCCAGCGTCTACATCAGCTTGGGTGAGCGTGTAGGTCGCTGTCGCGGTCACCTGCTCACCTGGAGCGAGAATCCCTGTTTCGCCGGGCCAGGTGTAGCTCAGCTCAGACAGACCGTCCATCTCATCGACGATCGTTACGCCTGTAAGCGTTACGTTGCCGGTATTGGTGGCGGTGAAGCTGTAGTTGACGGTATCGCCCGCAACTGACCCGGCTCCCTGTTCGAGGCTGCTCGACTTCCGCAGGTCGATCCCTGGGCCAGGGGCGACAGGTACGGTCACGTCGTCCGTATCCGTCACGTTCTCACCGTTCGGCGGGGTACCGGTCGCGGTTGCAGTGTTGTCTACGCTGCCCGCATCCACGTCAGCCTGGGTGAGGGTGTAGGCGGCACTGGCTGTGACGCTCTCACCCGGGGCAAGAACTCCAGCCGTTCCGGGCCACGTGCCGAACACGATGTCTGACAGGCCTTCCAGCTCGTCGGCAATCGTGACATCAGAAAGCGTGACATTGCCGGTGTTGGTGACAGTGAAACCGTAGTTGACCGTATCGCCTGCGAATCCTTCACCGTCGAGCTCGCCGGTCTTCACCAGATCAATCCCGGGCAGCTGTGTGAGCGGCACGTCATGCTCATCCTCGTCCTCAACTGGCTCACCTGTCGGCGGGTTGCCAGTCGACATTGCGGAGTTGTGGACAACACCCGCGTCGATATCGGCCTGGGTGATGGCGTATGTCGCGGTTGCAGTCACCTGCTCACCGGGAGCAAGGACGCCTGCTTCACCGGGCCAGGTGTAGTTCAGCGCCGACAGGCCTTCTAGCTCGTCAGCGATTGTCACGTCAGTGAGCGTTACATTGCCCGTGTTCTGCGCGGTGAACGAGTACTCGATGAGATCACCCGGGACTACGGTTGCACCGTCTTCCAGCCCACCGGCTTTCACAAGAGTGATCACAGGTGAGGGCTCAACGGGAACAATCACGATGTCGTCATCCTCCACCGGATCACCCGTTGGCGGGTTGCCAGTAGCGGTTGCAGTGTTCTCCACCCGCCCGCTATCTACATCGCTCTGCGTGAGGACATACGATGCGGTCGCAGTCACACTCTCTCCGGGTGCAAGCACACCAGCGTTAGCAGGCCACGCACCGTACGCGATCTCTGACAGGCCGTCGAGCTCGTCCGAGATCGTGACACCCGTAAGTGTCACATTGCCGGTGTTCGTTGCGGTGAACGAGTACTGAACTGTGTCGCCAGCCGCGCCGGTTGCGCCGTCTTCGAGACCGCCTGTCTTCACAAGATCGATCGCCGGGCTTGAATCCACAGGAACAGTCACGTCGTCCTGGTCTTCGACAGGTTCACCCGTTGGCGGGTTACCGGTGGCGGTGACAGAGTTGTCCACGCCGCCTGCATTCATATCTCTCTGGATAAGGACATAGTTGGCCGTAGCCGTGACGCTCTCCCCGGGTTCGAGAACGCCAGCCTCAGCAGGCCATGCACCGTACGTGATGCTGGACAGGCCGGGAAGCGGATCGTCGAGCTCGACACTAGTGAGGGTCACTGAGCCGGTGTTGGTGACAGTGAAGCCGAACTCCACAGTGTCGCCAGCTCGACCAGTCGCGCCCTGAGCAAGCGCACCCGTCTTTTCTACCACGATGCGCGCATCCTGCGGCAGCGGAACGATCGCATCGTCGGCGTCCGTAACGTTGTCGCCGGTCGGCGGGGTGCCAACAGTCGTAGCTGTGTTGTCCACAGCTCCTGCGTTCACGTCGGCCTGATTCACTGTGTAGTTCGCGGTGGCGGTGATGTTCTGGCCGGGCGCAAGAACACCTGTTTCACTTGGCCATTCGCCGTACACAATGTCCGAGAGGCCGGGCATTTGATCGGCGATCGACACATCAGTGAGGGTCACATTCCCGGTGTTAGTTGCCGTGAACTTGTACTCGATGGTGTCACCGGGCTTACCAGTCTGCCCCTCAGCGATAGCACCGGTCTTGACGAGGGTGATTGCGGGGTTGGACGCCAGCGGCACGTCGTGGTCAGCGGTGTCGGTCACGTTGTCGCCGGTAGGCGGGGTTCCGGTGGCGGTTGCGACGTTGTGGATGTTGCCAGTGTTCACGTCCAACTGCTTTACCGTGTACTTGGCGTTCGCGGTGATGCTCTGGCCGGGCTCGAGAACGCCCGGTGCGCCTGGCCATTCGACATAGGTGAGGTCCGACAGTCCAGGGAGCGGATCAGTGATTTCAACACCGGTGAGGGTCACCCCGCCGGTGTTCGTTGCGGTGAACGAGTACTCAACGATATCGCCGGCAACGCCGGTCGCGCCGTCAGAGAGGCCACCGGTCTTCACAAGCTCGATGGCAGGGTCGTTGGGAAGGAGTACCTCCGCGTCATCTTCATCCGTAACCGGAGGGCCTGTCGGCGGGTTTCCGGTGACGCTTGCAGAGTTCTGGACCACCTTGTTGTCCCGGTCCGACTCAATGATCGTGTACGTTGCTGTCGCTGTGACTTGCTGACCAGGCTCAAGCACTCCTGGCTCACCGGGCCAGCTGTATACCAAGTCCGATAGCCCTGGCTTCGGATCTGAGATCTCAACACCAGTCAGGGTGACGTTGCCAGTGTTCGTCGCGGCGAACGAATACTCAACGGTGTCTCCGGCAAGCCCGGCTGCCCCGTCGGCGAGTGCGGCGGTCTTCACGAGCTCGATCGCCGGATTCGATGCTGCAGCACAGTTGTCCGAGATGAGGGCGAGGAGAATGTCCGAGAGCCCCTCGAAGTTCGTTGACAGGTAGTCGCTGCCTTCACCGGGACCCGAGATCTGGGACATGTGCTCACGGAACTCGTTCATGTCAGTGATATTGTCCGTCAGGCCGACACCGACGACACGGGTGCCCTGAGCCTTGACAGCGTTCGCGCTCGTCACCGCAGCGTTAATCGTGGCAGTGTTGGTCGAGTTGCCCGGTCCCTGTGCGGGGCTGCCGTACTGCGTCGGGTTTCCGTCAGTGACGAACAGGAGCGCGTCATAGGTGTCGCTGCTGTTACCAACTGCAGCGAAGGCTCGGTCCCAGTTTGTGCCACCCTGCTGGCTGGAGGGGCGCTGGATCCCGTTGACCCAACCTGTCACCGCTTGCACGCCTGCGTTGTCGAGCGCTGTGATCGGCAACGGAGCGTTGCTGCCCGCGCTAGTCGCCGGTGCGTTCGAGGCGAAGTTTTGAAGCGACAACCGCACGGGATACTCGCTCAGGGACTCAGCCAGTTCTGCCACGCCGTCGCGCATCTGCTGCAACTGCGCGTCATCGACGCTGTTCGAAAGGTCGAGGCTCATGACGAGGTCGAGTTCGCACTGGGCTGGCATGGGTGGGTTGTCAGCGGGCGGTACCTGTGCTTGAACTGCTTGCGCAGCCCCTGCGCCGCCAAAAGTCAGAAGGGAGGCTGCAAGCGCAGTTGCGAGCACTTTCTTGATGCCTCGCCCAAACCCACGGTAGGAATGGTCGGACCCCATAGTCACCTCCTCCGCCGTAAAGGGCACTTCTTGGCCCCGCAAAGTATTCCGTTGCACGTTATTCCTTTCCACTTTCAGTGGAGGCTTTGGTTTGGGTTTCATCGAGGATCCTCATTTCGTCGGATTCGGAATCCAGAAACGACGTACCCTCTTTGAACCTCGATCGTGACCAGTGGGAACGCACGCAAGGCACGTCAACGCGCATGCGAGGGAACTGGATCTAGAGGTAGAGCCTCCGGCACCCAGTATTCTTGGATTTTTTGCTGCTGAGCAGGGATTTCACCCCTTCTCCGACGACTTCACCCTTACTTCACCCTGGGTGTTCCTCGCCCCCACCCCTGAGTCGTGTGAGCATGAACTCCAGGTTCAGCATGTGGAGAGGGGCGTGTGAATTGTCTGTCGAGGACATCGCGTTGAAGGGTAGTGCTTCCCGAACTAGCAGCCGGAGCATTGCCCCGGAATTAGAAGAGGCCCTGCGCTCTCGGGATTGGAGCAAGGCGGCTGAGCTGCTAGTGGATACTCCTTTGTCACTCGTACACACTCCTGGGGGCCTGTCCTTGATGCAACGCGCCTTGGAGCAAATGCCCATAGATTTTCGCCACGCTCGACCCGACCTGCGATTCCATTTGGAGTTCACTGGCCTAGTACCAATATCGGACTTCAGAGTTGAGGCTGCCAACTACCTTGCGCCCGGGTCCCCTACGTCACGCGCTGCGCTCGTGCGGGGTGTAACTCTTGCTGTAATTGCGCGCAGATTGAACGGACTAGTCGACGAAGCACTTGAAGTCGCTGGCTGCTCCGAGGCCTGGGTACTTGCCGAGGCAAACAAGATCGGATCTGCTGCCGAAAGTGCCGCGTCCGCATACTTTGCCCAAGTAGCCAAGACACACCTGTTAGCAGGAAACCTTGCGAAGGCGCTCGAAGCATATCTGCAAGCATGGCGCTGGAGGTATCAAGATGAATTAGGGTTCATAGCGCACGAGGCAGCAGGGAATATTGCGCTGATTCATGCGCTCATGGGCCGACTCGAACAAGGAAAAGAGTGGGTTGCCCGCTCGCGCGCATGGCCCTCATCGATTAGCCCGGACTACTCCCCTGTAGTGCAGTTTGCAGCTCCGCTTGCTGAGTTCATCATTGCCACCGAGGATTTAGATCTTGTGGAGGCTAAAGCCCTGTTTCCAGGCCTGGCGCAACCGACACAAGGATTCGAGTTCTATCATTTGGTTGTTGAAGCGCGAGTGAGGTTCTTGCTCCTTTCAGGACAAACCCTCCAAGCTCGGCAGCAAATCTCCGAAGCGTCTAGCTGGCTGCCGCATGACCTATTGCGGCGGTTGAACGCCGAAGTTCTCATCAGTTGCGGTGACCTCGAAGAAACTTCAGTGCAGCTGCATTCAATCCGTGACACTGCATTTATTCAGCTGTTTCGCGCACGAGTCGCGGCACTCAGTGGCGAGTACCAACTCTCGCTCGATGAGTTGGCGGCGGGCGCTATCGAGGCCACGGGCCGAGTGGAGCTGGACTATCTAGCCCTACAAGCGAGTTGTCATTTGGCGTTGGGCATGAGGATCGAGGCTAAGGAAACATTTGAGGCACTATTGATTCGCCTCAACGGCTGCATTGCGGTCTTCGCCTCAGCCCCATTGGATGCCACGCGGGCTCTATTTGATCTCGTTCCAGACTCTCCCTGCACTACCGCTATCTACGAGAAATGGCGGTCCAGTGGCGTTGGCCCCCAACTCAACTTTCCGAAGGACACTGCCCGAGCGCCATTGACTGGCCTCACGTCCCGCGAACTCGTCATTCTTCGGCAGTTACTGAAAGGTTCCTCGAGAAAGCAAGTTGCTGCTCGTGAATCAGTATCTCTAAATACCGTAAAGTCTCAGAGCCGTTCGGCGTTTCGGAAGCTCAGGGTTTCAAGCATCCAAGAGGCGCGTACTAAGAGTATTGAACTGGGGATTTTCTAACCCAGACCGCAAGCCGGGAGGCGTGTGGTGGTACCTCATGACAATAGAAGCTGGTGGAGGCGGGGAGGCACGCTTCAGAAAAGTGCGTCTCAACATTCTGCACCCGACACGTTGGAGATCAAGGGTTTCTGTACGCTACTCGACTTCCCCCTCCCTGTACCCACCAGCCCTCTTCAGCACTCGGTAGAGCGTCGAGCGCAATACTCCGAAGCGTGCGGCGATTCGCGTCTTCGGCGCTTGGGAAGCAACCAGCGCCTTCGCTTCCACGATCTGCTCCTGTGAGAGCTTTGGTGCCTGATCATACGCTCCGCGCTTCTTCGCGGCACGGATTCATTCTGCTTGGTGCTCCCGGATCAGCACGCACTCGAGCTGCGCGATGGCACCGAGCGTCGCAAGCATGAGTTGATCCATCGGTGGCTCATCGGTACCGGGCCCAAATTTGGGCCCTTCTTGCACGAACTCCACACCGATCCCCTCACCGGTGAAGAAGTGGATCAGCTCGTGTAGGCCATGGGTGGAGCGTGCGGGTCGGTCAATGCTCACAACACGGATCCGAACGCCAGCTCTCGCATATCCGATGCGTTTACGCAGTTCTGGCCGGCCGGTACTGCCGCCGGACGCGTAGTCAGTGAAGCTCCGATCAGTCGGACCGATGCTTTCGACCCGCCGTTCAGGGTTCTGGTCAGTGCTACTGACTCGTAGATATCCCACGAGTTGAACGGCCACGTCTAACCTCAATTCGAAAACGTGTTTTATTGCGGAATGCCACCCCGTAGAACACACCTTCAGGCAGCACGGTCACGAAGAAGACCACGGCACTAGGACATGTTCTCCGGGAAGAAAGGTCACAACAGCGGCCGCTCCGAGAAGAGCCCCATACGAAAACGGGCCGTGTGCAAGAAATGTGCACGCAATACATAACGGCGAGCATTTGACGCCCGCCACCCACATCGCACAAATCTGCGATCCTGCCGGAACCGGGCCGGAGCATCGCCCCGGGGAACGTTCGATATTCCGCCTCTTCGTGGAAGCAATCGCTGCCCCAGACAAACAGACAGCATCCCCGCAACGCAAAAACCCCCGGCGAAAACCGGGGGTTCTGTGTGACTCTCTGTAGCTGAGGCGGGGCTCGATCCCGCGACCTCACGATTATGAGTCGTGCGCTCTAACCAGCTGAGCTACTCAGCCAAACTGGCCCGCACAAGTGCGAGCCAGAGAGTCAGAGCCCCGACCGAGATTTGAACTCGGGACCCCTTCCTTACCATGGAAGTGCTCTACCACTGAGCTATCGGGGCGTAGCCACCTTGCGATGACAACCGTTTGAGAATAGCAGATTCCACATCGCGATGCGAAATCTGCTTGGCTAGTGGGGAGCGTCGCGCGAGTCGTCGCCAACATCGAGCACAAAGGAGCCGGCGTGAATAGCCGCGTAGTGGGAATCGTCGGGGTCGCATTGGCGCTGTGGATGGCGCTGGGGCGGTGGCCGTTCGGGATCGGGGGCTCACTCTCCTGGTGGTACGTGCCGACAATCGGCCTGATCTTTGCCGCGCTCCAGCTCTGGCTTGCGCACCGGATCGCGGTGACGCACGGGCGCGGCAAACGCACTGGGCGCAGCACCGTCGTGGCGCTGATCCTCGCGTGGGTGTGCGCTCTCGGCTTCGGGCTCACGGTGCCGGATCTGGCGGGCGGGGAGCTCGCATCGATCCTGAGCCTGATCTCCGGTTCCGCATTCTCCGCCGAGATGTCGATTGCGCTCTGTAACCCGCTGGGAATCATCGCGTTTGCGCTCGCGATCGCGGCCATCGCGTTCGCCTACGCGGACGCACGCGACCCGAAACCGGAAGAGGACGAGGACCTCGACGAGGTCCCCATGGCGCCCCACCCACTCGGGTAGGAGCCACTGCGCGGCGGGGCACACTCGAGTGGGGTCCCGCTGCTCCGGAATACCCGCGAGCGGCAGCCAGTCCCCGCGGGCAGCGCAGGTGACGCTGCGCACACTCCCGCCCACGAGAAAACCCCCTGTCGCGCGGCGAGAGGGGGTTTTGGCGGAGGGTAGGGGATTTGAACCCCTGATGCAGGGTTACTGCATGCTTGTTTTCAAGACAAGTTCCTTCGGCCGCTCGGACAACCCTCCGCGAAAGAGCCTAGCAAACTCCGAGGGGTTCCCGCGTCCACGTCCGCTCACGTCCGCCCGCGTCGCTCCCGCGAGAGTCCGGCTAGCCGAGTTCAGGGAAGCGTTCGCGCAGCGCGACGAGCAGGCCGTTCTCCTCAATACTGAGGGTGACACGCGAGGCGACCGCCTGCACATCAGGCTCTGCCTGCCCCATCGCGACCGCGTCACCGCGGTGTGCGGCCCAGCGCAGCATATCGATGTCGTTGCGGCCGTCGCCCGCCGCAAACACGCGCGAGCGGTCGATGTTGAGCCGCTCGCGTACGACTTCGAGTGCGCTTGCTTTCGTCACTCCGTCTGGCGCAATATCGAGCCAGGACGTGGTGCCCACGGCATACGAGACGTGCGTCAGACCGAGCGAGTCAACTGCCCCGAGGAACTCCTCGAGCCGGTGATCCGGCGATACCACTACGACGCGCGAGGCTTGCACCCCGAGCAACTCCTCGAACGGCACTCGGCGCTGCTGCGACGGCAGCGTTCCCGTGGGGATGTCTTCTGTGTAGAGGAATCCACCGTCGGCAAGCTCCACCGCAAATCGTGCGGTCACGAGCTGCGTGCGGATCTTGCGGAGCGCGTCACTCGGATCAAAGGACTCGACCATTTCGCGGCGGTAGGCCCGCGGCGCGAGCGCATCACGCTTCAACGTGACGGCGCCGTTCGCCGCGATCACCCACTCGGGCCGGATCTTCAGCCGCTCCACGATCGGGAGCGTGGCGTCGACCGAACGGCCTGTTGACACGATTACCTCGTGACCTGCTTCGTGCAGCGCACGGACGGCGGCTCCGAGATCCGGATCGATCCGCCCGCCTTCAGGATCGTCGCCCGCGCCCTCCCCAAACCCGTGGCTCAGCACGGTCCCGTCCAGGTCGAGCGCGATGAGGTGCCGATCAGCCGTGGCCACGGGAGAGAGGGAGGGCGTCGTCATAGAGTTAGGCTCCTGCGATTGGGGTGAGTACTTCAAGGCCACCAAGGTAGGGGCGCAGCGCTTCTGGCACGGTCACACTGCCATCGGCGTTCTGGTGCGTCTCAAGGATCGCCACCAGCCAGCGGGTCGTTGCGAGCGTGCCATTCAGCGTCGCGACCGGCGCGGTCTTGCCACTTTCGGTGCGGAACCGCGTAGCGAGCCTGCGCGACTGGTACGTCGTGCAGTTGCTCGTTGAGGTGAGCTCGCGGTACGCATCCTGAGTCGGAACCCAAGCTTCGATGTCAAACTTTCGGGCGGCACTGGATCCGAGATCTCCCGCGGCCACATCGATGACCCGGTAGTGCAGTCCGAGTGACTGCAGCATGTCTTCCTGCCACCCGACCAGTCGATCGTGCTCCGCCTCGGCATCGGCAGGATCGGTGTAGACGAACATCTCCAGTTTGTTGAACTGGTGCACCCGCAAGATGCCGCGGGTGTCTTTCCCGTGCGAGCCGGCTTCGCGCCGGTAGCAGGTTGACCACCCGGCATAGCGCAGCGGCCCCGGAGTCAGGTCGACGATCTCGTCCGAGTGGTATCCCGCGAGAGCAACTTCGCTCGTACCGGTGAGGAACAGGTCGTCCTCCGGCAGGTGATACACCTCAGCGGCGTGCTCCCCGAGGAAACCGGTTCCGCGCATGATTTCGGGCTTCACGAGGGTCGGGGTGATGAGCGGCGTAAATCCATGGCTCAGGGCCCGATCCAGTGCCAGATTCATGAGCGCAAGCTCGAGTCGTGCCCCGATTCCGCGCAGGAAGTAGAACCGGGCGCCAGAGACCTTCGCACCACGCTCCATGTCGATCGCACCGAGCAGTTCACCGAGATCGAGGTGATCTCGGGCTGGGAAATCGAACTCGGGCCGCGCGCCAACTTCTCGCAGCGTGACGAAGTTCTCTTCGCCACCCTCGGGAACGCCGTCGATGATGATGTTCTCAATGCGCAGCGAGAGTGTGACGAACTCGGCCTCAGCCTCCTTGGCGCGGGCGTCGGCGGCCTTCACGGCGGCAGCGAGCTCCTGTGCACGAGCGATCAGTGCGGGTTTGTCTTCTTTCGAAGCGGCCTTCACCTGCTTCCCGAACTCGTTCTGTTCGGCGCGCAGCGTCTCGAACTCGGTGAGAGCGGCACGGCGGGCAGCATCAGCGGCGAGTGCAGCGTCTACGACCGCCTCATCACTTCCACGCGCGCGCTGCGAGCGCTTTACGGACTCAGGATCAGTGCGGAGCAAGACTGGATCGATCACGCTCCCAGCTTAGTCCTGCTGGCCTGGGCTGTCGCCGGATCGCTTCCGGGGCTCCACTGTCAGTGCTCCGAAGAGCCACGGGCTAGCACTACGCTGGTGCCATGTCCGTCTCCCCCGCGCGCCACCAACCCAGTGCGGCGGTCGTCTATCACCCGTTCAAGACCGACCTCACTGCGTTGCGCGCAGCGATTACCGAACACGAGCGACAGGCAGGGTGGGCGCCAACGCAGTGGTACGAGACTGAGGCGGAGGACGCCGGTGTCGCGGCTGCGAAGAGCGCGATTGAGCATGGCGCAAGCGTCGTACTCGCCAGCGGCGGAGACGGCACGATCCGCGCGGTCTCCGAAGCGCTGCGTGGTTCCGGTGTTCCGCTCGCGATCATTCCGCAGGGCACCGGCAATCTGCTGGCGCGCAATCTTGGGATCCCGCTGAACCGGATCGCGGACGCGGTCCGCGCTGCATTCTACGGCCGCAATCGCGCGATTGATGTTGGGATCCTTACCATTACCCGCGAGGACGATTCGGAGAGCGATCACCTCTTCCTCGTGCTCGCCGGCATGGGCCTCGATGCACGCACCATCTCTGCGACGCGCGCCACCCTCAAGCAGCGCCTCGGATGGCTCGCCTACGTCGACGCCGGGGTGCGCACGATGCTGCGCGATGGCCCGCTGCAGATCCTCTACTCGATCGATAATTCAGAGGTCAAACCGCTTTCGGTGTACACCGTCATGATCGGGAACTGCGGCCTGATGCCTGGCGGCGTGCTATTGATTCCCGACGCCAAACTCGACGACGGGAAGCTCGATGTGGTGGCACTACGCCCGCTTGGCGCGTTCTCCTGGCTCCGGATCTGGAACAAGATCGGTTGGGAGAACGGCGTGCTTCGGAAGTCGAAGGCTGGCCGAAAGATCATCGACCTCGTCAACGACACTCGAAGCGTCAACTACCTGCAGGCGACACGGTACGCTCTCGCCGTGCCGAGGCCGGAACCAGTCCAGCTCGACGGCGACGACTTCGGCCTCGCGCTCGCCGTGAGCGGCGTGGTGGATCCCGGAGCGCTCGTCGTCCGCGTACTGCCGGAGTGGAACGCTCAGTCCTGACGGATCCTCCGCCGAGTTCGCGACGTGGCTGCGCGCGCTCACTGGGGAGGTCACGGGGCGTCCTGTGCGGCCGCTGCGGCCTGAGAGGGTGCCGGATCCGATGCGCCCTTCGACTCAGCGCGCTCCCGGGCTGTCTGTTCATCCTGGGCACCCTCGGAGTCCGATGCAGCTTCGTCCGGTACCGTCGCTGCGCAATCACCGAGCACTGGCACCCGTTCGTAGGGCGCGGTCGGCTCCGCTCCCTGTTGTGTGGCCGGGTCGGTGTCTTCTTCTCCCGTCATCAGATCACTGGTGCTGAGTTCCCGGAGCGGGAAGACGTTCCACTCATCTGGCATGGTGGCTGCAGCGTTCCGCCGGTAGTCGATCCACTCGCCGTTGGCGTCGGAACCTCCCATGGGCAGCCAGTCCGCATATGATCCCGGCTGCCCGTCACCAGTGTGCAGCGGACTGCCATCCTGTGTGAACAACTGCACAGCACCAAGGGGCTGCCCATCGCAGTCGTAGGCGAAGATATTGGTCACGCTCTCCCCGTTCGAGGTCAGCCCCGGAGGAAGAAACGTTTCCAGGTCATCACCGGTACTCGCATGTGCAAAGCTGAGGCGGTCGAGCGCGATGCCCGCGAGCGGCAGCAGGGCGAGGATCGCGACGACGCTGCCGATCCGGCGTAGCCAGACGGCCCAGGCGCCGGGGAGCCATGCGCCGCGGCCCCACTGCACACTGAGCAGCGTCGCTGCCCCGGTGACAAGCAGCCACACCACCCCCCGATGAGATCCCGAAGAGGAGGCAGAAGACCGTAGCGACGGCGACACCGCGCAGGACCCACCAGACCGAACGTAGCGAGAGCACGAAATCGCGCACTCCACGCCGCCCGCTCGTCTCATCCCACCATTCGCGCCAGCGGCTGGCAAGCGCACGGCCCTGGTCCATGAGCCCCTCCCGTGGCTGGGGTGCGGACTCCGGCTCAACGCGCTCGGGAAGGCCTGCGGCCTGCCGCAGTTCCTCGGCGTAGCTGCGAGGATCCCCCAGCTCGTTGCCGTCACTGAGCCGGTCCACGAGATCCGCGGCGAGTCCGTCGGTGAGTTCATCCACTTCGTCTCGCGGCAAATCGGACAGCCGGTCACGCACGGCAGCAACGAATTCGGCGGCACGCTCCTCGTTGGTGCGGGTTGCGGTGCTCATGCGTCTGCTCCTTCCGGAGTTCGGGCGGCGGAGGCCGACATGGGGTCTGGAGGTGGGGCGGGTGTGGATCCTGGCGCGGGGGCGGGTGTCGTGACGGATCCGGGCCCCGCCTCTGCACTTGCACTCGGCGCAATGAGCCGGGTGAGCGTTTGCGAGAACTGCTCCCATCCGGCCCGCTGCTCTCCGAGCAGTTCGTGGCCGGCCGGCGTGATGCTGTAGTACTTGCGGTGCGGCCCGCCCTCAGACGGAACCACATAGGTCGAGAGCGCCCCGGCCGCGTAGAGCCTGCGCAGTGTGCCGTACACCGAAGCGTCACCCACCTCCGCAAGCCCAGCGTCTCGGAGACGGCGGACGACGTCATAGCCGTAACCGTCTTCGCGCTGCACGACCGCGAGCACGGCGGCGTCCAGCACTCCTTTGAGTAGCTGCGTGGCGTCCATACGCTCCTCACCTCGATCATCGGGGAGAACTTCCCCATGCGCACTAGTGTGCATTACACACTAGTGCGGTGTCAAGAATGTGCATCGAGCTCCGCGGTCCCCTCCAGGCTGGGCCTCTGCCGCGGGCGCGAGTGAGCACTGAGTGCGGAGCCCCGGGCGTGGGCGTCCCGAGCGGTGGTACCTCAAGCGAGAGTGCCCCGCGCCTCAGCGCACCGCAGCAACGCAGCGCCGAACGCTACGCGTCTTCGCCTGAGATGATCCCACGCAGCCAGTCGCGGGCGTCGCGGAATGCGTCGTCATCGTGGGCGGCGCGGGTCGTCGCGACTACGCGATCTGCGCGCGGGTAGGAGCCCAAGAACACAACGTTGGGGCTGAAGCGCTTCACCCCGAGCAGCGCATCGGCCACACGCGCGTCTTTCACATGCCCCTCAGCGTCGATGACGAAGCGGTACCGCCCCATCCGATCGCCGATCGGACGGGACGCAAGGAGCGTCAGGTTCACGCCACGTGTGGCGAACTGTTCCAGCAGGTCAAGCAGCGCACCAGAGCGATCCTCCGGCAGCTCAACGATCAGCGACGTCTTGTCTGCGCCGCTGGGCTCTGACACTGGCACGATCCGGCTCACGAGCACGAAACGCGTCACCGCGTCGGGGTTCTCCGCGAGCCCGTCCGCAAGCACGTCAACGTCATAGTGCTCGTCAATTCCAGGCGGGGCGATCGCTGCGTCGATCCCCTTCTCAGGGTCAAAGAGATCCGCCGCCGACTGCACGTTCGAGGAGGCAATGAGGTGCCGATGCTGTGTCGTGTGTGCGTCCAGCCAAGTGCGGCACTGCCCATACGCGACTGGGTGCCCGGACACGACTGTGACATCCTCAAGGCGAGTCCCCGGGCGCGCTACGAGGACGAAGCTCACCGGCACCAGGTATTCACCCACGATGCGCAGCCCGGGGATGGTAGCGAGCGCGTCCTGCGCGACCGTCACCCCGCCGTCAATCGAATTCTCGATTGCGATCATCGCCGCGTGGCTGCGCCCAGAAACAACCTCTTCGAGGGCTGCGCCGAGATTGTCGACCGGGTTCCAGTCCTGACCCACAGCTTCAGGCACCTGTTTCAGGGCCGCCTCCGTAAAGGTTCCCGCTGGCCCGAGATAGGAGTATCGGCGGACGGGTGCGGGACTCTGTGACATGCTCACCAGGGTACCGCGAGGGTGGAAGCGACCGGATAAGCCGCGCCACTGCGGGTGGGTACCGCGCTCCGGACCCGTCGCGCCAGCCACGCCCCGCAGCGGCGCCCTTACCCCAGCACGCGAGCGACCAGCGCCTGCGCCTCCTCCTGCACGAGCGCGAGGTGTTCGGGACCACGGAAGGATTCCGCATAGATCTTCATAACGTCCTCAGTGCCGGAGGGACGGGCAGCGAACCACGCGTGCGCGGTCTGTACTTTCAATCCGCCGATCGCAGCATCATTGCCGGGAGCGCGGGTCAGGATCGCTGTGATCGGATCCCCCGCCAGCTCCGTCGCGGTCACATCACTCGGAGCAAGCGCGCCAAGCCTGGCCTTCTGCTCAGGTGACGCCGCGGCGTCGATCCGCGCGTAACTCGGCTCCCCAAACTCGGCAACGAGCTCACGGTAGCGCTCAGACGGCGATTGCCCCGTGACCGCCTGGATCTCCGCAGCAAGCAGCGCCAGCAGAATCCCGTCTTTGTCCGTGCTCCACGCACTCCCATCGAAGCGCTGGAACGAAGCACCAGCGCTCTCCTCGCCGCCAAACACGACCGTGCCGTCCGCGAGGCCGGGCACGAACCACTTGAACCCCACCGGAACCTCGAGCAATTCACGCCGGTGAGACGCCACCACTCGGTCGATCATGCCCGAGGACACGAGCGTCTTGCCCACCCCTGCAGACTCCGGCCACTCTGGCCGATGCCTGAGGAGGTAGTCGATCGCGACGGCGAGGTAGTGGTTCGGGTTCATCAGCCCGTCTGCGGTCACAATTCCGTGCCGGTCCGCGTCAGCGTCATTGCCCGTAATCAGCGCATACTCGTCCCGGAACGCACTCACGGTGCTCATCACATGCGCAGACGACGGATCCATTCGGATCTTGCCGTCCCAATCGAGATGCATAAACCCCCAGCGCGGATCCACGCCGTCGCCGAGCACCGTTACATCGATCCCGAGCCGGTCTCGAATCGCGGCCCAGTAGGCAACGCTCGCCCCGCCAAGGGGGTGGGCTGCGAAGGAAACACCAGCGTCCCGGATCGCTGCCAGATCGATCACCTCGTTTAGGCATTCGATGTATCCCCCGAGAAAATCGAAGCGGGGGGCCGCGGCCACCGCTTCGCGCGTTGCGCGCGGAATGTTGGGGGTCCCGCTCGCGAGCAGCTCATTCGCACGCGCTGCGATCCAGTTCGTGGCGTCGGTGTCGGCCGGGCCGCCATGCGGTGGATTGTATTTGAACCCGCCGTCGGCAGGCGGGTTGTGGCTCGGAGTCACCACGATTCCGTCTGCGCGGGATGGGTCATCCGCCGCGAGGCCACGGTTGTGCGCCAGGATTGCGTGGCTCAGGGCAGGAGTGGGTACGAACCAATCGTCGCCGTCGCCGGCCGCCGCGCGGACGTCGACTCCGGCGGCGAGGAGCACCTCGACCGCGGTGCGCTCGGCTGGCACTGAGAGCGGATGCGTGTCCGCGCCGATGAACAGCGGACCGCTGATCCCCTGCTCCGCACGATACTCAGCGATGGCTGCGCTGATTGCCGCGATGTGCGGCTCGGTGAAGGCCCCGGTGAAGGCTGAGCCGCGGTGTCCGGAGGTACCGAATACGACCCGCTGCGCGGCAATCGCGGGATCCGGCACCGTCTCTGCGTAGGCCAACAGGAGTGCTGCGACGTCAATCAGGTCGTCAGGACGGGCAAGGGTGCCGGCGCGTTCATGCATGTGTCCATCCTCCCACGCAGAGCTCCTGTGAGCGCCGGAGCCTGATGTTGTCGCCCGGACAAGAGACCGGGCGACAACATCAGGCTAGGCGGCCGCTGGCACCGCCGCGATTGCGGTGAGCTCCACGAGCATTGACGGGCGTGCCAGCTCTGCAACGCCGACGGCGCATCGCACGGGCACGGCGGCGCCAAACCTGCGTGCGTACACCTCGTTGAAGACGGCACGCGTCGTGCTGAGGTCGCGCAAGTAGATGGTGAGGTGGGCAATGTCTCCCAGCCCCGCTCCCACCCGCTCCAGTTCGGTCTCGAGTGAGTCGATGACGAGCTCCGATTGGGCCTCGATTCCCTCCGCAAGCACGCCGCTGTCGTCTACGGGGATCACCGTGACGTAGGCGGTCTCACCAATCACGGTGACGTCAGCCGAAAGCGCGCCGGCCGTGGGCTCTGGCACCCGCAGAACGGCGCTCACTTCTCTGCCCCGTTCCCGGCCCCTGATTGAGCATCCAGCGGCACAAATCCTTCGTCGTACACACGTTTCCAATTGCCGTAGAAGACCTGTTCAGCCTCATCCGAGGTGAGGAGTCCGCGTTCGACGATGCGATCCCGGACGGCGCCGAATTTGTGGAAATCGAAGTTGTCAATCCACGCCTCGGGCGGCGGTGCCAGATCGGGGCGGGACGCACCATGCTGCGTTTTCCGGCTCCACCGCCCCTGTCGCATCCAGGGGATGTTGTCAGCGGGTGCGTTCGGATCCAGGTCAGAGCCATAGGCGACATGATCGACGCCGAGCAACTCAACGTGCTTCGCGATGAGTTCCGCAGACCCGTCGAGGGTTGCCGCGTAGTCCCCTGCGATGTTGTTGTACGTGCAAACCCCCAGTACCCCGCCGCGTGCAACCAGCGCGTCGAGCACTTCGGTCCCCTTGTTGCGAGCGTGGTCATAAATCGACCGTGCGTTCGCGTGATTGATGATCACCGGTCTGCTGGAAGCGATGATGGCCTCAAGCGAGGTACGCTCGCCGACGTGTGAAAGGTCAACCAACATGCCAACCCGATTCATCTCCTCCACGATCTCGTGCCCGAACCGAGAGAGCCCCGAGTCATGCGGCTCGTAACACGAGGAGCCCACCGCGTTTTGGATGTTGTAGGTGAGTTGGACGATGCGCACGCCCATGTTCCAGAAGTGTTCCACGAAGCCGATCCGGTCGTTGAACAGCGATGAGTTTTGCGTCCCGAGGACAATGGCGATTCGGTTCGAAGCAACTGCCTCGTCAATGTCTGCTCCGGTGCGCGCGATCAGCGCCACATCGGGAGCGTTGCGCACGGTGTCGTTCCAGCGGGTGAGGGCGTCCATGGTTTCCATCGCGTCTTCCCAGAATGACGCAGTGATCGTCACCGCCCGCACTCCGCTGTCTCGCATCTGAGACAGGAGGGCCGCGTCGTAGCGGCCGCACTGGAGTCCGTCGATCACGCCGGTAGCGCCGGAACCCGCGCTCATGCGAACACCGCCGAATCCGGGGTACCCGAGGCGCTTCGCAGATGCTGGTAGACCTCTTCGCTGGCCTCGCCGAGCAGGTTCCCATCGGCGTCGTAGATCTGCGTGCCAGCGTGCCGGCGAGAAAGCTCCGAATCCGGAGTCAGTGCCTCGTTCGACTCGTGGAACAGGCGCCAGAATTGATCGGCATCCATTTCATACCCGTCCCGCAGAATTCTCTGCATCGCGGGCCCTGCGGCGAGCGCAGCCGGGTCCGTCGCAAGGGGCGGCACGGCAGAGGCTGCAATCGTCGCAGCGTCGTCAGCGATACGGGTGAGCGTCACGGAGACCCCGCGTACGGCTGCGTACTCTGAGAGCGCCGCGAAGAGCGTCACACCGGGCACCTTGTGCACCCGAACGCTGCGTGCGCCGGCTGCGACCGCGAGCGCGAGTTCGTCGATGAGCGCTGGGGCGAGCAGCGGGGCGGGTGTATTGGCACCATCAAGCACGATCTCATCCCCCTGGAGCTCGGCCACGAATGACGTCCGTGCTCCCGCATAGTGCTCTCGGACATCTTCCATATAGCTCACGGCGTCATAGCCCTCGGCCTGCGCCGCCATGATGGCGTCACGAACCGCGTTCACGGCATATCCGGGGCAGTTGCGAGCGTGCAGGTATCGGCCCACCATGTGTCGCATTTCGCGTGCGGAAGCGCGCATCTGTGTCGTCATCGGGTGGCTCCAATCGGAAGAGCTGGCATCTGTGGGTAGCGGGTTTCGACGGCAATGCCCTCGTTGATGTCCGCGGCAGTCGGGGCACCCAGGTAGATCAGTCCGAGGACGTTGCGGTCGTCGCCCTCGTCCACCGTGCGCAATAGGCCGTGCACTGCAGAGTTCATGAAGCGCACGATGGACACCGGCACAAACTCGTCCGACAGCATGTTCATGTGCGGTGAGTGGTAGCGGAAATCGCGCAGTGATTGGATCCGCTCGATGGCGGCGCGCAGCTCAGGGAACTGCCGGAGGAGCTCGCCCACCGTTGCGACCTCACTGCCTGCAGCAGCGAGCGCCCGTGCGACGGCCTGCACGTCACTCGGGAGATCGAGAGCCCAGTTGCGTCCTCCGACCACTTCCGAGGCGAGGCCCCGCCGCGGCTCTTCGGCGTCCGCGGATTTGTACCAGACGAAGCTCCGCGCACCGGGCGCCGACATATCGGTCTCGAGTGCCCAGCGGTAGTCGCGGTCCAGAATCTCACGGAGCTCGGCCAGGGGCATCGTCGGTTCGCAGATGAACTGCTCCGATCGAATCCCGCCCTCAATCGCAGCGACCACGCGTTCGTAGGGAAGCAGCTCGAGCAGATTCGCGGCGACCAGTTCCCACGCCTCATCGCTCACCACTCCATCGAGCAGATTCAGTAGCGCCGCACCCGTCGTTGCCCCCTGGGCTGCGAGCTGATCCAGTTCGGCGATCGCGCGGTCCAAGTGCTCGGCCACCAGATGTGGATCCTCGAACCGGGAATACACATATGGGTCCACGCGGGAGAATTCTGCGGCGCGGACGAGGATCCCACGATACTCCTCACAGGCATCTCCACCCGCCTGAAGCTCGATCTGGCAGGCTTCGGCGAGCAGTGTCTGGCGTTGTTCCAGCCAGGTGCCGATGAGCATCGGATGCGTGTTCACGAAGAACAGCAGCCCGAGCGCAGAGCCGTTGCCAATCCCCACCATTCGACGGACCTCCCGCGCGAGGGGCACCGCGCTTGGGCTCTGGTGCGCTGCCATCGCTTCGACGAGGTCAGCCGCGAACTCGCGCATGATGAACGCCGACAGCAATTGCGCGTGCAGCGGGAGCCGCAGCGGGTGATCGGTCTCAAGTGTCAGGAACGATCTCGTCAAGAATGTTCCGTTGCCGTCGAGTCCGGTGTTCCGCATGAGGTACCCGACCTCCCACAGCGCTTCGATATCGGGCTGCTCACCCGCGGCCAGCGCGGAGACCGCGTGGTTGAATGCGCGAAAGCTCCGGTTGGATCTCGCCCACGTCAGGGTTCCCGGCGCTGCACGCCCCGCATACAGTTTGGGGAGTTCGGTCCGTGTTGTCTCGCGATCCACCGCAGTGGTGGGGCCCTCGATGAGCGCGCCCATCATGTCCCAGTTCTGCCCGGTAATCCGACCGGTTCGCCCGTCGAGCCTCGGCTCGAAGCTGTAGACCACAAAATCGAACACCCAATCGCCCGTCGCATGCACCCGGTAGAGCGCCTCGCCCTCGGCACGATCGTTGATATCGAAGTGCACCCGCTCGAACGTCCAGGCTTCACGCTGCATCTTTTCGAGCAGCGTCCGTCCCGCCGAAATTCGGCTCGCGGGCAGTGACTGCAGCCGCTCAGGCTGCAGCAACAGGTCTGGATCGAGGATCCGGCGTGGCACCGGAGCAATCGGCGGGATGGTGGTCATCAGCACTCCTTTGTGAAGGGGAAGGTGGTCAGGTAAGGAGAATTCCGGCGCTCTGCTCGGTGAGGTCTTCGATGGTTCTGGCGCCGGCCTCTAACAGTGAAAGCACGTGGTCCGGCTTCGTGCGCCCCTGCGGCCAGTGCGCGGAGAGTGCGAATCGCACGCGTCCCGTCGAGCGTCCGACGGGAACGGCGATGATCTCGATGGGGTCATAGTCGCTGTCCACGAGCACCGCGAACCCGTCGGCCCGCACGCGCGCGCATTCGGCCTCGCTCGGAAGCTCATCGTCGATGTCGCGCAGGCGCGCGGTTTCGGCCTCGGGGAGGTAGCTCAACAGCACCGAGCCGAGTGCGCTCCCGCCGATTCCAAACCGCTGACCGTGTTTGAGCGAGACGTGCACGTTGCGGGGCGGAAGCCCTCGGCCAACAATGGTCACGGCGTCGCCGTCGAGTGTGCCGAGGGAGACGCCCTCGCCCAGCTCTCCTGCGAGTCGTGTGAGCTCTTCGGCGATGCGCACGTCGACGCTGGCGTGACGCAGCGCGGCTTGACCGAGCCGAACCGGCGAGAACGTGAGCGAGTATGAGCCCTGCGAATTCGCGCTCAGCCACCCGGCCGCAACGAGTGTGACGAGCTGCCGGTGCACCATTGACCGCGACCCTCCCACTCGACGCGCAATTTCCGAGACCCCGAATGGGGCGTCAGTCTTTGAGATCTCCTCGAGCAAGCGCAGCATCTTGAGGTTCGAGGTCAGTGGTGCAGTGCCACTCGTTTCCGTGATCGGATCCACCTTGTTCTCCATTCAATGTCATCTATACGGTGACATAGTTGCGCATTGCGTGACACGAAACTATCCACCGTCATTCGATCTGTCAACTCAGAATTCCCCGGCTTTCCCCATCACGCACACTTGCGCTGAGTGACAAAGATTCTCCATCACGCACTTGACGCGACTGACAACACCGGTAATATCGCTCTCACTGCTTCTCAAATAAGTTGCAGTTGTCACGATATAGTTGACACCCTACCCGACAGTGAGGTCGCATGTCCTCACCTGGTGTGGTGCAACCACAGTCACCACACACTGAAAGGAACTGCGATATGACATCGAAGTCACCTCGGAGGGCCGCCGGGGCCTCCGCGCTCGTCCTTGCGGCGGCGCTCGCCGTCACAGGTTGTGCGACGGGAGCCCAATCGAGCACGGGCGGAACCGCGGCAGCCAAAACGGGAACCCTCGTGATCGATCAAGCGTTCACCGCGCAATCCATCGATCCGGCCACACTATTCCAGGTCACTGATTCGATCGCCGCAAGCGGGCTCTACGAGACCCTGTTCACCTACATCGACAACGTTGCAGAGCCACAGCCCCTGCTCGCCAAGTCACTCACGGCGAACGAGACTTCGACCGAGTTCACCATCACCCTGCGAGACGACGCAACGTTTGCCAACGGGAGCCCCGTCACCGCGGCCGACGTCGCATTCTCCTTCAACCGCCTGAAGAACCTGGCGGCCAGCCCCGCGTACCGCATGGAGGGCATCACCGTCACCGAGGTCGATCCGACCACCGTGAAGCTCACCACTGAGAACCCCATGCCCTACATAGAGCACACTCTCACGGCACCGCCGCTCGCCGTCGTCGATGACGAAACCGTGCGCGCAGCAGGCGGCACTGACGCAGCCGATGCAGCGGAGACCGACACTGCTGGCAATCTCTTTACCGAACCCGGCAACGGTGCCGGCAGTGGCCCGTACACGCTCGACAGCTACGACACGAACTCGCAAATCGTGCTCGTGAAGAACGAGGAGTATTGGGGCGAGGCAGCCGCATACGACCGCATCGTGCTGCGCAACGTCAACAACGCTCAGCAGCAAAAGGCCAACCTCGAGGGCGGCGACAGCCAGATCGCCCTGGACATCCCGGGTCGCACCGCAGAGGGCATGGCGTCGGACACCCTGAAGGTACAGTCCTCCAGCTCCCCCGAGGTGCTGTACCTCGCACTCTCTCAGAAGGAGGGCGCAGCAACGGCCGATCCCGACGTCGTCAAAGCGATCAAGGCCGGCATCGATTACGAGGGGCTGCGCACGATCGTCGGCGCTGGCGCAGTCGAGGCCACCGGCATTATCCCCTCGATGATGAGCGGCGCACTGCCCTCAGGGAAGGGCCCGAAATCAGACCCTGCCGCAGCGAAGAAGATCCTGGCTGATGCGGGCAAGACCGGCACCGAGGTGACCCTCGACTACGCAAACGACTACACGCGTCTCGCAGGAATCGACTACAACGTCCTCGCGCAGGGGATCCAGACTCAGCTCAACGCGATCGGCCTGAAGGTGACGCTCAGTCCCACACCGACCTCGACCTCGCTGCAGCGGTATGTCGATGGCGATACGGAAATGGCGCTGTGGTCCTGGCCGCCGGACACGGCCGACCCCTCGGATGTTCTCGTGTTTGCGCCGGGCGATCTCATCGGAACCCGCGTGCACTGGCCCGCGGAGGCCGCGCCCGAGGTCGCCGCGCTTGCTGAAACCGCTCGAGTCGCCACGGGCGAGGCCCGTGGCGAAGCGTTCACGGCGTGGAACGCGGCTATGAATGAGGAGGCGCCGTTCGCGTACCTGCTCGAGCCGTCGTTCTTCCTGGTCGCTTCCTCGTCAGTCGAGCACGTCAGCCACGATCCGCTCGCGTCGATCAACCTCTCACAAATCCGCTAAGCGTTCGGATATCAGCACCGTGACTCACACACTCTCTGAAACCGGGGCGGACGCGACAACGTCCGCCCCGGAGAAGGGCGGCGGGAACGGCTACGGCCGATTCATCCTGCGCCGCCTGGGCACTTCCTTGATTACCCTGTTCGGCATCACGATCGTCTCGTTCGGGCTCGGAGTGATCGTCCCGCTTCGGCCGGAGACCGCGAATCTCAGCCAGCAGGCGCTCGCCAACCCCGAGGCTGTCGCGGCCTTCCGCGAGAAGTTTGGCCTGAATCTGCCGATTTGGGAGCAGTATCTGCGCTACCTCGGCGGCCTCGTGCGCGGCGATCTCGGCATCTCGCAGCAGACTGGGCAACCGATCGCAGCAGATCTCGCCAAGTACGCGCCGGCGACGCTGGAACTGGTGGTGTGGGCCACGGTGCTGTCCGTGCTCATCGGTGTCTCGCTCGGGATCATCGCAGCCAACGCACGCAATCGGTGGCCGGATCAGGTCGCGCGCCTGATCTCACTCCTTGGCGTCAGCCTGCCGACCTACTGGATTGCGCTCGTTGGCTCGACCGTCTTCTTCCGGCAGCTCGGATGGTTGCCGGGGAGCGGGCGGCTCGATGCCAGCGTCACCCCACCACCGACGGTGACCGGCTTCTACACAATAGACGCGCTTCTCGTCGGAGACTTTGCGGCGTGGGGATCCGCGATCAGCCACCTCATCCTGCCTGCCACCGTCCTGGCACTGTCAAACCTCGGCATGGTGCTGCGCTTCACCCGCAGTGCGGTCCTCGACGGTCTCAACACGGACGCGGTCAAGGCCGCGCGCGTGAAAGGCCTCCCCAGCACTCGCGTGCTGATGCGCTACGCGGTACGGAGTGCATCAAGCCCGATCATCACGGTCACCGCGCTCTCGTTTGGTTTTCTCCTCGCCGCAACCGTGTATGTCGAGCAGATCTTCGCCTGGGGCGGCCTCGGCCAGTACGCCTACCGGTCCGCCACGAACCTCGACATCACTGCCATCACTGGCATCTCCGTGGTGATCGCGGTGATTTTCCTCGCCGTCAATTTCCTCGCCGACATTCTCGCCTCGGCATTCGACCCAAGGATCCGGATCCAATGAGCCGCACAGACGTGATCTCGATGATCGCCGCCCCCCAGGCTCGCGATCCGCGCCGGCGTATCCCCAAGTGGCTACGCACTCCCACGATGGTCGCCTCAGGGGTCGTACTCCTGGGCTGGCTCGTGATGATCCTCATCCCGGCCCTCACCCCGTATGATCCACTCGCGACCGTGGGCCCCGCGCTCACCGCACCCGACGGGAATTTCCTGCTCGGAACTGACGCGCTCGGTCGCGACAATCTCAGCCGCACGCTGGCTGCCGCACGCACGTCGGTTCCGAACGGTCTCATGATCGTCGCCGCCGCCGCACTCATCGGTACAACGATCGGGCTCATCGCCGGATTCTTCGGCGGCTGGATCGATGAAGTCTTGATGCGCATCGCTGACCTGGTGTTCGCATTTCCTGGCATCATTCTCGCCATGGCGATCGCCGCAGCGCTCGGCCCGAGCATCCAGAATGCGGTGATTGCCGCGGCAGTCAGCTGGTGGCCCGCGTACGCACGCGCGGTCCGATCGATAGTGCTCGCCCTGCGCGAATCGGAGTTCGTGCTCTCCAACCGACTCTCGGGAGTCGGCCCCTTCCGTTCGATCTTCGTCGATCTTCTCCCAGCGGTCAGCGGGTCAGTTCTCGTGCTCGCGATGCTCGACATCGGCTCAGCGATCCTGTTTCTCGCAGGCCTGTCGTTCCTGGGGCTCGGTGCTGTTCCTCCTGCCCCGGAGTGGGGTTCGATGATCTCGGGCGCAGTGCAGTACTTCGACCAGTGGTGGCTGGCTATCGCGCCGGGCATCGCCATCGTCACGGTCGTGCTGGCGTTCAACATCATCGGCGACGCAATTCGTGACAACCTCGAACCACGTCTCACTGAGAGCGGAGGCGCCGCATGACGCTCCTGAGTATTGACCGCCTTCGCATCCAACGCAGCAGCGGCCTGGGCGACCCGCTCGTTTCCGATGTGTCGTTCACTGTGGAAGCCGGCGAAGTCGTCGGCGTCGTCGGCGAAAGTGGCTCCGGAAAGACGCTCACCGGTCTCAGCCTCCTCGGCCTCTTGCCCGACGGCCTCTCCGCATCCGGGTCCCTCGTGTTCAACGGCCGCGAACTCTTGACACAGAGCCGCCGCGAGTGGGAGCGCACACGCGGGCGCGAAATCGCCATGGTGCTGCAGGATCCATCCTCGAGCCTCCACCCGATGCTCAAACTCGGGGAACAGCTCACCGATCACCTGCGCCTGCACCTCGGTCTGAGGAAGGCGCAGGCGGAAGCACGCGCGATCGAGCTCTTGGAACGCGTGCACTTGCGGGAGCCCAAGCGGCTCCTCGGTCAGTATGCGCACCAGCTGTCTGGCGGCATGAAGCAGCGCGTGTCCATTGCGATTGCGCTCGCGTGCGGCCCCAAACTATTGATCGCCGACGAACCCACGACCGCGCTCGACGCCAATATCCGCACCGGGATCATCGCGCTCCTCGATGAGCTCCGCCGCGAGAGCGGCATGGGCATCATCTTCGTGACCCACGACCTCGCGATGCTCAGCTCGATCGCGGACCGCCTTAACGTGTTCCGCAACGGGGAAATCGTCGAAGCTGGTCAGGCCGATTCGGTGTTCCGTAATCCCCAGCATCCCTACACGCGCGTGCTGCTTGACGCCGTCCCGCAGGTCCCCTGGCCCCTTCCCAAGGAGATTCACTCATGACCGCTGCAACACTCAGCACAGCTGTCACATCCGCGGAACCCCTGCTGGAAGTCCAGGATGCGGTCGTGAGCTATCGCATCAAGGGGAAAGGACGGTTCATCGCCGTCCAGGGAGTCGGCCTGACCGTGCGTCCCGGGGAGATCCTGGGCATCGTTGGTGAGAGTGGCTGCGGAAAATCGTCGCTCGCACGGGCGCTGGTCGGAATCAACAAGCTCAGCAGCGGATCCATTCGCTTTCTGGGCAATGAGGTCTCGCCGCTGCCACTCAAGCGTCGCGCCAGCCAGTTGATCCCGCTCCAGATGGTGTTTCAGGATCCCTACGCCTCACTCAACCCACGCCGCAGGATCGTGCAACAGCTCGAAGAAGTGTGGAACGCAGCGGCGCGGGCACGGGGCGAGCGTGGCACCTCCGAAGCGCGCCTCGCCGAGATCACCGACGTGCTCGAGCGGGTGGGCCTCGATCCCACGCTCCGGGATCGCTACCCGCACGCCCTCTCCGGCGGGCAGCGGCAACGCATCGCGATCGCGAAGGCGCTCCTCACGAGGCCGCGCGTCATTGTGGCAGACGAGCCGATCTCCGCGTTGGACGCGTCCTCGCAAAAGCACGTCGGCTCACTGCTGCGCAAGCTCGTCGATGATCTGCAGATTGGGATGGTGATCATTTCACACGATCTCGCCGTCGTCGCGACCATTGCCGACCACACCGCTGTGATGCGAGCTGGAAAGTTCGTCGAGCAGGGCCCGACTGAGCGTGTGTGGACCGCGCCGGAGAATCCATACACTCTGGAACTGTTGAGTGCGGTGCCGGAGCTCGTGGGACGCGCGGTCTAAGAAGCGGAGCATGCGCGCGGGTGGGCCGGGGAACACGGCGCGGCGGGCGCGAGGGGCGAGGGGCGAGGGGCGAGGGGCGAGGCCGTCCTTATCAGAGCCCCGGGTCCCCGGGTCCCCGCCCCGCGTGCCCCACTTCGCGATCCGCCCGCCGGACATCTCGCGGCGCCGCGCGGCGTGGGCAACCTTCCGTTAACGTGCGCGGACTACGCTGAGGGCATGACCGAGAGAGCGATCCACCCCCGTCGCGGCGACATCGAGTGCTGGCTCACCGACATGGACGGCGTGCTCGTCCATGAGAACCGGGCAATTCCCGGGGCAGCCGAGTTGCTCGAGCACTGGCGCGAGCAAGAGATGCCCTATCTCGTGCTCACGAACAACTCGATCTTCACCGCGCGGGATCTCAGCGCGCGGCTCTCGAGCTCTGGGATTGACGTCCCGGAGGATCGGATTTGGACGAGCGCGCTCGCAACGGCTGCGTTCCTGAAACAGCAGAAGCCAGGTGGCACCGCATTCGTCATCGGTGAAGCCGGGATCCTCACCGCGCTGCACGATGCCGGATACGTCATGACGGAGACCGACCCGGACTTCGTGGTGATCGGCGAGACGCGCAACTACTCGTTTGAGGCGATCACGAAAGCGATCCGGCTTATCAGTAGGGGCGCGCGCTTCATCTCAACCAATCCTGATGCGACGGGCCCCAGCCAGGACGGCCCGATGCCCGCGACCGGCGCAATCAACGCGCTCATCACGAAGGCAACCGGCATGGAGCCGTACATCGTGGGGAAGCCAAATCCGATGATGTTCCGCTCGGCGCTGAACAAGATCGGCGCGCACTCACACAACACCGGCATGATCGGCGACCGCATGGACACCGACATTGTGGCCGGCATGGAGGCTGGGCTGCACACCGTGCTCGTGATGACCGGAATCGCTGACGCGGCCGAGATCGAACGCTTCCCCTTCCGGCCTGACGAGGTTCTGACCTCCGTCGCCGAGCTGCTCCAGTAGCGGCCAGTCGGCGCGAGCGGCGCTGCCCCTCCCACGAACGCGTGCGCGCGGCACGAGGGAATGGGGGTGTTCCGAGAGAATGGTGATTTCACCGTAATTCACCCCTTCCCTCGAGAATCCCCCATGCTCCCGTGGCCACCCGCTTAGTCCTGCTCGGCCAGCACCGCCTCGGCCCGCTCCTCGCTCCCCTCGGCCAGGCCGCGTTGAATCCCGGCTCGCGCAAGCAGCCACAGCACGAGCGCGGCCACGAGCACCAGCGCTTCGCTGATCGTGAGTGCCCAGATGATCCCGGCGAGCCCAAACCACAGGTTTCCCACGAACACGATGGGAAGAAACAGCACTCCCTGCACGATCGACAGCACGATCGTCGGCGTGACCCGGCCAGCTGCCTGGAAAAGCGATTTCAGCAGCCCGGTGCAGCCGTTTGCAAGGGTCGCCACGAGCTGCGCGGTCAGTACGGTCACCCCGATCAGGAGCACCGCCGGGTCCGCGGTGAACAGACCAAGCAGCGGCTCCCGGAACAGGAACACCACCGCTGAGAACAGCACCACGACCGCGGCGACCGAGATACCCGAAGCGCGCAGCGCAGCGGACAGTCTCGCGCGGTCCCCTTTGCCATACGTGTAGGCCAGCAGCGGCAGCACACCGATTGTGATTCCCATGACGAGGAATTCGGGGACCTGCGCGATCCGCACCCCGATGCCCATTGCGGCGAGCGCCTGCTCACCATGCCCGGCCGCGAGGTTGTTGAGCACGAGCGTAGTCAGGATCATGAACGCGGCCTGCAGCAGTTCGCCAACGCCGATGCCGAACACGGGGCGCAGCACGTCTGGCGAAAGTGTGAACCAGCGCGGGGCGAGCCGCACGTGTGCACTGTTGCGGTGCAACCAGGTCGCAAAGTACCCCACGAGGATCAGGTTTGCCAGGCCCATTGACAGCGCAGCTCCCGCCACGCCCCAGGGCAGCACCAGGATGAATACGATATCGAAGAGCACGTTCATCGCGGTAGCAGCGATCAACCCGATCATCACTTGTTTGGCAGCGCCTTCAGCGCGCACGAGCTGTTCGAGGCAGAACGCTGCGGCAAGCACCGGCACGAAGATGAGCATTACTGTGGCGTACTCGCGGGTGGCAGGAGCGGTCGCGGCATCCGCGCCGAGCAGCGTTACGAGCGGGTCGAGGAAAAGCAGACCGGCTGTCGCCACGAGTGCGCCGCTGATCACTGCACCCCAGAACGAGAACGCGGAGACGTGCTTGATGCCCTGGGCTGCGGCTGGATCGCGTTCGCCCTCGCCGAGCTTGCGGGAGATCAACGCGCCGCCGCCCACCCCAAAGATGCCACCTACAGCCATGACGAGGGCGAGCATGGGGGTGCCGAGTGTAATCGCGGCGAGCAGCGCGCTGTCGTGCAGGGAACCGAGGAAGCCTGCATTCACCACGTTGTAGAGCGCTGAGACGATCATCGCTGCCGCCATCGGGATACAGAGATGGATGAGCGAGCGCAGGATCGGTGCGCTGGACAGGTACCAGCGGTTGCTGCCCACAGCGGGGGGTGCGTCTGGCGCACGAGTCAGAGCGGGGACGGTGCCCGTGCCCGTGTCTGTGTCTGCGTCTGTGTCTGTGTCTGTGTCTGTGTCTGTGTCTGTGTCTGTGTCTGTGTCTGCGACGGTGCCGGTGCCGGTGCCGGTGCCTGCGGAGGGGTCGATCATGGTGGTTCCTTTCGGGCAGCACGAATCGAGCTCCGACCGGTGTCGGTGCCGAAGGGTCTGTCAGTGGTGGTGGTGAGAGTCGTGGGGTGAGATCGGAGATTTTTGGCGCGCCAGATCAGCCTCCGCGACAGCGGGATCGGCCGCGCGGACGGGTGCTGCGCCCTCCGCTAGTCGCGCGTGGGCTGCGGGAGTTCCGCGGTTACCTTGCTGAGTAGCGCGTGGAGCGTCGCGCGCTCGGCAGCATCGAGCGGGGCGAGCAACTCATCTTCGATCCCTTCGAGCGCGGTATCGAACCCGGCAACGAGCTCGCTGCCCGCTGCCGTCGCGAAAACCAGCTTGCGGCGCTCGTTTGCGGGGTCGGTGCGGCGCTCAATCAAACCGCGCCGTTCAAGCCCCTGCAGGAGACTTGACACGCTTGCGGCACTCGTGCGGGTGACCCGCGCGAGCTCAGCCTGGATCGTGCCTGGCTGCTGAGTGAGGTATCCGAGCGCGAAGCCCTGTTCGTGGCTGAGCTCGCGCTCGCGGATCCAGTCTTCGCCAGCCTTGCGCTGTGCCCATCCCAGCCAGCGCAGCTGGCCCAGGATGCTGGTGAGTTCCGGAGGCGATTCGGTCATAGTTAGAAGACTAAGTGTTAGATCTCTAACTGTCAACTTGCGTCGCTGTCGATCCGTCTTTTCGGGGCTACACCCCAAGCGTTCGGTATCGTTCCAACCGCAGGATTCGGCGGCGCTCGGGGAGCTGCAGGCTGAGTGCCGCAAGCTCTTGCGCGATTGCGTCACCGAGGCGGCCGCAGAACGCCGTCGCCTCGACCGCGGCGTCTGGCAGCTCGGCGACGATCCGATCCACGATCCCGTTCGCTCGCAACCGCGCAGACGCGACGCCCTGCTGCTCAGCGAGTTCCGGCGCGTGCTCGATGTCACGGTGCACAATCGCCGACGCCCCCTCGGGTGGGAGGGGCGAGAGCCACGCGTGCTCAGCTGCGAGCGTGCGGTCGGCTGGCAATAGGGCCAGCGCTCCGCCCCCGGTCCCCTCTCCGAGCAGCACAGACAGCGTCGGGCTGGTGTGCGTCACCAGATCCGCGAGGCAGTGTGCGATCTCCGAAGCGAGGCCGCCCTCCTCTGCGGTCTGCGACAGCGCGGCGCCAGGAGTGTCGATCACGGTCACGAGCGGGAGCTTGAGTTCCTCCGCCAAGTGCATGGCCCGCCTCGCGGCACGCAGAGCACCTGGCCCGAGCGGCGCGTGTGAGCGCTGCAGTCGACGATCCTGCCCCACCACCACGCAGGGCACGCCTCCGAACCGCGCGAGGCAGAGCGAGAGCCCTGGATCGCGTTCGCCCTGACCGGTGCCGGACAACGGCACCACATCGGTGGCCGCGTGGCGCAGCAGATCACGGAGCCCAGGCCTCGCCCGATCCCGCGTCCGCGTCACCGAATCCCAGGTGTCAGCGGAGCCAGCCGGATCGGAGGCTGCCGTGCCCGGATCTGCCGCGCGGGCCACAAGCGCAGCGTGCGTCGGCTTCTCCAGCAGTCGGAGTGTCCGCGAGATCACCTCGCGCAGATCTTGCGGCGGGAGCACCCCGTCGATGATGCCGTGCTGGGCAAGGTTCTCCGCTGATTGCACACCGCTCGGAAACGCTTCCCCGTAGAGGGCCTCATAGACTCTCGGGCCGAGGAAGCCGACGAGCGCGCCCGGCTCGGCAACGGTCACCTGGCCGAGCGACCCGAAGGAGGCAAGTGCGCCTCCCGTGGACGGGTGCCGTAAATAGGTCAGGTATGGCAAGCCCTCCGCCTGGTGTGCGGCAACTGACGCGGCAATCTTGACCATCGCGACAAACGCGACCGTGCCCTCCTGCATGCGGGTGCCGCCCGATGCGACCGCGGCGAGCACCGGGAGCCGCTCGGCGGTGGCCCGCTCCATGGCGAGCACGAAACGTTCGGCAGCCGCGGTGCCCACGGAGCCAGCGAGGAACTGGAACTCGCAGGCGATCAATACGACGCGACGCCCGTCCACCAACGCTTCCCCAGTGACGATCGACTCGTCGGTTCCGGACTTCGCGGCTGCTGCGGCGAGTTCGGCGCGGTACGCGTCGCCGAGATCCGGTTCAACGGGCGGAGCATCCCAGCTGAGGTAGCTGCCCTCGTCAGCGGTGAGCGCGATGAGTTCAGCGGCGGACAGTCGGTGGGGGCGTGCCGGGGTGTGCATTATTCCTCCTCGAGCCAGGCGCGGATCACGGCGTCGTGCTGATTCAACACGGGTGGGGCGACATGCTTGGTGCGGGAGCGCTCAGTCTCCCCAGACGTGCCGACGTCGAAGAACCGGATCGGAGGGCCTGGCAGGGTAATTCCCCCGAGCGCGGCGTGATCAACATCAACGAGCAATCCCTGCGAGGCTACCTGCTCCCACTCATAGACCTCCGGGAGCGTGCGCACTTTGCCCGCGGGGATCCCGGCGGAGCGCAGCCGCTCGAGCAGCGGTGCGGCGTCGTGCTCGGCAAACGCAGCCGAGACGAATTCCAGTGTCTGCGAGTGGTGGGCCACCCGTTCGGGATTCGAGGCGAGACCGGGTGTCGCTGGATCCAGCTCAAACTCGCCGCACAACGCCGTCCAGAGTCGCTCGTTCCCGACGCTGATCTGCACCGCGCCGTCCCTGCATGGGAACAGCCCGTATGGCGCGATGGACGGGTGGTGGTTGCCCTGCGCCAGTGGAGTCTCTCCAGCCACGGTAACCCGGGTCCCTTGAAATGCGTGAACGCCGACGAGTGACGAGAGGAGTGAGGTGCGCACCACACGCCCGCGCCCGGTCTTGGCGCGCTCTACCAGCGCTGCGAGCACACCGACCACGCCGTGGATCCCGCCCAACAGGTCCGCGATCGGAGTGCCGACGCGTTGCGGGTCTTCGGCTCCGGATCCGGTGAGCGACATCAACCCGGCCTCCCCCTGCACGATTTGGTCGTAGCCAGCGCGATCAGCTTCTGGTCCGTCGTGTCCGAAGCCGGTAATGGAAAGCTGCACCAGGCTCGGGTTGAGCTCGGCCAGGGTCGCGGTGCCGAAACCCAGCCGTTCCATCACCCCGGTGCGGAAGTTCTCAATCACGACATCGGCGCGCGCTATCAAGCGGCGCAGCACATCGCGACCATCATCACTCTTCAAGTCGAGCGCAATTGATTCTTTGTTCCGGTTGCAGGAGAGGAAATAGGTGGAGTAGCTGCCACCGTCGGCCCCTTCAACAAACGGCGGGCCCCAACCGCGGGTATCGTCGCCAGATCCCGGAGCCTCGACCTTGATTACTCGAGCCCCCAAGTCCCCGAGCATCTGCCCCGCATGAGGACCGGCAAGTGCCCGACTCATATCGATCACGACGAGACCGTCGAGTGAACCTTCGCTCATCGCTGAGCCTCCACTTCTTCGAGCATTCGCGGCCGCACCCGCGACCAGCGAGTGCGTTGTTCGTACGCGTGAGCTGCGCGCAGCAGCAGGGCGTCGCCGCCGTGGGGCGCGACGAGCTGGATGCCGACTGGCATGCCGCTCTGCGAGAATCCGGCAGGGATCGAGAGCGCTGGCACACCCATCGCGGAGACGACGCACACCGAACTGATCCAGTCGAGGTAATCGCCCATGGGCTGCCCGGCGACACGTTTCGGCCAGCGCTCCGCGAGCGGGAACGGCACCAGCTGCACGGTCGGGGTGAGCCACAGGTCGTACCGATCAAAGTAATCGCGAGTGTGCCCCTCGAGCCTGGTGCGCGCGCGGGCCAGCTCGCGCAATTCTGCCGCAGTTTGCCGCTCGCCGACAGCGACGTTTTCGAGCATTTCTGGTTTCACGAGCTCTGGCTGCGAGCGCACGAGCTCGCCCCAACCAAACTCAAAGTCGAAAGCGCGCGTCTGCCGAAACACGGTGTCGGCCTCCCGCAGATCCGGCTCCGCTTCCTCGACGATGGCGCCAGCCTCGGCAAACACCGCGAGCGCCTGCAGCGCGACCGTGAGCACCTCAGGTTCGACGGGGAGGCCGAGACCCAGATCAGGCGACCACCCAATGCGCAGGCCGGTAATGCCGGAGCCGAGGCCAACACGGAAGTCCAGCCCTGGTTCCTGGATCGAGGTCGGCACTCGCGGATCCGGCCCCGAGAGCACGTTCATCATCAGGGCGAGATCACCCACCTCCCGCGCCATCGGGCCAGTACGTCCGAGCCACGCCCACGAGTTCGCCCCGGGGGTCGGGATTCGTCCGAGCGAGGGGCGCAGCCCCAACACATTGCAGAACGCCGCGGGAGTGCGCAGTGACCCGCCCATGTCCGAGCCGTCGCCTACGGCCTGGATCCCGGCTGCCAGCGCCGCCGCAGCTCCGCCGCTTGACCCCCAGCGCTCCGCGTAGGATCGTACGGATTGCCCGTCGCCCGAACACCTCGTTAAAGGTGTGGCCTCCTGCCGCGAATTCCGGCACGTTCGTCTTGCCGGTCATGATCGCCCCAGCCGCGCGCATCCGCTCAACGATCAGGCTGTCGCTCGTGGGAATCACGTGCTGCAGCAGCGGTGACCCCACGTGTTCGGCATCCCGGCCGTTTCATTCGTGTCCTTATTCGTCAGCGGAAGCCCGTGCAACGGGCCGAGCTCAGCGCCAGCGGCCTGCCGCTCGTCTGCGGCGAGCGCCTGCGCGAGCGCGGACTCGCGATCCTCGTAGATCACCGCGTTCAGGATCGGGTTCACCTCATCGATCCGGTCCCAGTGCGCCTGGAGCGCCTCGCGGGCGGACAGTTCGCGTGCGCGGATCATGCTGGCGAGTTCAGTTGCGGGGAGCCACGTGAGTTCGACGGACATCTGTCTCCCCTACGCTGCAGCGCTCGGCGCGGTCGTGATCGCGCCAGCCCGGATCAGTTCGAAAATCTCGGTGCGCAGCTCAGCGAACTCGGGCAGCGCGCGCGTGGTGATCTGGTCGCGCGGTGCGGGCAGCTCGATGTCGATACTGCGGGTTACCACGGCCGGCCGGTGCCCGAGCACCACCACGCGATCCGAAAGATACACCGCCTCATCAATGTCGTGGGTGACGAGCAGGATCGTCATTCCAAACTCGTCACGGATCTTGAGGCAGAGGTCCTCCAGTTCGAACCGCGTCTGAGCGTCAACGGACGCGAACGGTTCGTCCATCACTAGCACCTCGGGGCGATATGCGAGCGCGCGGGCAATCGCGACGCGCTGCTGCATGCCGCCCGAAAGCTGCCACGGAAAGCGATCAGCTGACTGGTCGAGCCCGACAGAGGCGAGCGCCGACGCCACTCTGGCGTCCGCTTCTCCCGCGGGAAGCCGCAGGTGACGCAGCGGCAGCCGCACGTTCTTCTCAACGGTCAGCCACGGCATCAGTGAGCGGGTGTACTCCTGGAACACCAGCGCCATCTCCTCTGGCGGCCCGTCAATCGGCTTGCCGTGGATCTCGGCGGTCCCCGAGCTGATGCTCTGCAGCCCGGTGAGGCACTTCAGCAGCGTGGTCTTGCCGATACCGGACGGCCCAACAATGGCAACGATCTCGCCGGCGGTGACATCAAAGGTGAGGTCGGCGATGATCTGCACCTCCGCCCCGCGGACAGTGTAAGTCTTCGAGAGGTGCTCAACGACGAGCTGGGTGGTGGACATGGAGTTCTCCGATTTCACTGCGGTCACGGGTGAGACAGGGGTGGCGGGTAGGCGGATCGAGTCCTGCGTGCTAGTCAGCCGAGGCGGCTTTCTGGGAGCCGAGATACCAGGCAAGCGCCCGGCGTCGCACGAGGTTGAAGCACAGGTTCGCGAGGAAACCGAGGATCCCCAGCAACAGGATCCCCGCCCACATCCCGCGCACGTCGAAGCTCTTCTGCGCGAGCAGTGTGAGGGCCCCGATCCCGCGCGCGGCCCCGAGCATTTCGCTCGTGATCATCACGATGAATGCGACTTGCAGACTCACGAGCGCGCCGGCGAAGATCTGCGGTGACGCCGCCGGCAGGTACACCCGGCGCAGCCGCTCCCACGCGCTGAGGCGATACACTCGCGCGGTTTCGAGTAGCAGCGGCTCCGTGCCGCGCACGCCATCAATCGTGGAGATCAGGATTGGGAACAGGGACGCGAGCGCAATCGCGAAGACTCGGACCTCGTTCCCAAAGCCCATCGTCGCGACAAAGATCGGCAGCAGCGCAACGGCCGGGATCGACCGCACAAACTGCACAATGGGATCAAGGATCCAAAACAGGGGCCTGATCAGGCCAAGCGCAGTCCCAAGCGCGACACCGATGAGGCACGCGATCACGTAGGCCGCGAGGAAGTTACCGACGCTGGGGAGCACATCGCTGAAGAACTTGTCGAACAGCCACAGCCGCTGAAACTCGATCACGATGTCGCGCAGCGGCGGGAAGAACGGGTCAGCTGAGTTCAGTGAGCCAAACCACCAGACCGCAATCAGCAGCGCAGGCACTCCGATTTCGAGGGTGAGGAGCAACGGCCTACGGTTCCGCGCTTGTTTGACGCGGGCCTGAGTGCGAATGGCCGTGGTGGTCGGAGCCAGCTCAGTGGTCGCCATCTCAGCTCTCCTTTCGGTAGGAACTGTGCCAGTGCAGCATCCGCCGCTCCGCTCGAGCGGCGGCAGCCTGCACGAGGAGCCCCATGCATCCGAGCACAACCACGTAGGCGAAGATGTCTTCATTGCGGCCGGCGATCTGGGCCACGGTGAGCGAGTTTCCGAGCCCTGGGGCACCGCCGAGCATGCCAGCGACCACGGCCATAATGAGCGTGACCGGGGCGGCAACGCGCATCGCGGTGCCGATGTAAGGCGAGGCCCCCGGCAGGATCACGCGCCACAGAATCGCGCCTGGTCGCAGCCCGAACGAACGCGCAGTGTTCACCATGACGGGGTCGACAGACTCCACCCCTGCTGCGGTCTGCGCGGCAATCGGCAGCATGATCCCGAAGATCACGAGGAACACCCCCATCTCAGTCGTGGGTCCCAGCACGAGCATGGCGAGCGGCAGGATTACGATCGCGGGGATCGGGCGTAGGAACTCGAGCACCACCCGCGTCGCGGCGTGGACGATCTCCGAGGTGCCGACGAGCACCCCGATGGCGACGCCGATCGCGGCGGCGACGATCCAGCCGAACAGGGCGATACTCAGTGTCGTGCCGGCCTCAGCCCAGAAGCTGCCCTGCGTGATGAGGGCGCCGAGGGCCTGTGTTACAACTGGAACACCGGGCAGGGCGCTTTCAGACGCGATCTGAATTGATCCCCACTGCCAGGCGGCAAGGAGGAGGGCGATACCGAGAACCCCGAACGCTATTGGCACGAGCACGCGGCGCCCGCTGCGCGATCCGAGTTGAGTGGATGACGTCATCGTCCCTCCTCCGTGTCTGGCGTGCCGCTAGTTGGCGCGACTGGTGAGGATTTCGGAGACGTCGATGGGCTCGTCAAAGAATCCGATGGCCACGAGCTTCTTGTCGACTTCTTCGAGCTGCGCAGGATCGATCTCGCTTGGCCAGTACGACTGCGGCATATCTGCCGGCTCGATCTTGAGCCCGGCGCGATCAATTACGTGCTGCTTCGCATCTTCGAGGTTGTCACTCGCCCATGTAGCGGACTTGGCGATTGCCCGCTGGAACGCGGCAACGGCGTCAGGGTTCTCGGCGGCCCAGGTGTCAGACGCCGCCCAACCGGTCGTGGCCGAGCCGCGCGGGAAGAAGTCGACGCTCGGGTTCATCACGCGCGCCAACCCTTCGGCGTCCGCCTCAAGCGAGAACGGGCTGACCAGGAACGCTGCGTCGATCTGATCGCCCTTGAGCGCCTCAAGCGCCGGGACGAAGCCGAGATTCATCCACTCGATGTCCTTCGTTTCAACGCCGGCTTCATGCAGCACAGAGGTGATGGTGCCGTCCGGCTGGCCTTTCAGCTCCGGCACCGCGATTTTGGCGCCTGCGAGACCCTCAATGTCGGTGATCCCGCTGCCCTTGCTCGTGTAGATGCCAACGGAAGTGTAGTCGCGCTGCTCCTCGAGCGTTGCGTCACTCGCGGCCGGGTTGATGCCGTCAGAGGCGGCGATCAGCGTGATTGGCACGTTCTGGCGGGCCATCTGCAACGCGGAGATTGTGGGTACAAAAGCGAGTTCGAGTTTCCCTGCCTGCAGCGCCGCGGTGGCCGCTGCGATGTCTGGCAGGTCAACGACCTCAATATCAAGGCCCTCGTCCTCGAAGAAGCCCTCTTCAATACCCATGTAGAGCGGTTCGGCGGCGATCGAGTTCTGCGCCTGGACTCGAATCTTGATGGGTTCATCGCTGTTGGCGTCAGCTGTGGTTTCGGGGGCCGATGAGCAGGCGGCGAGGGAGAAGGCCGCCGCTGCGGCGAGTCCTACAAGTGCCAGTTTGCGAATCTTCATTGAGTGCATTCCTTTGGTCGGGCTGTGGGCAATCTCTGCGAGCGCGCCGATCGCGGGGGATATCCGACCGGCACTGGTTGAATCAGCTATCACTCTAGGTTTGAGTGGAGCGTGTAGTACATGAGTATTGTGATTTTGAAGAAATCAGCAGAGAATGATGCCATGAATGTCACTGAGCTACTGGACGACCTCGATCGGAAGATCGTGGCGGCGCTCCAAGTGAACGGCCGGGCTGGGTGGCGCCGCATCGCGTCGGTGCTCGATGTACCTGAACGCACCGTCGCCGCGCGTGGCTCCGAGCTGCTGCGCACTCAGCAGGTGCGGATCACCGGGTTCCCCGTGCTGCCGCAAGGAGGTGTGCTCGACAGCGCGATCGCGAGCGTGCGCTGCGTTTCGGGAATGAACCGGATGACGGCAACCGCGGCCGCCGCACGCGCGAGCTCCGTATTCACCTACCTCACTACCGGCGACGCCGACTGCGTGTTCGAGTTGATCAACGAGCGTTCGCAGTCCCTCACAGTGCTGCTCGACGAGATCCCCGGCCTGCCCGGCGCCGCCGGAGTCGACACCGCGACGATCCTGCGGCTGTACAAGGGCATTCACCAGTGGCTGCCCGGTATTCTCGACGAGTCCCAGGTGCTCGCACTCACCGACCGCGAGCAGAGCTGGGAGCCAACCGGCGCTGTCGAGCTTGCCCCGCTGAGCAAGGAAGAGCAGGAGATCGCGCGCCTGCTGGCGCTCGACGGTCGTACCACCGTCGAAGAGTTGGCCCGCGCGACGGCGCTGTCGCCTGCTTCGGCCCGTCGCCGCCTCGCACACCTGCAGGCGAGCGGGCGACTGTTTGACCGCGCGGTGATCGAACCGGCGGCGCTCGGATTTCCGGTCGAGGCGATCCTGCGCATCCGCACCTATCCCGGCCGCACCGAGTCTGTGGCGCAGCGCCTCACCGAGGTGCCCGAGGTGCGCTACCTCGCCTTCACTACCGGCCGGCATCAACTGTTCGTCGACATCGCCTGCGTCAGCCACGCCGCGCTCGCGGACTTTCTGATGCGCGCGGACTGGACCGAGGATGCTGTCGAGGTCGACACTTCGATCGTGTTGCAGGCGCTCAAGCGCAGCGGCATGCGGATGGACGTGTAGCCTCGCAACGCTGAGCGCACGCGGACTGCCGGCGACGCTACGCAGCCGCTGGACCATCGAGATACTTCCGGATCGCGCTCACCGCGGCCCGCACCCCCGTGCTCAGCGTCGGCTCCAATTCAGGCAGGAAGAAGGGCGAATGATTCACCGGCGGCGCGGCCACGTCTGCGGGGAAGCCACCGAACACCCAGTACACATTGGGCACCCCGATACTCTCCGCGAGCCAGCCGAAGTCCTCGGACCCCATCGCCGGCGGCAGCGCCACAACCTGCTCGGCTCCCAACTCGGCGCTGAGCGCCTCGGAGACCCGCGCGACGTGCGCGGGGTCGTTGTATAGGAGTGGGAAGCGGTAGATTTCCTCCACGCTGGGCCGGGGCGCGTCCGAAGCGTCAGCCTCCGCGTTCAGGATCCGGGTGATCGCTCGCAGCACGCGATCCCGCACATCTTCCGACAGCGTGCGAATGTTCAGTGTGAATTCCGCGCGATCCGGAATGATGTTTTCCTTCAGCCCCGCGTGGAACGTGCCGCACGTGACGACGGCCGGATCCTGCGGTGAGAGTTCTCGGGACACGATCGTTTGGAGCCGCACCACCATGTGCGCGCCGAGCACGACGGGATCGATCGCGTTCTGCGGCTGTGATCCGTGCGATTGCGTGCCGAACACGGTCACCCTGAGCGAATCTGCCATCGCCATTGCACTGCCGGACGCGACTCCGACCGCTCCGGCAGGGACGAACGGAATCACGTGCTGGCCGAGCACGATCTCAGGCTTCGGTGCGCGTTCCCACAGCTGGTCTGCCACCATCGCGGCGGCCCCCTCAGCGGTTTCCTCCCCGGGCTGAAACACCCACACGATCGTCCCGCTCCAGGCTGCGCGCTCGCGCACAAAGACCGCAGCGGCTGCGAGGGCAGCGGCGACGTGGGTGTCATGCCCGCAGCCGTGCATGACGGGGACCACGGTGCCATCCGCGAGTGCGCCAGTGGCGATAGAGCGATATTCCGCCCCGGTGTCTTCCTCAATTGGAAGACCGTCTGTGTCAGCGCGGAACGCGACGACCGGGCCAGCTCCGTTGCGGAGCACGCCCACCACTCCGGTCCCCCCGCAGCGGAAGTGCTCGATCCCGAGCCCGGTGAGTCGTGTCTCAATGAACTCGGCGGTGCGATGCTCCTGCATTGAAAGCTCGGGGTTGCGGTGCAGGTGCCGGTAGGTATCGTGCAGAGAGGCGAGCTCGGCCTCAGTAAGTTCTGTGTGCAGCATGGCGACAGCCTCCCGTTAGTTGACAGAGATGGATTCGGTGTTGGTGCGCTCGCGCACGACCCAGGAGATCGCGATCGAAGCGACGACCGCGGCCGCCGTCGCGAACATGGCGACCTGTGGCACCAGCGGCACGATCACGAACTGCAGCAGGAGCGCGACGCAGATCGCCACGATCGTGGTGCGGCGCTGCTTCATCGCGACGATGCTCTGCACCAGCACTGCGCCGAGCAGTGACGGCAGGATGTACGTGCGCGCAACTTCAACAAAGTCAGCGGGAATGATGGACACCAGCCAGGTGCCAAAGATTCCGACGAAGATCAACAGGCTGAGCAGGTGCACTGTCGCTGCGCCACAGATCGCCATCACCGCGGCAATGTCTCCTCGGCGTGTGCCAGGCTTTGCGTTGATGCTCGACTGGGCGACGATCGCGGCTGGCAGCAGCTTGTTCGAGATGTTGCCGATCATGAAGGCCTGGTACATCGCGGCCGAACCGAGCACGGGGTAGTAGGTGAGCGGTTCCACAATCCAGAACACTCCGAAGGTGGCTGCGACGGCGAGAAACGCGATCCACACCATCGAACCGGTGATTTCCAACTGCCCGGCCACCAACAGGTAGAGCGGGCCGAGCAGCGACAGTACGAGCCCGGCGAGCATTGTGAGCGAGCCGTAGCGCGTGGTTTGCTGATCGAACTTGAGCATTGCGTCATCGGCCCGCGTGGCCGCAAGAACAGTAGTCATGGTCATACTCCCGGTGTTCGTCAGGATCCGGATTGGATCAGGTAGGCCGCAAAAAGCGACACAAGAATGGCGATCCCAAGGGCCCACTCCTTCAGCCACCTGGCTGCGAGCAGGTGCGAGATCAGGAGGCAGAGCCCCATCACCGCGGCCGAAATACACACGATGATGATGTGCGTCCCCGATTTCCCTGTCTCAGCAATCGTCAACATCGAAAACGCACCGAGCAGCGCCGCCGTGGGGATGAGCGCCATGGCCGCGGGGTTCCGCTTTGCGAGCGTGGCGCTGCCTCGCTTCAGGACGGGAGTCAGGATCAGCGTCGCGAGCATCCACATCCCGCCTGACAGACTCATCGCGAGGAAGGCGACCGCAAACACTTGCTGCGTGTAGTCAGGGCCCCCAAGCTCCGCTCCCATCGTGGAGGCAGCGATGCCGGCTGAGGCGGTTTCCGTCGCGGCGGAGCCGATCAAACCAATGCGCACCAGCACGGCAGGCGTTCCGAACAGGGCGAGCAGCGACACGGCAACGATGACGACTGCGAGCGACGGCCCAATCGATGCCACCGCGCCTGCGCGGAACGACTCTTTGACCTCGGCGATCGGCATGTCGATTCCCGGGGCAACCTTGCGCGCGGCGCGCATATACAGGATCGTCTGCAGGAAGATCACGGCGAAAACACCGAGCGCGCAGATCCACAGAATCGGTGAGTTCGCGATAGCCCAGATATCCGTGGACCCCGGGTCCCGGGTCAGCAGAATGGCTTGATACGGCATGTGTGCTCCTTTGCAGTTCATGCTGGTGAGGGTGTGAAGGCCCCCAAAGCTCACCCTGCGGCAGACTCCGACCCTGAACAAGTGCGCGGCCGAACTCGCCAAGATTCTGGCGAAATCACCCGATTTGCCTGATTTCGCGTAGACGTCTTCCTCGCCACCAGGGAATCTGGGGATGATGCTCGCAGGGCACTTCACTGGCGAAAGGCACACACATGGACGACATTCAGCACCTCTCTGCAGCCGCGATCACGCGCCTGATCAGGTCCCGAGAACTCTCGGCCCGCGAGGCGCTCGAAAGCCACGTCGCCGCGATCGAAGAGCACAATCCCGCAGTGAACGCGGTGATCACCACTGACTTTGAGCGGGCAAGCACGCTCGCCGCCGCCGCCGATGAGCGCACCGCCAGCGGAGCGGCCACCGGGATCTTGCATGGCCTCCCAATGACCCACAAAGACACGTTCGCGACGGCCGGATTGCGCTCCACTCAGGGTTCGCTCGCACTGCGAGATCAGGTCCCGGAGGCGGATGATCTCCAAATTGCCCGACTGACCGCGGCGGGCGTGATCCGTACGGGAAAGACGAATGTGCCGGAGTTTGGGGCCGGATCACACACGTTCAATGAGCTGTTCGGGACGACGACGAACCCGTATGATCCCACGCTGTCCGCCGGCGGTTCCTCTGGCGGAGTTGCCGCCGTGGTCGCCGCGCGAATCCAGGCTATGGGAGACGGGTCCGACATGGGCGGCTCGCTGAGGATCCCGGCCTCCTTTTGTAATCTGTTCGGCTTCCGACCGTCATACGGGGTGATCCCGATGGAATCACCCCGCAACGCATTCACCTGGCTGGCCCGGTCCGGTCCCATCGCCCGGACCGTTGAAGACGTCGCCTTGTTCATGCGCGCGACCGCGGGTCCGACGCGGTTGCCCACCCCCAGCACAGTAGCGCCCACGGATTTTCGCGCGCCGTGGCCCGATCTCCGCGGGGTCCGAATCGGATACAGCTTTGATTTCGGAATCGGTGTGCCCGTCGAGGCCGAGATCATTGCCACCCTGCGCGATCAGCTGCGAGTCTTTGAGGAAGCCGGCGCAATCCTCGAGGAAGCGAGCATCGATTTCAGTGACGCGGACGAGGTGTTCCAGGTGACGAGAGCATACGATTTCGCGACGGGAATCGCACCGCTATTTGCTGAGCACCGTGACGTGATCAAACCCGAGGTGGTGTGGAACGTGGAGAAAGGGCTCGCACTCACTGCATCGGACATGATCTCCGCCGCCGCTGCACGAAGCAGACTGGAAGCCGCGGTGCAGCGCTTCTTCGCGCGCTACGATGCGTTCTTGAGCCCAGCGGCCCAGGTGCTCCCCTTCGATGCACACTGGCGCTGGCCACACACGATCGCCGGCACCCCGGCGGAGAGCTATCTCGACTGGATGCGTTCTGCCTGCCTCCTCTCCGCCACGAGCCTGCCGGTCCTCGCGATGCCAGGCGGCTTCACTGCGAGTGGGCTCCCAGTCGGATGGCAAATCGCGGCAACCCACTACGACGACGTCCGAATGCTGGACTGGGCGGCGGCGTATGAGCAGGCGACCGGCTTCGCGCAGACGGCGCCGCGAGCGGTTGTTTCAGCGCCATAGGATGAGAACTCGCGGCCAGAACGGTCTGGGTGCGAAGGAAGGGCGAGATGTCGGGCCAGGCCTTCACTGAGCTGCAACGCAGGATCGCCGCTGCCCTCCAAGTCGACGGGCGTGCGTCGTGGCGACGCATCGCCGACGCGCTCGGCGAGCCCGAACGGACAGTTGCCAGGCACGGCACGGATCTGCTCGCCTCGGGTGCCGTCGCCGTCGCCGGGATGAACCACGCCGAGAACCAGATGATCCTGGCCTGCGAGAGTGTGCTCGGGGCTGCTCAGCTCGTGAGTGAGGCGCTCGCGCGCCGCGACGACGTCGTCTACAGCTACCGCACCACAGGCGAACTGAACATCGTGGCGGAGCTCGGCTATGAAGAGAACCTCGATGAGTTGCTGACGCTGCAGCTCCCGGCAACGCCCGGGCTCCGGCGCCTCGAGGCGTTTCCCGTGCTGCGGTACTTCAAAACGATTCGTGGCTGGCGATGCGGTGCACTCACCCCCGCTCAAGAGGAGACACTGGCTGCCGGTGGCGGAGCGGACCGCACGGAGTGGTCGCTGCCTGAAACGCGCGGCGCGAACGACGCACTCCTCCTGCAGGCGCTACGCGAGGACGGCCGCACGAGTATCGAGACGCTTGCCCGGCTCGTAAAGATGAGCGAGACTTCGGTCGCGAGGCGGATCGATTGGCTCCTGAGCTCCGGCCAGCTCTCGATCCGGGCGCTCGTTGAGCCAGCTGATGTGGGGTACCCAGTTGAGGCCATGCTGTGGGTGCAAGCCCCGCCGCAGCGCGTCGAACCGCTCGGTCGGGCGCTGCAACTGTGGCCGGAGGTACGCTATGCCGCGGCGGTCGCCGGCAAGTTTCAGATGATCGTGAACGTCACCGCGATCTCGCATGCGCAGCTCTACACCATGCTTTCCCACCCCGTCTGGGCGGAGCATCACACCGTGGTGCACACCGACCTGGTGTACGCAGCGCGCAAGCGCGGCGGGAGAGTGCTGTCGGTGTAGCGACCCCGGCTACTTCTCTTTTCGGTTCTTCAGGGTCTTCAGCAGCATTTGCCCGAGAACGAATGCGAGCAGCAGCGAGAACGCGACGTTGGACCAGAATGGCGGAATGTGAGTCGCGATCACTGAGCCGAGCGGCGAAAGAATGCTGGCCGCGATCCCGAGAATTGCCGCTGCACGGAGGTCGACGTTGCGCCTGCGCGCGTTTCCGAGCGTGCCGGAAATCGAGCCGGGAATCAGCATGATCAGCGACGTACCTTTGGCGATCAGGTCGCTCGCCCCGAAGAAGAACATCAGGATCGGCACCACGACCACGCCGCCACCCACGCCAAGGAGCCCCGAGAGCACACCCGTCACGAGGCCGGTAATGACGAGCAGCACGATGACGAGCGTGGTCTTCTCGATCTCAGCATCACGCTGCGGCACCACGAACCAGAGGCTCACCACGACCACCGCGAGAAAGCCCATGAACAGCCAGCGCAGAAACCCGGTCGGCACACGCGAGAGCAAGTAGCTCCCGATCTGGGCGCCCACGATCACACCTGCGGCGAGCGCGATTGCAGCGATCCAATCGACGTTGCCCTGCACTCCATAGCCGATGCCGCCCACGATGGCAGCGGGCAGGATCGCGGCAACTGAGGTGCCTGCGGCGAGGCGTTGCTGGAAGCCGAGGAACATCACCAGCATGGGCACGAGTACCACTCCGCCACCGATGCCAAACAGGCCGGAGAGCAGGCCGGTGGCGGCACCGAGGAGGGCGAGCACGAAAACACTGGAGCGTGGAGTCTGAGTCATGAAGCGTCGATTCTGCGAGTTTGATCGTGGTGCGAAAGTGGAGCGCGGGCGCATGCTGCCCGCCCGGCCTAGCTGGGCGCCGGAACGATCATTGCGGAACCGTCGGAGCGGGGATCACTCGCGGCCTCATAGCCGGCAGGGGTGACCCGGATGAGGTTGGAGTGGCCCAGGTCTTCGGTGTACGGCGGCACTTCAGTGATGGCGTAGCCGGCTGCGGCGATCGCGTCGCGTGTGTCCTGGGGCACATCGGATTCAGCCATGACAGTGGCCGGTCCAATACCCGGCCACTCTTCCACCATCCACCGCGGCGCGTGGGTCGCCTCGTGAGGTGTCGCTCCTGCGAGGGATCGGATCAGGAGCTGGGCGTGGATTTGCGGCTGCGCAGCCCCGCCCATCGTGGCGGGCACCCAGGCAACCTCATCACCGCGCAAGATCAAGACGGGCATGAGGGTGTGGCGCGGCCGCTTGCCCGGGCCGAACGCGTTCGGCGAGTTGGCATCGAGTGCGAACGAGGTCCCGCGATTCTGAAACAGGATCCCTGTGTGAGGTTCCAAAATGTGCGCACCAAAGCTCCAGTAGACGGAGTTGATGAATGACACGGCCCAGCCATCGTCGCTGATCGCGGCGAATCCTACGGTGTCGCCGCTCGCCTTCGGAGCCCCGGGCACGGGACACGTGGGGGCGGGGAGCCCGATGAGGTCAGCTCCGGAGGCGCCTCCGAAGCGGGGATCGGCGAGGTGACTTGCGCGGATGGTGTTGGCGTGGTGGAACGCATCGGCGAGTTTGCCCGCGCCGCTGCCCAGCGGATCAACGATCCCAGCAGCGACTTCTTGCAGGGCGCGCAGCAGCATGAATCCGGAGGTGTTCGGCGGGCCAGTGAGCACGCGGTGCCCCTCGAACTCACCCTCAATCGGTTCGGCCCAGTACCCCTGGTACTCGGCTGCATCCTGCAGCGTGATCTTTGAGCCGAGCGCTTGCAGGCCAGCGACCCACTGCTGGGCCGTTTCACCCTCATAGAACTCGGCGGATCCGCCAGCGGCGATCCGTCGCAGCGTCTGCGCGAGTGCTGGCTGTATCAGCGGCTCGCCCTCGGCGATGGGCTCGCCGCCAGGGTAGAACACTGCGCTCGCGCCAGGATCTGCTGCGAGCGTCTCCCGATCTTCCACGAGCGCGGCGGCGACAGAGCGAGAGTTCGGGAACCCCTGCTCGGCATGCCGGATCGCGGCCTCAAAGTGTGCCGCCCACGGCAATGTCGCGCCGTACTCGTGCAGCGAGTTCCACCCGCAGACCCCGCCAGGCACGGTCACGGTATCGATCCCACGCAACGGCAGCGCGTCACCGTGTGCCTCGCGCAGTGCCGCGAGCGTCTGCCCCGCCGGAGCAGCTCCGGTCGCGTTGAGAAACCGTACTTCGCCGTCTGGGCTCCGCACGAGCGCCACCAGGTCGCCGCCAAGGGCGACGTTGTTCGGATACACGACGCAGAGTGTGGCGGCCGCGGCAAGTGCGGCATCGATGGCGTTGCCTCCGGCCTCAAGCGCGGCCGCTCCTGCGGCGGTCGCCAGGTGGTGGGACGTCGAGATTGCGCCGCCGGTGGGCCTACTCGTCAAGACCATCGCGGAGCTCCTTCGGCTTGGCACTCGCATCGGCGGCGCGCGCGATCTGACGGCTGATGTCGTGCACGTGTGCGCGAGCTTCTTCCTCGGCAAGTGCACCGTCTCGGGCAGCAATTGCTTCGAAGATTCGTCGGTGCGCCACGCTCGAAGCTTGACGCCGCGCTTTCGTTTGGTAGCGACTTGCCCGGCTCGGGGCAATCTGATTAGCGATCTGTTCGTTGATGAGTGAGAGCAGTGGGTTATGGGTGTATTGCGCGATCGCCTGGTGGAACGCGCGGTCAAGCTCGGCGTAGCGTTCTTTGGTCACATCCAGTTCCATTGCTTTGACAAGCTCTTCAAGCTGGGTGAGATCGCGCGTTTGAGCACGGCTAGCAGTGATGCGCGCAATTGGGGGCTCGACAATTGCGCGGAGTTCCATAATGTCGGTGAGCTCGGAACGCGTCGCGGAAAACGCCTCGATCACGTCTTCAGCCGCGTTTGCAGTCTCTCCTGGGGCGAGAATGATCGTTCCTCGACCGGGTTTTCGGTCGATCAATCCGCGATTCTCCAATTCGCGAAGCGCCTCTCGGATCGATACCCGAGACACGCTCAGAAGCTGTGCGAGTTCGCGTTCAGCTGGGAGCTTCTCGCCTGGCGCTAGATCTCCCTCGAGAATCAATCGCTCAAGGTCGACCGAGAGCCGGTCAGGTACGGAGAGGGTCTCTCCCCGACTCATCGAACCCCAGTCCATGTTGTCCACCTAATCTCAATTCTTCGATTGCCTTGCAAGGCGCACGTTGCTGCGTTGCGATACCTAATCTTCGCTGGTGGCGCTCTTGCCGAAATAGGCCTCGTGAAGCCGCTCATCATCAAGCATCACACGTGCGTCACCGCCGCCAGACAGAGTTCCTGTTTCCATGAGGTACCCGCGGTTCGCAATTGACAGTGCCATTCGAGCGTTCTGCTCGATCAGGAGCACGCTCGTCCCTGCAGCGTTGATCTCCCTAATGATCTCAAACATTTGAGCAACAATCTTCGGAGCCAATCCCATAGAAGGTTCATCGAGCATGAGCAAACTCGGCTGCCGGATCAGTGCTCTGGATAGTGCAAGCATTTGTTGCTCACCCCCTGAGAGTGTCGCTGCGGTCTGGTGCTTCCGCTCGTCAAGCCTTGGAAAGCGGGCAAACACGTCCGCAATCTCCGCATTGCTGTTCGTGCGCGATCCCCAATTCGCGACTTGCAGATTTTCGAGCACGCTCATTCTTCCGAAGATATGACGCCCTTCTGGAACTAAAGAGAGGCCAAGCTTCACGCGTTGCTCCGCACGCAATCCGGAGATTGCCTTTCCTGCGAACTCAATCTGACCGCGATGCTTGTTGAGGCCAGCGATCGCTCGAAGCAGGCTGCTTTTCCCTGCCCCGTTCGCACCGACTACAACTACGAGCTCGCCGTCGTTGACGTGTAGGTGAGCATCGAGCACCGCCCGGACCACGCCATAGCGCACGTTGAGCTCTTGGATATCCAGCATTTTCACTTGGTATCACTCCCCAAATAGGCTTCGAGCACCGCCGGATTCGTGCGGATCTCCGCTGGAGTACCATCGGCGATGATAACCCCGTGGTCGAGCACCACGATTCGGTCGGACACGCCCATAAGCAGGTCCATGTCGTGCTCGATGAGAATCACATCGACTCCGTGCTCACGGATCCGCGCGATTACCCGTGAGAGATCTCGTGTCTCACTCTCATTGAGTCCGGCCGCGGGCTCGTCGAGTAGCAGTACGCGTGGCCTCGTCATAAGCGCACGTGCGATTTCCACCTTTCGTTGCTGGTACGCATCGAGAGAGGAGGCTCGACGGTCGCGGCATTCCCACGCATCAACAAACGCGAGCACTTCCTCGGCCTCCGTGACAGTGAATCGCTCGCTACGACGCACGAATGGGAACGGTGAGAGGAACTTCGGAACGAAGCCAGCGAGCCGCGAATGGCCTCCAACGAGCAGGTTCTCGAGGACGGTCATGTCCCAAAACAACCGGACGGTCTGAAATGTGCGCGCAATGCCGCGAGTCGAGACTGAGCTCGATTCCAGTCGTTCGGTGCGTTCACCATACAGTTCGATCGTGCCAGACGTGGCGCGCGTGACGCCGGATATAGCGTTGAGAAGTGTAGACTTCCCCGCACCGTTCGGCCCCATCAACCCGAGCACTTCACCGTGATTCAAGTCGAAGGTGACTGCCTCGAGCGCGGTGAGCCCCCCAAACACCTGCTTCACGTCAGTGACTCGCAGCACTGGAGTGCCATGGGCCGCACCGACATCTCCGGGCACCTTCAATTCACCGAGCGGCGGCGTGGTTCCTCCACGAGCGCGAGTAAGTTCAAGGCGTTTTGAGACAATACCGCCTGGCCGCAGGATCATGAGCACGACGACGATCAAGGCAAGAATGCCTGTTCGAAATTCAGGGTGGGCCTGGATCAGCGGGATGTCCTTGGCGACTGCTTGGAAGAAGATCCACAACACAGCGCCAGTAACGGGCCCCCACAGCGTGCCAGCACCGCCGAGAATGACAAGGCTTAGCACGATGAAGTTATCCTCGAGCGTGAAACTATCGGGGTTCACGAACTGGTTCATATGCGCGAAGAAGACACCAATCACGCCCGCGGTCGCGGCTCCCACGACATATGCCAGGAGCTTGTAGCGTCGGGTCCGAATCCCGATGGAAGAGGCCACCAATTCGTCTTCACGGATCGCGACCCAGGCACGGCCAACCGGTGAAGCGATCAGCGAGGCGAGCGCCACCACCAGAACTACGACGACGGTGAGAATGATGTAGTAGGTCGTGGTCGGTGGCACCATGCTCGCGTCAGCGAAATTGAGTGGTGGGATATTGCGGATCCCCACTGCCCCGCCGGTGAATTCCGTCCAGTTGATCGAGACGATCCGTACGATCTCACCGAATGCAAGGGTCATGATGGCGAGATAGTCACCGCGCGCACGGAGAGTCGGATAGCCGATTATGGATCCGGCGATTCCAGCGAACACGATCGCCGCGACCACGCTGATGGGAAGCACCCACGCAAGCGCAGCCGGGTTCTCAGCGAGCAGTGGTCCGAACGTACTGACCGTGAATATCGCTGCGGTGTACGCGCCGACGATGAAGAAAGCAATGAATCCGAGATCCAGAAGTCCGGTCAAACCGACCAAGATGTTTAGCCCAGACGCGAGCGCAACGTAGACGAGGGCGAGAGCCGCGACTCGGATCCACTTGTCACCGGGAAGCACGAGCGGGGCGATGAGCCCGAGTACCAAGAAGATTGCCGGCCAGAGCCAACGATGAAGGCCGAGCTCGGGCTTGATGACCACAATGGGGGTCGTGTGCGTATTTGACATAATTAGACCTTCTGCACCTCTCGACGGCCGAGCAGGCCCTGCGGTCGCAGCCACAGGATGATTACGAGGATCCCAAATGCGATGACATCACGGTACGCGGAGCCCTGCGGGACATATGCAGCCGCGAATTCCTCACTGATCCCGAGAACCAGCCCGCCCACGAAGGCACCTGGGATGCTTCCGATACCGCCGAGTACTGCAGCGACCAGCGCTTTCAGACCAGGCAAGAAGCCCATCGTTGCCGCTGCGAAGCCGTACCGTTGTGAGTACAACAGACCTGCGATCGCAGCCATGGCGGAGCCGAGAATGAAGGTGGTTGAGATCACGCGGTCAACGCCGATCCCCATCAACCTGGCAGCGTCTTTGTCCTCCGCCGTCGCTCGGATCGCTCGGCCGATCGGCGTGAACCTAATCACTGCCCAGAATGCGAGCGTCACGAGCACTGCGACGGTTAGCACCACCACGTCAATGCGTTGCACTCTGGCGCCAAGGATGATGAGCGGATCACCGAGATCGGGACGTTCGACCGGCACCTGTGCGGCGCCAAACAGGAACGTTGCGACGGCCCGGAGGAGCATCGACACCGCAATAGCGGTGATGAGCATAGAAAGTATGGGAGCGTTTCTGAGTGGGCGATAAGCAATTCGCTCGATGAGCCATCCGACCACGGATCCAACGATCACGCCGATGAAGATCGCCAGCCAAGCCGGGAGCGCCGCTCCCTCAACGTTATTGCCTGCGATGACGCTGTTTGTTTGGCTGGCAACGAGGCCCCCAAACGCGCCGAACATGAAGATCTCGCCAAACGCGAAGTTGACCATGCCCAGCACGCCGTAGACGACGCTGAAAGCAACGGCGAGGAGGCCGTAGATCCCACCGACCGCAAGTCCATTAATGATTTCCTGCATCACTTGTCTCCGTAGTGAGTAGTGGGAGGGATAATTATCGGTGGGTGCCAGAGCTCGACACCCACCGAATCAACTAGTCGGTAATCACAACAAACTTGCCGTCTTCGACTCGTTGGAATGTCAGATCGCCAACGCGGTTGCCCTCGTCGTCGAAGCTGATATTCCCCGAGACACCGGCGAAGTCCTTCGTGTTTTGGATAGCCTCAGCCACGGCTGCGCGGTCGGTGCTGCCAGCAGACTCGATCGCGTCAGAAACCACATATGTGGCGTCATATGCGAGCGCCGCCCACGAGCTGGGCTCTTTGTCGTACTTCTTCGTAAACGCTTTCACGAAAGCAGACGACTCCGCACGCGGATCGCTCGCCGAGAAAGCAGCGTATACTTCAACACCTTCAGCGTTTGCGCCGGCCAGATCGAGGAACAGCGGACTTGCCGCCCCGTCCGAGGCGAAAATCGGGATATCCGACCCCGCATCTCGAATCTGATTCACGATCTTGCCTGCTTCAGTGTAAAAGCCACCGATGAAAACAGCATCAGGATCTCCCTTGAGTGCGGTGTCCACCGTGCTGCCAAAGTTGACCGTGCCGAGCTGGTACGCCTGCGAACTCGTTACTTCGCCGCCAGCTTCCTCAATCCCCGTTGAAAAGGCATCAGCGACGCCCTTGCCGTAGTCGTCCTGTTGATACAGCACTGCAACTTTCTTGACGCCTCGGTGTTCCGAGATGAAGGACGCGGCTTCTGCTCCTTGGTAGGCGTCGGTGAAGACAGTCCGGAAGAAGATATCGCTTGCTCCACTCAACTCGGGTGACGTGACTGCGGAGGCCACGATCGGGAGCCCACACTGGGTATAGATCGGGAGTCCCGATAGCGCGACGCTTGAGAAGCTAAAGCCGAGTACCGCAGGGATCTCTGCGTTGTCGCACATCTCCTGCGCGATGACCGGGCCGTTGGCAGGCTTCCCTTCGTCATCGACAACCTCAGTTGTCAGATCACGTTCCAGCACGCCACCGTCAGCGTTGATTTCCTCGATGGCGAGATCAATCCCCTCGCGCATTTCCAAACCATAACTCGCGAAATCCCCTGAGAGTGTGGCCGTATACCCGAGCGGAATTGCGCCCTCAGAAGATCCCCCGCCCTCGCCTCCGCCGCTTGCGTCGCCGGAAGAACACGCGCTCAATACGAGCAACGCTGCCCCAGCCGCCAACGCGAGGCCGACAGTTCTCTTACTTCTACTTCCCATGATCATCACGCCCTTCAGTGGACGATCAGTCGATCGTCTCGATGGTCATCCAGTTCTCGAAGCAGTGGTTCGCCGCGAGAGATGTGACGCCGATTGTGGCACGGCCACCCAGGCCAGCTTCGTCACCGAAAACGTCACGGAACAGGTCAGTAGCGCCCGATGACACGAGGTTGACATCAACGAAATCGGGCGCGGACACGACAAAGTTGAGCGAGTTGACGAGGCATTTCACATTGTCCAGTGATCCGAGCGCGAGGCGCATTGTGCCCAAACAGTTCAGCGCCGTACGGCGAGCTGCCTGGTAACCCTCCTCAATCGTCACCTCCGCTCCGAGGCGGCCGGCATGGATCGGGCTTCCGTTCTTCCCGAGCGCATCTTCAACATGGCCCGAAAGGAAGAGTAGATTGCCGGTCTTATGGAACGCTTTCATCGACCCGTAGAAGGTCCCGTGGTAACCGCCCTGGCTGTAGTCGGGGATCTCGAGACCGAGCTCAGCAACACGGGCTTCAAACGAAACAGACACCATTATCTCCTTCATATACATCTCTACATTGAGTGTTCACGTCAGCTCTGATCAGTTAGTTGGTCTGACCAAATGACCGACTGATGATGATGCTAGCAATGTGTTCGTCCGAATGGAAGAGGAGACAACATGGAAGGAATTGCCCTTCAGTTTGTTGATTCTGCACAACTCCCGGCCGATTGCTTCGATCTTCTGGGCGCTTGCACCGTAAAGACGTAGGCAAACGGGGTCACTCCGCCGTCGTTTCGCTCACATATGCGCAGCCTCTATGAGAACTGCGCACCTGTGACCCTCTGAACAGTGCTTGAGCGATCGAAGCTCAATTCGGGGCAAAGCGGCGCGACTGACCTCACGATGTTGCGCCATCCCAGGCGCTTTCTCTCCCGAGCCCGACGCCTCCCTCACCACGAGTGAGGCGAAACGGCGGCCAGTATCGCACACTTCTGAGCAGACGCTCCCACGAACCGAGTCAGCGCACATCAACAGCCAGCGCGCATCACCGAATCGCGCTCGCCACCGGACATGCACCTGCGTGCATACTCGCTCGATTTCGCAGATGCAATCGCTCAACCCCGCGTTGAGGGCTTGAACGAAGTCAGCAAATGACAACTGGGCCGCGCCCTCGCCGCCCACCTGGCACTCAAGCCACTCACTGGAGTCGTACGGGAAACTCAGCAGGAGTAGTGCTTCACTAGCCCATTCGTCCTGCGCCTAGTCCGGGGGCCAGATCTCCCTGGATCGGGCATGCTGACTCTGGGTCGAGACATCCCGGTCACCAAGGCCCAGCACCCCGGTGCCTGGCGGCGGGCATCTCAGCCCAGAGTTCTTCACGCCAGGTATTTGAGGCAGGGGTGGGGCCTTGCCTCGTGCGCCCCTGCAGACCCTACTGTGGCAGCAGGCCGAGGTCTTCGAGGCCGATCGCGAAGCGGTACTCGTAGCCAGCCTCTTCAATGCGAGCCTTTGCCGGCGCCTGCCGGTCGACGACTACCGCGACACCAGCGATGATTGCGCCGACCTTCTCGAGCGCTTCGATGGCCTGCAGCGGTGATCCGCCTGTCGTGGACGTGTCTTCAACCACGATGACACGCTTCCCCTCAAGGTCGGGGCCCTCGACCTGGCGGCCACGGCCATGGTCCTTCGGCGCCTTGCGCACCACGAAAGAGTCGTAAATCTGCCCTCGGGCAACGCCCTGGTGCATGATCGCTGAGGCAATCGGGTCGGCACCCATCGTGAGGCCCCCCACGGCAACTACGCCGTCGACATCGGCAATCAAGTCGAGCATGACCTGGCCGATGAGCGGGGCAGCGCGGTGATCCAGGCTGAGCTTGCGCAGGTCGATGTAGTACGTTGCCTTTTTCCCGCTCGTGAGCGTGAAATCGCCGTGGAACACGGCCTCGGTCTTGATGAGGTCGATGAGTTGTTCGCGCGCGGTGGTCATAGGAGCGATTCTACCTGCAGCGGGGCACCACCTGGCGCGACTCGGGCGCATTCCCGGCCGCACCGCAAGCCCCGGGGGCCCTCACCTTCCCCAGATGTCCGCCCCACCTTGTTCATGGGTCGATTTTCGGGGCTTCAGAGCCCTGAAGGCCCGAAAATCGACCCATGAATGCCGTTTAGGCCGCCGATGGGGCTACGCCCGAGCGTCCGCCGCGGCGGCTGCCTCGATCGCTGGTGCATGGAGCCGCAGGAGGTCCTCATAGGTCTCGCGGCGCGCGACCAGCCTGGACTCGCCCTCTCCGACGAACACGATTGCCGGGCGCAGCGCCCCGTTGTAGTTGTTCGCGAGTGTGTAGGAGTACGCGCCGGTGGTCGCGAGCACGACGAGGTCACCGGTTCGCGCGGCAGGGAGCTCGGCACCGTCGACGAGCAGGTCCCCTGACTCGCACTGGCGGCCGACGAGCTGCACCGACTCGGTCCACGGCTCCGTAACGCGGTTCGCGAGCACGGCCTCGAAGCGCTGATCGGTCAGGGCGACGTCGAGCATGTCGGCCATTCCGCCGTTCACCGCGACGAACGTGTTCCCGGTGCGCTTCACCGAGAGCACGTCGTAGAGCGTGACACCCGCGCGGGCGACGATCGAGCGGCCTGGCTCGATCATGATCCGCGCCCCTTCGGGCAGGTGTTCGCGCGCCGCGGCGACGATCTCGTCCAGGTACGCGTCGACGGTCGGCGCCTCGTCAGCATAGGTGTACTTCACGCCCAACCCGCCGCCGACGTCATATGTGGCGAAGGTGCCCGCCGTGGAGATTTTCTCCACCGCTTCGGCGAACTGGCGCGTGTTCAAGATCTGCGAGCCGATGTGCAGGTGCACACCCTCAAACTCCATGAGCGGGTGCGCGTTCATACGCTCGATCGCGCGCAGCGCCTGATCCATGGGGAGGCCAAATTTCGACTTCGCCCCGCCCGTTGCTTGGGACGCGTGGGTTTCGGCTTCTACTCCGGGGATTACGCGCAGCAGGAGTGCCTGTGGCTTGGTCAGGAGGCGCTCGAGCCGGTCGAGTTCGTCCTCGTTGTCGACGATGATTGCGCCAATGCCGACACTGAGCGCCATCTCCAACTCGGCGTCGGACTTCGCGTTCCCGTGGAAGTGCAGCTTCGCGGGATCGACACCGGCCGCGAGGGCGAGCTGCAGTTCGCCGCCGCCTGCGATATCTACTGAGAGGCCTTCTTCTTTGGCGACGCGGTACATGCCAACGACCGGCAACGACTTCGAGGCAAACAGCACCTCGGAGTTCGGCCAGCGCTCGGCAAGTCCGTCAACAAAACGGCGGATCTGGCGCCGCAGTCCGACCTCGTCGAAGATATGGAGCGGCGTGCCGTACTGCGCGGCGAGTTCAGTCACGGGGATCCCACCGATCGTGAGGACACCATTCGCGTCCACACCGGATTCCTCGGGGAGCACGTCCCACAACTCCCCCAGTCGAGTGCCCTCCGGGGCGGGACGCAGGGTGGTGGCGGTGTGCTGAACCATGGTGTGCTCCTATCAATTCCAGACTCCACCACACTATGGGAGCGTGCGTGCTCGAGCATTGTCGATTTCGGATAGATTGGAGGCATGGAGCCAAAGAATTCTCCAATAGAGGCACACGAGCGCGCCGGAGCCCTCAAGTCGGCGCTGGACGCAGCGCCCGCCTCCGCACTCGATTTCCGCACAACCTTTGCCGATCTTGTCGACGGCCTCGGCAGCGACGCGGTCACCGTGCTGGGCCCCAGCGATCCGGCACGCGCCATCGCAGGGGCCGAATTCTACGATGCGCTCGAGGGATTTCCGCCTGAGGCAGACCTGATCCTCCTCGCCCCATCTGCCGGGGGCGCCCCGGCAGCAGAGCTCACGGCGCTCCTGCAGGAAGCGGCCCTGCACCGTGTCGCCGCATTCGCCGTCAAGTTTCGCGACGCTGACGCACCGGCATTCGCGGCGGTCGCGGATGCCTCCGGGATCCCAATCCTCCGTGTGGCCGAGCGCGTCAGTTGGCGACTCTTCGACGCGGTCCTTTCACGATTGCTCGGAGAATTGCCCCATCGCGAGGATGCCCAGCGCGATCGTGGATCAGAACCACTCTTCGCTCTCGCCAACGAACTCGCCGGCTACTTTGGTGGCTCCGTCGCCATCGAAGATCTGGAGCGCAGGATCGTCGCCTACTCCTCGGTACCGGGCCAGGTGATCGACGGGGTGCGCACGCAGGGAATCCTCACGAGGCGTGTCCCGGATTCACCGCTCAACGATGATCAGTACCGCACCGTGCTGCGCTCGGATCACCCCGTCATCTACCCGCGACAAGAAAACGAAGAGCCACGGGTCGCAATCGGCGTGCTGGCAGGCACCTTGCCGCTCGGCACGATCTGGATCATCACGGCACAGCCGAACCCGGAGCTGACACCCGAACAAGAGGTCCGCGTGCGGGCTGCCGCTGCAGTTGCCGCCGGGCACATGCTGGATGATGTGCGCGCGCGAAAGGCCCGGCAGTTACCCCGCGAGGATCGACTCCGTACCCTATTGGAGGGCACCAGCATAACCGGATCGGAGCTTGCCGAGCTCGGTCTTTCTGAGGAGCGCGGAGCGACGATCATGGCGTTCGAGCCGTTCAGCGATCCCGGTCCCCTTCCGCTCGCCCAGCTCCGCTCGACCGCCCACCGGCATCTCGCGCTGCACCGTCCAGAGGCTGTGACCGTGATCCGGGATCGTCGCGTGTTCGCGCTCATTGCTTCGGACGCGACGCGCGATCCGACAGAGCTCCTCCTGCCGTTGCTCCCGCTCCTCGATCGACTCATCGGCCCAGGGACCCGAGCCGCGATCCCAGGGACTGCCCACCGCTCCGGCGACGTCGCCGAACTGCGGCAGCTTGCTGAGCGCCTTCTTGACGCCGCAGCCCGCGCGGGAAGCGAGATCTCCGAGCGCATCCTGACAATCCCGGCACTGCGTCCACGACTTGCGCTTGAACGCTTCGCCGCGGTGCTCAACGCGGAGCCCGAGCTGCGAGCGCCCGAAGTGGATCGACTCTGGGAAGACGAGCCGAGCTATGCCGCAACACTGGTGAGCTGGTGCGGGCACTTCGGCAACGTCGCGCGCACGGCCAGGGACCTCGGCGTGCACGAAAACACCGTACGGCACCGGATACGGCAGGCCGAAGAACGGTTCGGAGTGCGAATTGACACGGCAGACGAGCGGCTGAGCGCCTGGGTGCAGCTGCGCACACGGTTCGCTCAGGGCACGTAGCCGCCGAGGAATACCGCACACGACGGCGCGTTGATTCCAATGGTGCACAGAGACTGCACCCCAGAGGGAGGGCACATGAAGCAGGTGGGAGATCTCGCCGCGCTGTTCGCGCACGGACCCGTCGCCGTACTCACGGGAGCCGGCGTGAGCACGGACTCTGGCATCCCGGACTATCGGGGAGCTGGAACGCCGCCGCGCACCCCCATGAGTATTGCCCAGTTCACCGACGACCCGGCGTACCGGCGCAGATTTTGGGCGGGTGCCAGAGTGGGAGCCGAGCCGTTGAGCGCGATCGATCCGAACCCCGGCCACTTCGCCCTCGCACAGCTCGAAGCTGCTGGCCGCGTTGACGGGGTCATCACACAGAATGTCGACGGACTACACCGCCGTGCCGGTTCCAAAACTGTCGTGGAGCTTCACGGCAGCGGCTCCGCCATCCGCTGTGTCGAGTGTCACTCCCGCTGGACGCGCGTCGAAGTGCTGCACTGGTTCGACGTCGGCAACCCCGGCTATGCGGAGGAACACGCGGGTGCGCGGATCAACCCCGATGGAGACGCGGAGGTGGGTGATCTTGACGGAGTGCGAGTGCCGCAGTGCCCCGTGTGCGGTGGCATGCTGCGACCGGACGTCGTGTACTTCGGCGAGGTTGTGCCGACACACGTATTCGCCGCAGCCGAGCAGCTCGTGTCCGAGGCAGGCGCACTGCTGCTCGCGGGCACCTCGCTCGCGGTCAACACCGGGGTGCGTCTCTTGCATCGCGCCGAGCGGCGTGGGATCCCGGTCGCTGTGATCAACCGCGGGCCTACTGCCGCCGACAGTCGCGCCGCAGTGCGCATCGAGGGCGGTACGACCGAGACGCTCACCGCGCTGGCCCGGCTACTGCTCTAGCCGGAGTACCCGGATCTGGAGTGCGGCTCCGCTGTCGGCACCGTGGTTCAGCGTCAGTTGCGTTCCGGATCAGGGCTGGGTGCTCGCGTCGCTGCGCCTAGAGTGCGCCCGTCGCCGCCATGACACTGAGCGTGGTCACCGCAACGAGCAGCGAGAGGATCCCTCCCAGCAGCAGCGGTTTGAGGCCGGCAGTACGGATCGCGCCCAGGTCTGTCGAGAGCCCGATTCCAGCGAGGGCGGTAGCCACAAGAAACACGCTCACAGTGGTGAGTATCCCCGATGCGGTCTCGGTGATTGCGCCAAACGATGTGAGCGTGGCGACGACCAGGAACCCGATGAGGAACCAGGGCACGAGCTTCAGGATCCGAGCGGGGGTGAGCCGCTCCGAGCTGCCAGTGCGGCGGCCCTCGAGCACTGCGAGGCCGACGCTGATCGGGATGATCATGAGCGTGCGTACGAGTTTCACGACCACGGCGAACCCGAGCGCTGAAGCGCTAAATACGCTCGCGGCGGCGACCACCGAGCTCGTGTCATTCACTGCGGTCCCGGCAAACAGGCCAAAGGCGTGCGGACTCATGCCGAGCGCATGCCCGATCACGGGGAAAATCAGCACCGCGAGAATGTTGAACAGGAAGACTGTGGAGATCGCATAGGCAATGTCGGCACTCTTCGCGCGGATCACCGGCGAAATCGCAGCGATTGCTGAAGCGCCGCAGATCCCGGTGCCGACGCCGAGCAGCACGCGCAGATCTCGATCCACTCCGAGGACGCGCCCGATCACCCAGGCCCCGAGCAGGCACACCGCCAACGAGCTGAGCATCACCGGCAGCGACTCAGCGCCCACACGAATAATGCTCGCGAGTGAAAGCTGCGCGCCCAGGAGAACGACGGCGCACTGCAGCACAAACTTCCCCGCATAGCCGATCCCTGGCGCGAGCCGCGCGGCTGGCTTCCGGATCATGGCAACCAGGACACCGATCACGACAGCGGGAATCGCCGAGCCGACGAGTGGCACCCACGCCCCGATTACGGTGGCGATGGCGGCGATGAGCGCGCACAGCAACACCCCTGGAAGCACGTCGATGCCACGGCCGGCGAGTCTGCTGGGCAGTGTGGGAATTGGGGCGAGCTGCATGGCTCCAGTCTCTCGGACTGCCAAGCTGCCCGGTACCGGGCAACTCATTGGGGGATCCAAGCAGAGCTTGTATCCTGAGGGGGTGTCCTCACCCGATCTGATCGACCTACGCTGTTTCGAAGCAGCCATTCGCACGGGCAGCATCTCCGCTGCTGCCCGCGAACTCGGGGTATCGCAGCAGGCCGTCTCGGCGCGGCTGCGAAGTCTTGAACGGCTTGTTGGCATCACACTCATCCAGCGCTCCCCCTCCGGAGTGGCGCCGACGCCCGCTGGCGATGCTCTGCTCGCCTGGGCAGCGCGAGGTACTCGCCGCGGCCGCCAAACTTGACGAGGGCATCGCGAGCCTCGCGGGCCACGCCGGGCGCTCCGTTGCCATCGGCGCCAGCCAGACTGTTGCTGCGCACCTACTCCCCGGCTGGCTACTCGAATTGCGCCGTGCACAGCTCGCCGCGGGCCGCTCACCGAGCGAAACCGCACTGCGGACCGCGAACAGCACCGAGATCGTCGCCGCGGTGCGGGCGGGAGAGCTCGACCTCGGGTTCATCGAGTCGCCCGATGTGCCTGCCGGGCTGGGGTGTGCTGTGGTGGGCCGGGACCGAATGGTGTGCGCGGTGGCGCCGGATCACGCCTGGGCCGAGCGCGACAGTGTGTCCCTGGGCGAGGTCGCAGCCGTGCCGCTCGTGACCCGCGAGGTTGGCAGCGGCACGCGCGCCGCGTTCGAAACCGCGGTGCGCCAGCTGGAATCCGGATCTGCGTCGCCCGCACACGCTCTCACTCCTGCGCTCGTGCTGGCCACGGAGGCCGCCGTGCGCTCCGCCGTAGCTGAGGGAGTCGCCCCGGCGGTGCTGAGCGAGCTGACCGTGCGCGACGATGTGCGGCTCGGCAGGATCGTCGCGCTCCCGTTCGCCCCGGATCCGCTCGAACGCCCGTTCACGGCGGTGTGGCGCGGCTCGGCGCGCGACCTCGCCGGGCCTCGGCGCGAGCTCGTGGCCCTCGCCAGTCACAGGCGCTGAGTCCGGCACCTCCTGCTGAACGAACTCCGCCCACCTCGCGTGCCGCACCCGCCTCGCGTGCCGCACCCACCTCGAGTGCCGCACCCGCACGTGCTCACGCAGGAAATCCGAGCTCACGCAGGATGGATTCGGGGAATCGTTTCTGCGCGAGCTCGGATTTCCTGCGTGAGCTCAACAGCGGGCGGCCTGAGCTCAACAGCGGCTACTCAGCGAGGCTGAGCTCAACGGCGGGCGGCTTGAGCCCAACAGCGGGCGAGCGGTGCCCGGCGCTACGCGCCGCCACTCGCCATCACTCGGTGTTACTCGCCGCGGGAGACGCGGGTCATCTCATCGCGCGGGACCACCTTGATGCGTGTGCGGCCAGCTTCCTCGCCCAGCGCGAGCTCGTGCTCGTCCAGCCGACGCCAGCCCTCGATCGTCGTGTACGGCACCTGACGCTCGTGCAGCAGCGCCGGGATCGCGTCGGTCTCAGCAGTCTCCGGCGTCCACCACGTCGCTCGATCCTCGATCAGGCACTCAAGGGTCTCCATCGCATCGGACTTTGTGTGCCCGATCAGGCCGATCGGTCCACGCTTGATCCAGCCCGTCGCGTACACGCCCGGGATCTGGTGTCCCGCAAGATCCTGGACGCGGCCCTGCGTATTCGGGATCACGCCCTTCGCATCATCAAACGGGATCTCATCAACCGGGGACCCGAAATAGCCGACCGCGCGGTACAGCGCCTGCATCGGAATGATCTCGAACTCTCCGGTGTCGATCACGCCACCCTGGCCGTCGGGAGCCGTGCGTTCGATCTTGAGTCCAGCAACGCGGCCATCCTCAACAACGACCTCGACCGGCTTCGACCAGAAGTGCATATGGAGCCGCCGCGAAGCGTGCTCGCCCGATGCTTCACGCTCGCGCTGCTCATCGCGCCACTTGTTCATAATGCGCGTGATCACCGTGATCTGCTTATTCTTACCGAGCACCTCGTCGGCGTACGCATCGTCCTGATCAAAGTCCCGCTCGTCGACGATCATGTCCACGTCGCGTACCTCACCGAGTTCACGCAGTTCGAGCGGCGTGAACTTCACGTACTTCGGGCCGCGGCGTCCGAAGAGGTGAAGATCCTGGATCGGGTTCTCCTTGAGTCCCGCATATACGTTGTCGGGAATCTCAGTGGGGAGCAGATCATCAGCGTGCTTGATCAGCATGCGCGAGATATCGAGAGCGACGTTGCCGTTGCCGATCACGCCGACCTCTGCCGCCTCAAGCGGCCAGGTGCGAGGCACATCGGGATGACCGTCGAACCAGCTCACGAAATCGGCTGCACCGTACGACGACGCAGCATCGATGCCGGGGATGTCCAGACCGGCATCCCGGATCGCGCCTGTCGAGAAGATCACCGCGTTGTAGTGACGCTTCAGATCCTCAAGTGTGATGTCGCGGCCATAGCGCACGTTGCCAAAGAACCGGATCTGCCCGCTGTCGAGCACGTCACGGAGCGCCGTGATGATCCCCTTGATACGGGGGTGATCCGGTGAGACACCATAGCGGACGAGCCCGTACGGCGCCGGGAGTTGCTCAAACAGATCGATTTCGACTTCGAAGTCACGCTCGGCCTTCAACAGCAGGTCCGCAGCGTAGATCCCCGCGGGACCTGCCCCGACAATCGCCAATCGCATCTTGCTCATCGCACTCCTACTTCCAGTTTGTGCCGTCAACGGTATTCTCCGCACGGCTCGGTACGTCCTGCCGCCCGCACACTCTCGTGCGGATCAGTATTGCTCTGCGCGCTCAGACCGAACGCGCGTGGTCATCCCTCGCGGGACACGATCGAATCAGCCATGCGCTCAAGTGCGCGCTTCACGGGTGACTTCGGCAGCACATCGAGTGCAGCAACAGCCTCGGCTGCCCAACGCCGCGCCGTCTCCTCAGTTTCGCGCGTCACTTCGTGCGCGCGCAGCGCCTCAACCGCAGCGTCGAGCACCCCGGCGTCAGCGCCGCCCTCGATCGCGGCAACACCTGTTTCAATCTGCTCGAGGAGCTCAGCATCAGCGCCGCCGGCCTCGGCGCGCTGCTGCAGGAGCAGCAGCGGCAACGTGGCGACGCCGGCGCGCAGATCAGTGCCAGCGCGCTTGCCAGTCTGTTCTTTCTGCGGCGAGAGATCAATCACGTCGTCAATGAGCTGGAAGGCGACGCCGATCCGCTCGCCGTACTCCATCACCGGATCGGCGAATTCGGCGGGACCGTTGCCGAACATGACCCCCATGCGCGCAGCGGTCGCGATCAGCGCGCCCGTCTTATCTGCGAGCACCTGGATGTAGTGCGCGATTGGTTCATCTTCTGGCTGCGGCCCCACGGTTTCGTGGAGCTGGCCTAGGCAGAGGCGTTCAAACGTCTGTGCCTGGAGGAGGATCGCTTCTTCACCCATCCCAGACACAAGTGAGGACGCACGAGCAAACAGCAGGTCACCTGCGAGGATCGCGACCGAGTTCGACCACACGGTCTGCGCGGCGGGCACCCCGCGGCGCAGCTTCGCATCGTCCATCACGTCGTCGTGGTACAGCGAAGCAAGGTGGGTCATCTCGACGGCCTGCGCAGCGCGGCGCACGAGCTCGTTGGGCCCCTCGCCGAGCTCACTGGTGAGCAGCGTCAGCATCGGCCGAATCCGCTTTCCGCCTGCCCGCATCAGGTAGCGGGCGGGCGCGTCAGCCACGGGGGACGCGAAGCGCAAGTGCTCCATGAGTCCAGACTCGATCAGCTCAAGCTGTTCCTGCAGCACTTTGGCGTGACGCCGATCCTGCGCACCGCGGAACAACCGCATCGGCAGCGCCTGCGTGGCAGTGTCTTCCGCGATGGGGCGGCTCACTCGGTACCTCCGGTGTCATCGGACGTGCCGGTTGCGGCCGTCTGGGGTTTGGCTGACGCGGGCTTCTTCGCGGCAGGCTTCTTCGCAGCCGGCTTCGCAGATGTGCCCCGGGCCGCGGCAGACTTCGCAGCCGTGGATTTCTGTGCGGCAGCAGGCTTCTTCGCGGGGGCCGCAGGCTTCTTCGCGGAGGCCGCAGGCTTCTTCTCGGCGGCAGCGGGCTTCTTCTCGGCGGCAGCAGGCTTCTTCGCCGGAGTAGCAGCGGGTTTGGCTGTCACGGATTCGTCTGCGGGGGCGGACTCTGCTGCAGCAGATTGTGCAGCCGCAGGCTTCTTCGCGGCTGCCTTCTTCGCAGCCGGCATCTTGGTGGCGGGCTGCTCCACCGCGGCGGCTGGGCGCGCCTCTCGTGGCACGAAGCCACGGTGCAGCGCCACAATCCCCAGCGTCAAGTTGCGGTAGGCAACCCGTTCAAAGCCGGCATCGCGCAACCAGCCAGCCAGCGCATCCTGGTTTGGCCATGCCTCGATCGAGTCGTTGAGGTAGCGGTATGCGTCGGCTGCGTCGCGGTTCAGCGCGGCAGCCACGCGAGGCAGGACGTGCCGCCCATAGAACGCGTAGGGCCCGCGTACGACGGCCGACGGGGGTGTCGAGAACTCAGCGATCACGATCCGGCCACCCGGTTTCACTACACGGAACATTTCCACGAGCGCCGCGCGCGGATCGCTCACATTGCGCAATCCGTAGGAGATTGTTGCAGCGTCAAAGCTGTTGTCCTCGAAGGGAAGCGCGGTCGCATCGGCGTGTACGAACTCGATCAGCTCGTTGTCGGCGTGCCGTTTCCGCCCCTCTGCGAGCATGCCCTCCGAGAAGTCTGCGGCCACCACGTTCGCCCCGTGTGCGGCGAGCGCAGCGGACGAGGTGCCCGTACCTGCCGCGAGATCGAGGATCCGCATGCCCTTCCGCGGCGCAACGGCCTTCGTCGTGGCGATACGCCAGAGGCGGTCGTTGCCAACGGTGAGCACATCGTTGATGAGGTCGTAGCGGGGCGAAACCTCATCGAACATGCTGGAAACGTCTGCGGCGTGCTTGGTCGCGGTGTCGGGTCGGATCACCCCCCTATGGTAGCCCGTCTCCCCTGTGCGCACAGCGGGGAGTCTTCTCGGCGCGGCCAGGATCGGGGTGAGAGGTCCTGCTCAGCCCGGAGGAGTACATTGGTCGGGTGACGAGTGAAACCGCCGTACCCCGCTTGCGCGCGGTCACCCGACCCCTCGATCGAGCGCCGGATCTGCTGGCGCTCGCCGATCCGTCCGATCCACTCCTGTGGCACCGTGGAGATCGCGGCTGCGTGGGGATCGGCGAGACCCTGCGCCTGCACTTTCGTGGCGCAGAGCGGTTCCGCGACGCCGCGACTGCCTGGCGAAAGATCGCCACAGCCGCCAGTGTCGACGACCCGGTCTCGCTCCCTGGCTCAGGCCTCGTCGCCCTCGGAACCTTCGCATTCGCAGATTCGAGTGCCGCCGAGAGTGTGCTGATTGTGCCGCGGATCCTCGTGGCACGCCATCGCAACCGGTGGTGGATCACGGAAACGACTGCTGCACCAGATCGTGCCGGCGACCACGCCGATCCTGAACTCGCAACCGAAGGGTTGGCCTCCGTTCCCGCTCCCCAGGCGGCTGGTTCGTGGCCGGGTGTCGAGTTTGTTCCACGGCAGCTCCCTGGCGACCCCGAGACGGCAGGCTCAGTTGACTCCTATCTCGATGGGGTGCGAGAGTCCGTGCAGCGAATTGAGCGTGGCGCAGCCGAGAAGATCGTGCTCGCACGGCAAATCGAGGGCCAAGTTGCCGCAGGATCCGATCTGCGTGTGCCGCTCACACGACTCGCGGAGCGTTACCTCGACTGCTGGACCTTCGCAGTAGACGGCATGATCGGGGCGAGCCCGGAAACACTCATCCGCTCAACCAACGGCGCCGTCTCAGCACGTGTCCTCGCGGGTACCCGTGCGCGCCACGCAGACGCGCCCCAGCGCGATGCGCAAGCGCGCGACGAGTTGCTGACCAGCAGCAAAGAACAGCACGAGCACGCATTTGCCGTGCAGAGCGCGTAACCGCGCTGTCGCCTCATGTGCGCGAGCTGCGGACGAGCGAGGAGCCGTTTCCGCTCCAGCTGCCAAACGTATGGCATCTCGCGACTGACCTCGGCGCGAGCCTGGACGAGCACAGCTCCGCGATCGAGCTCGTCGGTGCGCTGCACCCCACCGCAGCAGTCGCGGGCACGCCGACCGCCGCTGCGGTCGCCGCAATTGCCGAACTCGAGCCGTTCGATCGTGGTCGCTACTCCGGAGCCGTCGGCTGGATCGACGCAGCCGGCGACGGCGAGTGGGTGATCGCGCTGCGCTGTGCCCAGCTCGGCGCCACTGACCCGACCACCGGCGTGCGCTCTGTCACCGCGAGTGCAGGCGGAGGGATCGTGGTGGGATCAGATCCGGAGCATGAGTTCGGCGAGACCGTCTCAAAATTCCGTCCGGTCACTGAGGCGTTTGCGGCGTAGCGTGCTGCGGGGCAAACGCTAGTTCGGCCAGCTCAGGCCCAGCGTCGCCTCGACCCGAGCACGCTCTGCGGCAACGTCGAAGTCGACCGCCGGCCACTCTGGCCCGATCCGCTGCAGCTCTGAGATCACAATCCGCTGCACCGCTGCCCGGGCGTACCACTTTGCGTTTGCCGGGACCACGTACCAGGGTGCGTGCGGGGCGGCCGTGCGCTCGATCGCGAGCTGGAACGCATCCATGTATTCAGGCCACAGGAGGCGCTCGTCCACGTCGCCAGCGTTGTACTTCCAGTGCTTCTCCGGGTCGCCCAGCCGATCGAGCAGGCGCGCAGCCTGCTCTTCCGGAGAAATGTGCAGCATGATCTTGACGATCCTGACTCCGTCGTCTGCGATCCGACGTTCAAAATCAATGATCGCACCGTAACGGCGCTCGATTTCCTCCGGAGGCGCAAAACTCCGAACGCGCTGGATCAAGACATCTTCATAGTGGGATCGGTCGAACAACCCGATCAAACCGGGACCCGGCACGTGCGGCTCAACCCGCCACAAGAAATCATGGGCCCGCTCTTCTTCGGTCGGCGCCTTAAACGCCGCGAGGGCGAGGCCGTATGGTTCCAGCTGGGCGAAGACGTGGTTGACGATGCCGCCCTTGCCCGCAGCGTCCATCGCCTGCAGCACCACAAGCACACGGTCACGAGCTCCCACGCGACTCTGGGCAAAGAGTTTCTCCTGGAGCTCGCGCACTTCCTGTGCAGACCAGGCAAGTTCGGCTTGACCGCCCCGCTTGTTGGCATTCGTGCCAGGGGTCGATCCGGGATCAACCTCGCGCAGCGAGAACTCCTTCCGCACTCGCAAGAGCTCGGTCACGTCGTCGGTCCAGAACTTGTGCGCCATCGTCATCTCCCCTGTTGTGCACCCCACTGTATGGCTTGGGCGCGGTCAGCGCGACGCTTCCGAAAGGAATGTGGCTGCAGCGAGTCGCGGACCGGCGCAGGGCGGGCCGGTCAGGGCAGAGCAGGACAGGGCAGGGCAGGCCGGGGCCGACGAGCCAGGCACGCAAGCAGCGCTAGCGTGCGAGCGGGGCCTCGACCAGGCACGGCCCGGTCACCGGTTCGGTCAGCAGTCGCTCGAGTTCGCTGCGAGTTTCAATTCTGCGGTATTCCCAGCCGTAGGCAGCGGCGAGCTCTGCAAGCGCCACGCGCTGCGGCGCAAACATCACGCGGTCGAAGGCCTCGCGATCTGCGGCGCCCGCAACCTCGAGTCCGTCAAAGATCGTCCCGCCGCCATCGTTCCCCACAATGAGTTGGATCCGGATCGCTGTCTCCCCTCTGGCAGCAGCAGCGACCCAGCGTCGTGGAGCAGGGCGAGGTCGCCGATGAGCACGCGGGTAATTCCGGCCGCACGCGCAGGATCGGCGTCCCCTTGACTCGCAGCCGCAACGCCGATTGCCGTCGCGATCGTGCCATCGATCCCCGCGAGCCCGCGGTTCGCGTGCACGGTGAGCTTGCGACCGGCAGCGAGCGCGTCAAGCACACGCACGAGACGTGAGGCCGCGAGCACGAGGCGGTCGTGCGGCCAAGTGGCGCGCCACACCGACTCCGCAAGCAACTCGCGCGTGATCGGCTCGCGCATCGTGGCGACCTCAGCGCGCGCATATGCGTTGCGCTCCTTGTACCCCGTGGCGGTCGCGGCGGAGAGATCTGGCTCGTGCACAGTGGTGCGCGCGCGTTGCAGCTCCCGATCGGGGAGCACCCAGAGCCCGAGCCACCGGTGCAGGGTGCGCGGACTGAACCCTTCGGCCACCGTCGCCTCGCGCACAATGCGAGCTCGATTGCCCGGGTTCACGTGGTCAACCCCGGGCCGGTGTGTGGATCAACCACGATCACCTCAACGTCTTCACGCAGCAACAGCGCGGTGACCTGGCGCGTCAGCGTCGGGTGGCCGAACACGACGGCACGCTCGGTCAGCCCGCCGATCTCCGGGTCATCGAGCAGCGTCGCGTAGCCCGTGATCGTCTCACGCCCAAAGCGCGCGCCGCTCACCACCTCCGCGAGCAGCGGAGCTCCAGCCGCGTGCGCGAACGCCTCAGCCTCGGGTCCAGCGTCGGCGCCAGCGATCACGACGGTGAGGGCGTCGCCACCGTGTTCGTAGCGCTCGCTCCGGTCAAAGCCGGGGTGCGGATCAGCGCGCAGCGCGGTGCCCGCCACGGCTTCTTCACGCGCCGCGGCGAAGCCGTCAGCAATCATTGCGTCGAAACCGGCGGTGCCGGAGAGCGGCTCGCGGAATGCGAGGTTGAGGTGCACGGGGCCTGCGGGGGCCGCGCCAGGCGCACCGGTGGCTGCGGCGAGCGCCCGCGACGCAAGCACGCCGGGATCCCGCACACCGTCTCGTCGCAGGTCGCCGCTCTCCGAAAACTCAGGCGCAGGCACGTCGAGCATGAGCCGCGTTGCGCGCAGCAGGCCCGGCTGAGCGGTGGTCTGATTGCTCCGGATCCCGCGCAATTCCGCTGGACGGTCCGCAGTGAGGAGCAGCATTGGGACGCGGGCCTCGTATGCTTCGAGCGCTGCGGGCAAGAGATTCGCCACCGCTCCACCGCTCGTCACGATCACGGGTGCGGGGATCCCGGTTTCGCGCGCGATGCCGAGCGCGAAGAAGCCCGCTGAGCGCTCGTCGAGCCGCACGTGCAGGCGGATCGCTTCGGAGCGTTCAGCCGCGGCGGCCGCGAGCGCGAGAGCCTGAGAGCGGGAGCCCGGGCACACGACGACGTCACGAACGCCGCGGCGGATCAGCTCCCCGAGGAGTTCAACCGCAAAGATCGAGGCCGGAGCAGGAGCAGCGCTCACGGTTTCGGTGCGTCGCCATCGGCTCGAGTGCCGCCCTCGCGCCGATCGGGGTCGCGCGGGCCGGGCTCGGGGGCCTTCGGCTGTTCGGTCGGATCATCCGTCATCGCTGGCCGCTCAGTTTCCGGAGCGTCAGCAGCGTCGGTGTCGCTCGCCTCACTGCGATCCTGCGACGGCTGGACCGGGTTTACCGGCTCTTCACCCGGGAAGGTTTCACTGTCGAGCTCACGCAGGCGGTCTTCCAGATCGCGCATGTGCGCGTCGAGATCAGCATCCGACAAGCGAGTCGCCGTGAACCGTGGGTCATCATCTGGAGCGGACTGCCGTACGGGCGGACGTGGCTGCCCCTTGCCGATGAGGAACCAGAGCACACCGCCGATCACGGGCAGGACGACAACGATCAGCACCCAGACCGGCTTGCTCACGCCGCGGGCACGCGATCCATCAGTCATCGCCGCGTCAACGAGCGCGTACAGCGTAAACGCCACGGCGATGACGATACCGATAATCACGAATCGCACCATACTCCTCATGGTACTCGTCGCCGCTCACGACCCGCTGGACATCAGCCGTTCACTTCAGCCCGAGCGCAGGAGCCCCGGGTAGACTCGGGCGCGTGAATAACCCCCGCACCGCCTGGATCGTATACACCGTGCTGCGTCTGCTCTTCTTCGCAGTGCCGTTTGCCGTGCTCTTCGTGCTGGGCATCTGGCCCTGGCTGGCAGCGATCTTTGCGGCGCTGATCGGGGTTTCTCTCTCCATCATTTTCCTCTCGCGTCCGCGCGATACCGCGTCGGAGAGCATCTACGACTGGCGCAATCGAGAGCGCACTCCCGACAGCATCGTCGAGGACGAAGCCGTCGAAGCTGGAGCAGCGCTCCAGTCGAACGAACCGGATACTTCCGCTGAAACTTCTGCGGCTCACCTGGACCCCCGCGGCGATTCCTCCGCGCCGAGGGAAAGCGCCTAGGGCCGCCCCGTGAGCGAGCGCTTCGACCACATCGTCGTGGGCGGGGGCGTCATGGGCCTCGCCGCAGCCTGGCAGCTCGCGTTGCGCGGCCGCAGCGTCGTGCTGCTCGAGCGATTCGGCAGGGGTCACACCCGCGGCGCCTCACACGGCGCCACGCGCAACATGAACAACGCGTATGACGAAGAGCTCTACTTGGATCTCTACGACGAGGCCTTCGCCCTCTGGGGTGAGCTCGCTGAGGCCTCAGGCGAACAGCTCCTCACGCTCTGCGGGCTCGTCACCCACGGCGATCCAACGGCCGTCACGAACGCTCACGCTGCCCTTCTGGCGCGGGGTGCAGCAACCGAGATCATCACGCCGGACGAGGCGGCCGCTCGCTGGCCCGGAATGCGCTTCGAGGGTGCGGTCCTCGTGAACCGTGACGCTGGGCGTGTGCACGCGGCCACGGCACTCGAGGTCTTTGCCGCAGAGGCCAGCAGGCACGGCGCAGACCTTCGCTTCGAGCACCGCGTCGCGGAGATCACGCTCACAGAAGGCGGCGCCGTGGTGAGCGGAGCGAACGCGGCAGGAGAATCGTTCCAGCTCCAGGCCAGCGGGGTCGTGGTCGCCGCTGGTGCGTGGAGCCGCGAATTGCTGCGAGATCACGTGGTTCTGCCACAGCTCACCGTCACTGAGGAACACCCCGCTCACTTTCAGCCGCAGCCGCGGTTCCGGGAGCCAGGGGCCGAGACCTGGTGGCCCTCGTTCAACCATGTGCGCAGCATGCAGGATCGCGACGAGGACAGCGACGGCGCCCGAGCACGCACCGGGTCGGTCTACGGAATGCTCACGCCCGGTGAAGGAGTCAAAGTCGGGTTCCACGCTGTGGGTGACGAAGTCGATCCCGACGATCGCCGCTTTCGTGCTCCGGACCTCGCGCGCGCCGCGCTCCGCGACTATGTGGCGGAGTGGTTCCCCGGCCTCGATCCAGACACGGCTGCGGAGATCAGTTGCACCTACACGTCAACGGCCTCCGGGCGCTTCGTGCTCGATCGAGTAGGTCCGATCACGGTTGCAGCCGGGTTCTCCGGCCACGGCTTCAAGTTTGCGCCTGCGATCGGCCGAGTGCTTGCTGACGCCGCGCTCGGCGTCGCGTTCCCGCCGGCCCCGTTCCGCCTCGCCGCGCACTGAACGCGCGACGACGCGGAGCGCGCCCCCGCGCCCTTCACACCCGCAAGCCCCACACCCGGCCGACCCCTGCACCCTGCAGCCTGCCCCGTGCACCCTGCCCCCTGCCCCCTGCCCCGTGCCCCGTGCACCCTGCACCCCCGCTCGCCCCGCTCGCCCCGTCGTGTGAGCGCAAGTGGCTGAATAGACCGGGGTATTCGACCACTTGCGCTCACAGCAGGATGGGCACAGGGAGCATGGGGATGGGGATGGGGATGGGGATGGGGATGGGGATGGGGATGGGGATGGGGATGGGGATGGGCACGGGCACGGGCACGGGCACGGGCACGGGCACGGGCACGGGCACGAAGGATGCTCTCGCACGGGATCACGGGAGCGGGATCACGGGAGCGGGATCACGGGAGCGCAGGCGCCCCCGCGATGAGGCCTACGCCTGCGACGCCTCCCACCCTGCATTGAGCGCGGCATAGCGCCCGCCAGCCGCGATCAGCGTGGCCGGGCTGCCGTCCTCTACCACTCGGCCGTGCTCCATCACGAGCACCCGATCGGCGATCGCGACCGTCGAGAGTCGGTGCGCGATGATGATTGCCGTGCGATCCGCGAGCAGCCGCTGCAGTGCATCCTGCACGAGCCGCTCGCTCGGCAAATCCAGCGACGCCGTCGCCTCATCCAGGATCAGCACGCGCGGATCAGCGAGGAAGGCGCGCGCAAAGGAAATTAGTTGCCGCTGGCCGGCTGAAACTCGCCCACCGCGCTTGTTCACGTCCGTGTCGTAGCCCTCGGGGAGTGCGGAGATGAATTCGTGTGCTCCGACGGCCGTCGCAGCCGCACGGATCTCCGCAACGGTCGCATCGGGCCGCCCCAGCGCAATATTCTCGGCCACTGTCCCGCTAAACAGGTACGCCTCCTGGGTCACCATCACGATGGCACGGCGCAGATCAGCCGGATCCAGTTCACGCAGGTCCACTCCGTCCAGGGAAACACTGCCCTGAGTCGGATCGTAGAACCGCGCCACGAGCTTCGCCAGCGTCGATTTCCCCGCGCCGGTCGTCCCAACGAGCGCGACGGTCTGGCCCGCGGGGATCACGAGTGAGCAGTCGGTCAGCACGGTCCGGCCGGCGCCGTAGCCAAAGCTCACGTCTGCAAACTCCAGCTCGCCACGGGCCTCAGGGAGGCTCGCTGGCACCGCTGGATCCTGCACCGACGGATCCTCTTCGAGCACGCCCGACACCTTCTCGAGTGCCGCGGTGGCCGATTGATAGGAGTTCAGGAACATGGCCACCTCTTCGATCGGTCCGAAGAAGTTGCGCACGTACAGCACCGTGGCAAGCAGCACGCCAATGGCGAGGCCACCGTCGATCACGCGCAGCGCTCCCCAGAACAGCACGATCGCGATCGTCACATTCGCGAGCAGGATCAGGCCGGGATCTAGCACGCCAAAGAGTCGGAACACACGGAGATTCGCACGCCGGTAATCGTCAGATACCCGCGCGAATTCGTCGCGGTTGCGCTTCTCACGACGGAACGCCTGCACGGCACGGATCCCGGTCATGGTTTCGACGAACTGCACGATGAGCCGTGCGCTGACAACGCGCGTCGAGCGGAAGCCCTTCTGCGATTCCACCACGAACCAGCGCATGAGGATCACGAGCGGAATCCCCATGCCAAGGAGCACGAGACCGCTGCGCCAATCGATCAAGAACAGCATGAGCAGCGTGAAACTGCCAATCAAGATTGCGTCAATGAGCTCGTTCAGGCTGCCGTCAAGCAGCTCCTGGATCGACTCAAGATCGCTCGTCTGCCGCGCAATGATGCGGCCGGAGGTATAGCCCTCATGGAACTCGAGGCTGAGGCGCTGAGTGTGCCGGAAGATCCGGGTGCGCAGTTCCATCATGACGGCCTGTGTGAGCTTGGCGATGAGCACGACATACCAGCCGACGAATGCCGCCCCGACACCGCCCGAAACGAGGAACGCGAGACCCACTCCAATAGCCGGCCCCCAGTCGCCCTGGTCAACAGCGCGCGGGAGTGCCTCATCGATGCCAAAAGCGATGAGCGTCGGCCCGATCGCGCGCATTGCGGTGGATACGACGATCACGATCGCCGTGAGGAGAATCAGGAGCTTCAGCGGTTTGAGGATCGAGCCAAGCAGGCGCAACGAGCGGCGCCGGATGGCACGGCTTTCCTCTCTGGTGTACTGGTCGCGGTCTTCGCCGCGGGTACCGCGAACGGTCTCGGGGCTCATGCGCGGTCCTCCGTCTGGTCAATCGTTGCAATCAAGTAGCGGTAGTGCTCGTTCTCACGCAGCAGCTCAGCGTGAGTGCCGACGGCCTCAATCCGGCCATCCCAGAGCACCGCGACCCGATCCGCCATCGCCACCGTCGAAGGACGGTGCGCCACAATCAGCGCCGTGGTGTTGGCGAGCACGCGCCGCAGCGCAGCCTCGACGAGCGCTTCAGTGTCGACATCGAGAGCAGACAGCGGATCGTCGAGCACGAGCACGTCGGGGGCAGCCGCCACCACGCGCGCGAGCGCGAGTCGCTGCCGTTGCCCGCCGGAGAGCGACAGCCCCTCCTCCCCCACTTCGGTGTCAACGCCGTCAGGCAGCTCAGTCGCGAAGCCGGCCTGCGCAACGTCAAGCGCCTCAGCGAGCACTGCGTCAGCTTCTGGGCTCATCGGATCGAGATCCGCTCGCCCGAGCAGCACGTTTTCACGCACCGAGGCGGAAAACAGGATCGGCTCTTCAAACGCGACGCCGATCCTGCGGCGCAATTCTTCGAGCCGCAACTCGCGCACATCGACGCCGTCGAGTTCCACCGCACCACCTGTCACGTCGAACAGCCGAGTCGGCAACGTGGTGAGTGTCGTCTTCCCACTCCCAGTGGTGCCCACCACAGCCATCGTCTCGCCCGGCCGCAGCACGAGGTCGACCCCCGTGAGCAGATCGGGCGCACCCGCCGCGTCCGGGTAGTGGAAGCGAACACCCCGGAACGCGAGCTCGCCGCGTGGCTCCGTGATGGTGCGAGGCGTGGCCGGATCCGTGATCGTGACCGGTGCGTCGAACACATCGAAGACGCGATCCGTCGCGGTCCGCGTATCAATCAGCAGCGAGTAAAGGTAGCCGAGCGAAGACATGGGCCACTGCAGCGCAGCAGCCATAGCGAAGAACGCGAACAGCTCACCAACGGTCAGGAGGCCGTGCACAGCAAGCCAGACGCCTGTGATGAAGCAGGCACCGAGGGCGAGGATCGGCACCAGCTCGTGCGAGAACCAGAGCAGGCCCATCTCGCTCGCCTTGCGCATTTCCGTCTTGCGCAGCGTCTCTGCGCGGCGTGTGAACTGCGAGAGCGCGTGGCTTCCGCGCCCGAAGGCCTTCAGCACACGAATCCCGTGCACACTTTCCTCAACCGCAGTCGCGAGATCGCCGGACTGATCCTGGCTGCGCCGCGAGAGCACGCCGTAGCGCTGCTCGAAGCGGTAGCCCAGGATCCAGAGCGGGATCGAACACGCCACGAAGACGGCGCCGAGCGCCCAGTGCCAGCGAAACAGCAGGACTGAGCCGATCACGATCGTCAGCACATTGATGAGCAGCAGGATCAGCCCGAACGCCAACCAGCGCCGGATCGTACCGATGTCCTGCATCATGCGGCTCAGCAGCTGCCCCGACTGCCATCGATCGTGGAACGCGACCGGCAACTGTTGCAGTCGCTCGTAAAACGCCTGCCGCACTCGATACTCGATCCCCGCGGCCGGAGTCATCACGAAGCGACGGCGCAAGAACACCATCAGCGCCTCGACCACTCCGAGGGCGAGCACCGCGAGCGTGGCCCACAGGATCTGCGTGCGGTTTCCCGAGGTGATGGGTCCGTCGACGGCCCACTGCAGCACGAGCGGAATCAGCAGGCTCGCGACAGCGGCTCCGAGCCCGACCAGCGCACCACCAATGAGGCGGGGCAGCGCCGGGCGGGCGAAAGGGAACAGCCGCGCGAGCGCACGTGCCGTGGACAAGCGAGGGGCCGTCCCGGGTTCCGGAACGGGTTCGTGATCGTCAGCAGACGAGGGTGAAGCGTGAAAAACAGTCATGATCCCTGAAAAGAATGCGCACGCGAAGAGGTGCGGAAGAGGCTGGAAACAAAAGGTGTGCGGCGGGCCAGATGGCGGGCCGCGTGAGAACTAATGTCCGGTCAGCGGGGCGCCCGGACGAGGAAGATCAAATGCGATGCGGTTGATGCGTTCCATGATCTTCTCCTCTCCGGGTCGTAGGGATACCGTCAATAACCCTATCCAGATGGGAGATTGCCACGCAAGCCTCAGTTTTGGGTGATCGTGGCGCTGCCCCCGTTGCGGTGAGGCTCGGCGCGGTAGCCTTGCCGCATGTTCCTCTCGCGACGCCTGACCCCGTGGGTGTGGGCCGGCGCCGTTGCTGCTGCGCTCGCGCTGCTTGCGGTGACCGCATCGCTCGGAGCCACGGTGTACGGCATGCCCGTTGCTTCGAGTCTCGCGTGTGGCCTCGCCCAATCCCTCGGCGTGCTGCTGTCGCCACGTTTCCCCCGCTGGGCACTCACCCTGGTCGCGATTGCCGGGCTCAGCGTAGTGACACTCGCGCAGCCCACCCCGACGGCGCCGTGGCCGATCCCGGTCGCCACGCTGCTGGCCACGCTCTTCGTGCTCGCTGCGGCCTCACTGCACGGACAGTGGATCGCTGCAGCAAGCGCCGCCGTGATCGTCGGCATCACCGCCAGTGGCGTCGCGTCGGCCTTCGGCTCGGATATTCCCGTCGGGCCTGTCATCGCGAATCTGATTGTGAGCCTCGCACTCTTCGTTGCGGTCATCGGAGGCGCGACACTCGTGCGCGCAATCCGCACCACTCGCGGCGAGCTTGCGGCAGTGAAAGAAATCTCCGAGTTGGAGCTCGCCCGCCGCCAGGTCGTGGAAGAGCGGACCCGGATCGCGCGCGAGATGCACGATGTTGTGGCACACGGCATGTCAGTGATCCAGGTGCAGGCCGCCAGTGCCCGCTATCGCTACCCCGAGCTGAGCCACGAGGTCGCCGACGAATTCGACGCGCTCGCCGCGACCGCCCGAACCGCACTGGGCGAGATGCGCTCACTTCTCGGTGTGCTGCGCGCCGACAACGACGCCGAGCAGGCGCCGCAGCCTGGACTCGCGCAATTGCCTGAACTCGTTGCCCGGTCCCGCGCCGAACTCGTCGATCGGGTGCCGGCGCACGTGCGCTCCGGCGTCGATCCAGTGTGCGAACTCGCTGTCTATCGGGTGGCGCAGGAGTCGCTCGGCAATGCGGCCAGACACGCGCCGGGCGCTGAGACCAGCGTGGAACTGGCAGCGGCGCCTGCTGCCGTTGCTGGAGCGCCAGCCCGCCTTCGCATCACGATCGAAAACGTGGCACCGGCCCAGGCCTCCGGCGCTGCAATTCTCACCGCAGACACCAGTGGACACGGTATCCGTGGCATGCGTGAGCGAGTCGCCGCGCTCGGCGGCGAGCTGAGCGTAGGGCCGACCGAAGCTGGCGGCTTCCGGGTCGTCGCGATTGTGCCGGTGTTGCCAGGGGCA